>JBHHYX010000196.1:0-9674 GCA_046757765.1 Acidobacteriota bacterium | reverse complement strand
GAACTAGCTATGCATGACGCGATCGAATCGTCTCATCAGGGCCAGGATGAGCAGCCCCTGATAGGCTAATCCGATGAGGATGAAAAGCAAAACGTGGGGCTCGCGGCCGTGCACCATCCAGAACACCTTGGCGGGCCAATAGTGGGGTGCCAGTCCAAAGGCCAGTTGCCAACGGGAAGCCACAAAGTAGGCCACCAGCGGGGGAATCATCAGGACGCCGACACCCTTGGCCAGCGCGAATCCCTGCACTTTGTTGCTGGCAAAGCTTGCCAGAAACAGGGCGTAGAGCGGCGCCAGCGGCGCCGCCGACAGTGCCGACGCCAGGAGGGCCCAAAAACCGACCTGCACCAGGCCCGCCAGGGGGATGAGCAGGAGGGTGAACAGGAGGCTCAACACCATCGGCATGGCCAGGCGGTAGCTGAGGTAGCCACCCAGGGAGAGAGGCGTGACTTGCAAGGCCGTCAGCGTTCGATCGTCGCGCTGGTCCAGAAGAAGGAATCCGATCACCATCCCGCAGAGGCCCGGCATGATGAGCAGCGCAAAGCTCATGATGAGCACGTAGTAGGGTCGCAGGTCGAATCCGAAACGCGACTCCAAGGACGCCGTTATGACCGGGGTGAGCCAGCGGAGCAGGAAAGCGATTGCCACTGGGTAGAGTATCAACCATCGCAACATGGGGTCGCGGCGAATGCTCTTCCAATCGATCAGGCTCAAAGACCTGGCGGCTGCCAATGGACGCATCTCAGCTCCCCCTTTCGCCCACCACCAGAAAACGCTGAAACGAGCGGCGGCCGGCAACGAAGGTCACCCCCACCCATACTGCTGAATAGAGCAGGCAGTAAGCCAGTTCGCCTCGGCTCATCGGCGAGAACGCCCCCTTCATCAAAAGAAGGGAGGGAAGCAGCGGGTGGGCATACATGAGAGGGTGGTCCCAGATTCCAAAGTAGTGCAGGTAGGGGAGAGACAAGAGAGTGACATAAAGCACCGAGGGCAACAAATACTGGTTGATTGACTCGTAGCGGGCGACGACCAAAAACCCCACCAGGGCGAACAAGAGAGAGGAGAAGACTACGCCCGCAATGAGAAAGCCGGCCTGGAAGCGCATGCCGCGGGCGATGACGACAAGGATGAGATTCTCGACCAGGCCCAAAATGGAGAGCGTGATGACCTTCGAGGCGAGATATTCCCACCTGCGCAGCGGCGTGACCACCAGCGCCTGGATCGATCCTTCCGCCCGTTCCAGAAGGACCAGCCCCCCAATGAAGTAGAATGCGCTCATGGCGACGTTGCCCAGAATCACCACCGGAAGCAGCCAGGCCCAGTCGAGCGGAGGAAGCTGGCTGAGCAGAATCACCCAGCACGCCAGCACAAAGGCCACCGCGTAGTAGAATCCGTTGCGAAACTGAAGGCGAACGTCACAAACCATGGCGGAAAGCAGCCGTCTCATGCCAGGCTTTGCCCCGTGGTTTGGATGAAGATATCTTCCAGAGTGGCCTCCTGTGTGTGAATCGTCTGCACGCTTCCCCTCCGAAGCAGGCTCAGGAAATCCCGGTTGTCACCCAGCCCATCCAGTGGAAAGTCGCACTGTTGCAACACACCGTCGGTTTGGAGTTCCACGCGGACCTGCCTTCGACCGTGTTGAAGCTTCAATGAGCGCGGCGAATCGATCAGCCCGATGGCGCCCTCGACGATAAACGCCACGCGATCACAGAGTTCGTCGGCCACGGTCATGTCGTGAGTGGTGAGAAAGATGGTCTTGCCACGGTCCCGCTCCCTGGAGATCAAATCCTTGATGCGCCTGGCGTTGACCGGGTCGAGCCCAACCGTGGGCTCATCGAAGAAGACGAGTTCCGGATCGTGCAGCAACGCACGCGCCACACCAAGGCGCGTTTTCATCCCTTTTGAGAATTGGGCCACCAGCATCGAGCCGTCCGAGCCGAGGTCCACCTTGTCCAGAAGGGAGGCGGCCGGCTCCGTCTTGCCCCCATACAACGAGGCGAAGTAGGTCAGGTTTTCGATGGCTGTCAGCTTGAGAAAATGATTGGGCAGCTCGAAGGACACCCCGATCCGCTCGTAGTAGTCCGATCCCCACCGCGCCAGGCTGCGATCCAGAACCGACACCACTCCATCGAACTCTGTCAGTAGACCCACCAGTATCTTTTGCGTCGTCGACTTGCCCGCCCCGCTGGGCCCCAGGAAGCCGAAAATTTCTCCCCTCTCGATGGTGAAATCCAATCCCCTCACGGCCGGTGACGCGCCGCCGGCATAGGTAAATGACAGATTGTGAACCTCAATGATCGCCACCCGACCTCCTTGCGAGGCTGAATTCAGACTCCGCCTCAAAGCTATCACAGCTCGGCGTAAAACACTCAAAACTGGCGACCGATCGGCTCAACGACCGAACACAACGCACGGTCAGGGTGGATGCATTCGGCTCCCCAGTAGATCGTGTGTGAGAAAGAGAAATCCGGGTTGGAGTCCTGTCCGCCCGGAGCGTGAGGGGGGCCCACCGCGAAGCCATCACTCATCCCCGCAGAACCGCCAAGCGTCTTGGCGCCCGGAAACCCCAGCACTCCAAGGACCCCAGTGTAACCCTCAACAGTTCGTGCATTTGCGATCTCGGATTTGCAATCTACTTTGGGAATTGGCGGTTGGGACCTGGGAATTGCGAAGCCAGGGGAGGGGCTGGATTGCTCGCTCTTGACCTTGTACCCTTCTATCCTGTTCGGACTCACGTCAGGTGTTAATAAGAAGGCGACGGCCTCCGTCTTATGAGTGACGCAAAGAAGAAGGAGAAGATTGTGCAAGCTGCCCTCAAACAGGAGATCTCAATGCCTCCTCCAGCCGAGCTGGAACGGGTCTTCCAGGATCATCATGAGCGCGTCTTCCAGGCGGCCTACCGGGTCACGGGAAGCCTGGCGGATGCGGAAGACGTCCTGCAGAACGTCTTTTTGCGCTTGCTGCGCCGGGGGGTTCTGCCCAATCGCTCGGAAAAGCTGGGGAGCTACCTGCACCGGGCGGCCGTCAACGCCTCGATCGATTTGTTGCGCGGCCGAAAGAGCACCAGGAGTGTTCCGTTGGAGACCGTGAAAGGGCAATTGAGGGAAGGCTCCGAGCTCCACCCGGACGAGCGGGAAGCGGCGCGCGAGCTGCACGAATGGTTTCGGAGCGCCCTCTGCCAATTGAGCCCCCAGTCGGCGGAGATCCTCCTCCTTCGTTATTTCGAAGGCTACGCCAATCGAGAAATCGCTGAAATCGTGGGGACTTCCCAAGGAGTCGTAGCGGTCGTCCTGCACCGGGCCCGACACCGGCTCAAAGATCAGCTTCGTTCGTTCTTAGGAGGAACGCCATGAAACTCTATAAAAATGATCCTGATGATGTATTGGATCAGGTGATGGGTGAAATCCGTGAGGAAGAGGTTGAAGGGGCCCTCGTCGAACAAGCTGCCCGCCGAGTTTGGGGTCGTCTCCAGCTGGACCCGCCGGAGACCTCTTCTTGTGAAGAGGGCGCTCGAGCGGATCAACACACCGGCATCCGCAGCTGTTCCGACGTGCGAGCTCTGATCCCGACTTATCTCAGCGGCCGTCTGCCCGAATCTCGCAAGCTTTTGTTCCAAGATCACCTGAGTGACTGCATGGACTGCCGCAAGGCCCTCCAGATGGCCCAATCGGGCCCGTCCGAGACACCGATACCCCGCCCGGCGCCGAAAGCCTCCCAGGGCGGCTCTCGAAGGGCGCTCATCGGTTGGGGCATTGCCGCCGCCCTGCTTCTGGGGGTGGGATTATTCCAGTTCGGGGCCCTCGATTCCCTGCTTCCGGCACCCGATGCCGCCCGGGCGGTGGTCACCTCAGTGGAAGGATCGCTGTGGCGCGTGGACGCCGGCGGAAACACTCCTCTACCCGTCGGCGCCGAGATTCATGAGAACGAAGAGATCCGGACCGCAAAAGGGTCTCATGCAGTGGTGGAATTGGCGGATGGTTCCAGGGTGGAGGTGAGCGACAGAGCTCAACTGTTCGTCACCGCCCGCAGGGCTGGGAAGACCGTCCACCTTTCTCGGGGCAGCATTATCGTCGAGGCGGCGCCCCAGCGTGACGGTTATTTGTACGTGGCAACCGGCGACTGCCTGGTGTCGGTCAAGGGAACCATCTTCTCGGTGAGTCACGGAACCAAGGGGTCCCGAGTCTCCGTCATCGAGGGCGAGGTCGTCGTCGAACAGGGGAGGGAGACCAGCACTCTGCACCCTGGAGAGCAGATTTCCACCAGCCACAGCCTGGCCGCCGTTTCGGTCGCACAGGATATCTCCTGGAGCCCGAACGCCAGCCGGCATCTGGCTCTCATGAGGGAGCTCGCCTCACTGCAGAAGGAGCTGGAGGTCCGTCTGGACCCGGGGCTTCGATATTCGACCGCTTTGCTCGATCTGGCTCCCGAGGCAACGGTCATCTATCTCTCTCTTCCCAACCTCAGCACCAGCCTGAGTGAAGCCCACCACCTCTTCCAGGAAAGACTGCATCAGAGCCCGGTTCTGCAGCAGTGGTGGAACGAGCAAGGCGCCCAGCTGGAACCGACGATTGAGCAGATCCTGACTCGACTTCGGGATTTTGGCGAGCACCTGGGCGAGGAAGTGGCCATCGCCATCAAAGTCGACCAGAAATCGGGTCCTCCCACGGGAGCCGTACTGTTGACTGAAGTTGTCGATGAAGGCGGGTTCACGGATCTGCTGCGGGAGGAGATCGATCGGATCAACAGTGATGTCCAGGCGCCCCTTACGTTTCGGATCATTGAGGATCCTTTGGCTGAATCGGAATCCTCGAGCGCGGGCGTGGAAATCATCTATGTCATGGTGCAAGACGTCATTCTGGCGATATCGCCCTCTCTGGAGTGTCTGCGCCAGGTGGCGACGGACCTGCAATCGGGAACGAGTGCTTTCATCGACACTCCGTTTCACTCCCGCATCGCCCAGGCTTATCAGGAGGGGGTCGGCTATCTGCTGGCCGCGGATTTGAGGCGCTTGATCGAGCAGGAAGTCCTTGCCCACCTCGGAAAACAGCCCATCCAGGAACGGGAAGCTTTTCGCCGCCTGGGCATTCTGGACGCCGAGCAGCTGGTGGTGGAGCGGAAAGCCAGTGGAGATGCGACTGAAACCCGCGCCGTGGTCAGTTTCGAGGACTCTCGCAGCGGCCTGGTTTCCTGGCTGGCTGAGCCGGCGCCCATCGGAGCCCTCGACTTCGTGTCGCCGGATGCCCACGTGGTGGCGGCGTTTGCTGTCAAAGACCCCGCGTTGATGGTGGAGGACCTGTTTCAATTCCTGCAGGCATTGGACTCGAAAGCCTGGCAGAATCTGGTCGACTTCCAGATCGACAAGGGGATCAACATCGAGCGGGACTTCGCCGCTCCACTGGGAGGTGAAGTCGTTTTCGCCGTGGATGGCCCTGTTTTGCCCACTTCCTCCTGGAAGCTGGTGTTCGAGGTCTACGATCCGGCCCAGCTTCAAGAGACGATTCAATGGATCGTTGAGGAAATCAACCAGCAGGCGAGCGAGGGTGGCGGGACCGGCTTTGAGCTGAGCAGAGAGCAGGCGGGGGGACGGGTTTTCTTCCGTTTGAGTTCACCCGACTCGAAAATGGAAGTCCACTACGTCTTCGCCGACGGCTATTTGATTGCCGCCCCCAGCCGGGCGCTGTTGGAAAACGCGATGGCGTACCGTCAAACGGGCTACGTCTTCGCCACATCCGCGGGTTTCACGGCACTCTTGCCGCAGGATGGACACGTCAATTTTTCGGCCTTTGTCTACCAGAACGTGGGCTCTCTCCTGCAGCCTCTGGCTCGGCACCTGCCGCAGGCGCCAGCTCCAGACTCTGAGGAGGGGCAGAGCCTGAGCCAGCTGGCCGAGCAGGTGACTCCGACCCTCCTCTATGCCTACGGTGAACCCAATCAAATCCTGCTGGCCGGCCGGGGAGACGGAATTTCGGGTCTGGGCATCGCCGGCATGCTGGCGAGCATCCATCAAATGGGAATTCCAGCCCTGTCGGGCCACCCGAGCCGGCGCGCTCCCAGACAATGAACGGCCTTCTCTGCAACATTTCCGCCCGTCGCATTCGTATAGACTAGGAGAGAAACGGAGATCGATGCAAAAGAAACCGGTCATTGAGTTGGACCGCCTCGAAGTCCAGCTCGCCAAGCGCCTCATCTTGAAGGATCTGAAGGGGGCCGTCTCAGGCCGATCGATTGGTCTACTGGGCCCCAACGGGGCCGGGAAAAGCACTCTGATTCGGACCTTGTTGGGCTTTCACCCGCCCTCTCGGGGCACGGCGCGCGTCTTCGGCCACGATGTTCGAAGCCAGGCCAAGACGATCCGCACACTGGTCGGGTACATGCCCGAAAATGACTCCTTCATTGCTGGAATGACCGCCATCAGTTTCGTCCGTTTGATGGCCGAACTGTCCGGCCTGCCCCCGGCCCCAGCCATGGAGCGAGCCCACGAAGCGCTCTTCTACGTGGGCTTGGGAGAGGCTCGCTACCGGAAGCTGGGCACCTATTCCCAGGGAATGAAACAGCTCGCCAAACTGGCCCAGGCACTGGTTCACGGTCCCCGGCTGTTGATTCTGGACGAGCCTACCAACGGTCTCGACCCGCCGGCCCGCCAGCGGATGCTGAAGCTGATCCAGGAAATCCGCGACAGCGGCGAAGTGCACATCCTCCTCTCTTCCCACCTGCTCCGGGATGCCGAGGAATGTTGCGACGAGGTCTTGATTCTCAAGGAAGGGGAGATTGCCGTCTACTGTAACCTGGAGGAGGAAAGGAAGGCCAACCGCAAGTTCATCCAGTTGGAGACGTACGGGGACGATGGGTCTTTCGTCTCGGAGATGGAAAAACTGGGATGTGAGTGCGCCTGCTTCGGCGGGCTGATCAAGACGGTCCTGCCCCGGGGAATCGAAATCCGCGACCTCTACCAGGCCGCCGCCCGGAAGAAGATCCAGATTCGCCGGCTCGACTACAAACGGGACTCTCTGCAAGACATCTTCTTGAAGGCGATGGGAGGAGGAGAGCATGGCCATTTATAAGCGGCCCTACACACTGTACACGGGAAAACTGACCGCCGAGTGGTCACGACTCCTCGTCCTTCCCCGCTTCATCTACCGGGATCTTTTTTCCTCCAAGATCGTCACGGCTTTCTTTGTCTCCTGCTTCGTGGCGCCGGTTGGAGCGGCTCTGATAATCTACCTGCGCCACAATGTCTCCGCCTTGCAATTGCTGGACCTTCCGGTGGCCCAGATCATGCCTATCAATGGCGTCTTCTTTTTGCGCTTCCTGGCCGTACAGGGTTTTTTTGCTTTTCTGCTGGCCGCACTGGTGGGACCGGGGCTGGTTTCCATGGATTTGACCCACAATGCCCTGCCCCTTTATCTGTGCCGCCCCTTTACGCGAAGTGAGTACGTGGTGGGGAAAATGTCCGTACTGGTCATCCTGCTTTCGCTCATCACCTGGATACCCGGCCTGCTGCTGCTGCTGCTGCACAGCAATCTGGAGGGCTGGAGTTGGCTTTGGCAACACCCTTGGATCCTGAGCGGTATTCTTCTGGGATCCTGGATCTGGATTCTGGTTCTCTCCCTCCTCTCGCTGGCGCTTTCCGCCTGGGTCAAGTGGAAACCGGTGGCCGGCGCCATGCTTTTCGGCGTCTTCTTTGTTGCCGCCGCCTTTGGAGAAGCCGTCAACCAGACGCTGCACACCCGTTGGGGCAAGCTGATGGACCTGGCTGAATTGATCCGGACCGTCTGGTCCTGGCTTTTCGGGGTGAAGATTTGGAGCCAGATTCCGGTCTGGAGCGCCTGGCTGGCGCTGCTGGCGGTGTGCGCTTTCTGTCTTCTCCTCTTATCCCGCAAACTCCGAGCCTACGAGGTGATCAGCTGATGGACAAGGGGGCGGAGCGCTATATTTTCTTTGAGAACGTCTCCAAATTCTACGGCGAGGTTCTGGGAATCAATCGAGTGAGCCTTTCGATCCCTCCTGGAGTCACCAGCCTGGTGGGACCCAATGGTTCGGGCAAGACCACCCTTCTCAACCTGATGACCGGACTGCTGCAAGCCACACGCGGCGAGATCTCGGTTCTGGGGATGGCGCCCACCCAGCCCGAGAGCCTTTTTCGAAAGGTGGGCTACTGCTCCCAGTTCGACGCCTTTCCCAAAGGGCTTTCCGGTTACCAGTTCATCTACGGTTTCTTGCGCATCCACGGCCATGAGCACAGCCGTGCCGAAGAGTTGACCTGGAGGGCCCTGGAGCAGGTCAAGATGACTGACGCCGCCCGGCGGCGCGTGGCCGGCTACAGCAAAGGGATGCGACAGCGGATCAAGCTGGCTCAGGCGATCTGCCACCAACCCGCTGTGCTGGCACTGGACGAGCCCCTCAACGGACTCGACCCCATGGCCCGGGCCGAGACGATCACACTCTTTCAGGAATGGGGTCAGGACGGTCTGCACGTCATCATTTCCAGCCACATTCTGCACGAGGTCGATCTCATTTCGGACCGTGTCATCCTACTGGACCATGGGTATGTCGTGGCCGAAGGGGACATCCGAGGTGTCCGCAGCGAGGTCAAAGAGCATCCCATGCAGATCCTGATCCGCTGCGATCAACCTGAACTTCTCGCCTCCCGACTTTTTCAGCAGGATCACGTCGTGGAGGTCAAAATCCAGGAGGATCATCGGGGCCTCTTCATTCGAACCGGGAACGCCGATCGCCTCTATCTGCTGCTGAACCACGTCGTGCTGGAAAACAATCTCAACATCGAAACAGTGGCGCCGGCCGATGAGAACGTTCAGTCCGTCTACGAATACCTGATTGGCAACGGGAGAAACGCATGAGCCTCGCCACGACTCCTGGGAGGATTGAGAGAAAGGCAGTCCAGGACCTTCCCTGGTCCTTGTGGGTCCGACAGATTCGGGCCATCGTCCGACTGGAGCTGAAAAAAACCCTGCTGGGAAAACGCTCCTGGGGGGTTTATCTGCTGGCGGCCGCGCCGGTGCTGATCTTCTCGCTGCGGGCCTTAGTCGACCTGCCCAAGGAAGCCGTGACGCAGTTGGGGGGTCTCGGAGTCATTTTCGCCACCGTCTTCAGGACCTTCATTCTGAGGTTTGCCCTCTTCTTCGGCTGCGTCGCAGTTTTCACCAATCTCTTTCGGGGTGATGTTTTGGAGAGGACTCTCCACTACTATTTCCTGCTTCCCTTGCGCCGGGAGGTGCTGGCGGTGGCCAAGTACGCCTCAGGGTTGCTGACGGTCTTCCTCGTTTTCGGCGCCAGCACGGCGGCCTCCTTTCTGCTTCTGTACGCGCCGGCCGGCTCCGCTGAAGTGCGCCAGTTCTTCTTTGCCGGTCCGGGACTGGGCCACCTGAGCGCCTATCTGGGCGTCACCCTCCTGGCCTGCATCGGATATGGCGCCGTCTTTTTGCTCATGGGACTGCTGTTTCGAAACCCCATCATCCCGGCCGCCGTCGTTTTGGGTTGGGAGTCGATCAACTTCCTCCTGCCCCCCGCCCTGAAGAAAATCAGCGTCATCTACTACCTGGAATCGCTGTGCCCGGTTCCCCTCCCCGCTGGACCCATCACCCTTCTGGCCGACCCCGCCCCGGCCTGGGTTTCCATTCCCGGTCTACTGGTGTTGACGGCAGCCCTGCTCTTCC
>JBHHYX010000195.1:0-9710 GCA_046757765.1 Acidobacteriota bacterium | reverse complement strand
AGCATTACCTCGACCCTCACCTTCAACCAGCGCCTACAACCTAACCGGATTCACGAAGAGCGTTCGATTGCCGAAGCGATCCGTTGTCCCGGGTAACCTTCCAAGTGGTCTTTTTCGAGCAAAGCAGCGACCTTCGGTTCAACTACGCAGACACGACCTTCGGAGGAGATTGTTGGGCACACGACCGGGGAGGATCGGCGACGGTGGGCGTGCAGGTCTCGCCCAACCAGGGGGCCTTGTGGAGTTTCAACAGCCAGGCAGTAGGCGAGGGAACCTCCATCCTGTGGCAACTGGAAGGAGATCCCCCGCCCCCCAACCCGGTACCGACCCTCGCCTCCCTCTCGCCCTCCAGCGCCGAGTATGGCGGGCCGGAATTCGTCCTGACCGTGACTGGTTCCAACTTTGTTCCCACCTCGCGCGTGCGCTGGAGGGGAAGTGACCGCCTGACGACCTACATCAGCGACACCGAATTGCGGGCGGTGATCCCTGCCAATGATCTCACCTTCTCCTCCTCGCCCCAGGTGGCTGTGTTCAACCCCGCTCCTGGCGGCGGCCTCTCCAACCAGTTCGTTTTTACCATCTCCAATCCCGTCCCCACGATTTCCTTGCTGTCGCCCGACAGTGCTAGGGGCGGTGGGCTGAGTTTTCGGCTCACGGTGGAGGGCAGCGGCTTCGTACCCTTCTCCCAGGTGCAGTGGAACGGGGTGCCGCGCGATACTGTCTTCTACAGCACCCAGCGGGTGGTCGGTCTGATTCCGGCAACTGACATCGCCACGCCGGGCGCGGTAGACGTGACCGTTGTGAATGGACCCCCAGGCGGGGGCACCTCAAACGCCCTCACTTTTGTTGTCACCTCACCCCCCAACCCGGTTCCCGTACTCAGTTCGCTCTCTCCCTCCAGCATCGAGGCCGGAGGCCTTGACTTCACCCTCACCGTCAATGGTTCTGGGTTCGTGAGCAACTCCGTCGTGCGCTGGGACGGAGCGGACCGCGCCACCAGCTTTGTCAGCGAGAGTCAATTGACAGCAACCATTCTTACCAGCGACATTGCCGGCCCCGCCACGGCTGCCGTGACGGTTTTTACTCCCGCTCCCGGCGGGGGCACGTCCAACACGCTGACCTTTACTGTTACCCGGCCGACCAATGCCCGTTTCAAGGGGAAAGTCCGGGATAAGAATCTCAACCCTATTGCGGGTGCCACTGTGACAGCTTTCCAAGGAGGGGTTGCTCAGTTCTCAACCACGACTGGGTCCGACGGAAAGTATGTCCTGGATGTGGAAGCGGGGACATACGACCTGGTCACTTTCAAAGAGGGCTACTTTGACAAGACCAAGTTGGCGCAAAGCGTGGCGGTCAATCAAACCAAGAAGAGGGTGAATTTTAAGCTGCGGCAGCACAGCTTCTTCCAAGGCACGGTGACAGATGGGAACACCGGAGCGCCCCTGGAGGGGGCTCTGGTAGAGGCGCGGAAAAAGGGAGTGGTCCGCCACTCTACTACCACGGGCACCGACGGGAGTTATCGCCTGCTGGTTGTTTCCAAGACATACACCTTGCGCGCTTCGAAGCCGGGCTATCAGAGCCAGCGCAAGAAGGAACAGCAGGTCAGTGAGGGCGGAACGGAAATAGTCAATTTCAGTCTGACTCCTGCGACTGCGACGCTCGTGCCGCAGTCCTTTCAGACTTCGCAGGCATTGACCCGGGCCTTGTCCACCCAGGATCTTCCGGAAGAGGGCCAGGAGCCGGACTCCGGCGTGAAGGTGCCGCCGCGCTTCTTGGGGTGGAACCACGCCCGGCGGCAAGGGCTTGAGTACTTGCGCCATTTCTCCCGGCCCCGGGGCCAACCGGCACTTCCCGTCCAGAATCCAGCCTTTCCCCCTCAGTTGCCTTCACCTTCCGTTCTTCCACGCTCGCAGCAGGCAGCCGGGGCCACGAGTGAGTTTCCTGCCCTCCAACTGCGGGAAGCCTTGCCAGCCGGCTTTATTCCCACTGGCGTGGCCACAGGAGATTTCAATGGGGATGGACGAGCCGATTGGGTGGTCAGCAATGGCGGGGACAACAACCTCTGGCTCTATTTGGGCCGCGGCGACGGCACGGCGGAATTGCCCATCATCCTGCCCCTGGAAGGACGCTCCCCGGTCTGGGTCACCGCCGCCGACCTCCGGGGGATCGGTATCTTGGACCTGATCGTGGCCGAGGTGGACAGTGGAACCGTCGGGGTCCTGTTCGGTATCGGGGACGGTACCTTCGCCCGCGAAAAACGCTATTTTGTTCCCGCTCCTCCGATTTTCCTTCTGGCCGATGACTTCAACGGGGACGGTCGGACCGACGTTCTCGCAGGTCTCTTGGGAACGCTGAACTCCGGCCCGGTGGCGCTGCTGCCGGGTGACGGTACGGGGGGCTTCCGAGAACCGGTGTTCACTTCCGCCGACTTCCTGATTACCGCTTTTTGGATGGATGCCGCTGACCTCAACGGGGATGGCAGTACTGATTTGGTGATTACGAATCCTGATCCTAGTTTCTTGGGGGGAGGAGTGCGAGCTTATGTGAACAATGGTGATGGCACATTCAAGCTGGCTCAAGTAGTCATGCGGTCCGTTCCAATACCAGGCGTCCCGCTTGGTGGCCGCATCGTCTTCAGCACAGAGTTGGGGGATGTCAACGAGGATGGTTGTGTGGATGCCGTCGTGCGCGACAGTTTTGGCCTGGCCAACGTCTTCCTGGGGCACTGTGGCGGCAGCTTCCAGACCGTGCCAGAGATGCGCAGTTTCGGTCTGGGCGACACCGGTTTTGGCATTGCCTTGGATGATGTCAATGGCGACGGACATCTCGACATCATCACCTCGGGCGCCTTTTTCAACATCAGCATACTGTTTGGTCGTGTCGGTGGGGACCTCTTGTCGGTTCTTCTGGGTGATGGGAGGGGCAGCTTTAGCCCTGCTCGCCTTTATCGAGGGGATCTCACAATGTTCACGCTCGCGCTGGCCGATTTCACTCAGGATGGCTACCTCGACGTTGTGACCGCCAACCAAGATAGTGATTCCGCTACCGTCTACCTCAACGACGGCCAGGGAGGCTTCGGCGAGCCGGCAGGGCGTTACTTTGGCTATTTCGCGGCCGGAGAAAGAGAGGGAGTGACTAATTCGCCCATATCCGGCTTTCTCCCCGCGGATGTGGACGGCGATGGGAAGCTTGACCTCGCAGTCGTGGAACGGGGCCGGCTGCACCCCGAGCCCTATCAAATGACGGTGCTCTTCAACGACGGGACCGGCAAGTTCTCCGACCCCATCCGCTCTCCTGTGCTGGAGGCCTTTCGTCGGACGTTTGTCGACTTCATTCTGGCTGACTTCCGCCATACGGGCCATCCGGATTTCTTGGGAATCGTAGACCTGATCGACGGGGCACTGACATCTTCTTTGCGCCCAATCTTGGCTTGGGGGCTTTCGATTCCCCCACCAAATTGGTCAATGATCCTGGAGATTACAGGATCCTAGGGGTGGGGGACTTCAACAAAGATGCCAACCTCGATTTCGTGGTCGCTGGCAACAGCAGCTCTCCGAACGACCGGCAGCGGATTACTGTTTTCTTCGGGCAGGGTAACGGAACTTTCAGCCAGGGGAATTCGGTTCTCTTCGGGGGCAGCGAGACCCGCTGGCCGCAGGCCCTCTATGTGGGAGATTGCAACCAGGATGGAAATCTCGATTTGCTCGTCTGGCTTTTCCGGAATCAGGTACCGTACGATGTGAATGACCTATACCAGCTTCTGGGCAACGGCGACGGGACGTTCCAAACGCCCAGACTCCTGTTTCCCAATCTCGATCCTTTCGCTGTCGTCGAGGTGAACGGAGATAGTTTGCCTGACATCATCGCCATGAAACTAGGGAGCTTCAGTTCGCCGCCTCCCGAAATCTCGGTTTATCTCGGCCAACCGGATGGCACCTTCCTGTTGACGAACACCTACACGCCTTATGCAGGTTCTACGCTGTTTCCGTGGAAATTCAATCTCGGCATCGGTGATTTCAACGGCGATAGCCACATCGACCTCGCCGCCTTTCAGCTCGCTCCTGGTCTTCCCTCCCGGGCCTATGTCCAGTTCCTTACCGGCAACGGCGACGGCACGTTTACCCCGACGTACAATGTATATGAGTTCCACAAGAGATTTGTGCCACAGTTCGTCGCAGATGTGACCGGCGACGGGCGTGCTGACCTGGTTGAACTCGACGGCTACTCGGCTTCATTTCATGTGCTGCCCGCTACGCCCGCCCAGGCTCTGCAAGTGCATCTGCTGTCGCATCCGATCATCGGCGCCACGGGCCGCGCGCGGGTCAGTCTGAATGTGCCTTCGCCCTCGACGACTACCGTCTTTCTCTCCGCCAGCGATCCCGCGATTTCCCCGCCTGCCTCGGTTGACATCCCGGCCGGGAGTTTGACCGCGGAGTTCCAGTTCACCATCGCTCCGGGGTTTGATCCGCATCGCGTCTTCTTCCTGCAGGCGCAGCTTGGAACCGATACCGCCATCGCCTATGGGACCCAGGCCGACGGGTCAACCACGTTGGGAGTCCTAGTTGCCCTCGGCAGCTCCCTCCAAACGGTGGCTCGCGGCGACACCTCGCGAGAGATTGTAGTCAATGTGCTCTCAATCGGTGGGTATTCCTCTACGGTGGAGTTGAGCTGTTTGTCCCTGCCGGCGGATATGGCTTGTAGCTTTGGTTCCGCTTCCCTGGAGATCCCTGCGGGCGGTTTCGCTGGAACCTCGTTGCTGGTTTCTACGGGCCCGGCCACCCCTCCTGGCCTCCATACAATTACGGTGGTGGCTAGTGATGGGATCGTTTCGAATGCGGACACAACCACCCTCAACGTCGTGCTGCCGCCCACGCTTGATTCTCTCTCCCCCGCCAGCGCGACGGCAGGGGGTCCAACCTTTATATTGACCCTCCACGGCTCGAACTTCATGCTCAGTTCTCGTGTGCGCTGGAACGGTTCGCCCCGCACAACCACCTTCGTCAGTAGCAACCAGTTAACGGCCACCATCCCCTCCAGCGACATCGCTACTCCGGGATCGGCCGAAGTGACGGTGTTCAACGGGCCGCCCGGCGCGGGCACCTCAAATCCTCTCACCTTCACGATCAACCCGCCAATAACCAGTGCTTTCAAAGGAACCGTCAAGGACAAGGCTGGCATCGGAATCGCGGGAGCAACACTGAATGCCTACCAAGGAGGCGTCCTGAAATTCTCTACCTCCACCGCTGGCAACGGAACCTATACCCTTGCGGTGGCGGCAGGCACATATGATTTGGTCGCCTCACAGATTGGATTCTTCGATAAAACCAAGGCGGGGCTGGCGATTGCCGAAAACCAAACCCTGACGGGCACCAATTTTACTCTGGCTCGCCACAGCTTCTTCCAGGGCACGGTGACAGATAGCGTCACTGGGGAACCGCTGGTCGGAGTACTAGTGGAGGCAATCAAGAATCGCGTCGTTCAATTCTCAACCACTACCGCGGCCGATGGGACATACAGCTTGCTGGTCAAAAAGGGCACCTACAACCTACGCGCTTCCAAGGAGGGCTACCAAAGCAAGACCAAGCTCGACAGGATCATCGGCGACGGAAAGACCAAGACCGGTATCAATTTTCGGCTCTCTCCTCAGTAGCAGGATCCTCATCTGGGCAACCCGCTGACCCTCACGGTGACCAAGAGCTCCGCTCCCCGCCGGCGATTGGTTTGGGGTGTTGCGCAAATACTGCGCACAAAGTGGGCGGATTCTCTCAAATACTATGCAAACGAAAGGGGTCGGTGGATCAGCCGTAACTAGCTGAGCCGATTTGACATCCCGCCACCTTCCGCCACCTGCCGCCCACCCGCACATACCCTGCATACCCACACTTGCCGAATGGGTCAAGTCCCCGGCGGGAAAAACTTCCGCCGGTTGTGGATGTGCAGACTTCTTTAGAATTATGCACATCAAGTGAGAGCATTTTGCGCCCCGCCCCACAACAAGGTAACCCACTCCCCGCGAGCAATCGCGGATTCTACTCTACAAAGACAACCTCTGGTTCGGACGACGAGGGGGTGGCCGGCGGACTCATAATCCTTTCTTGTAGACTTGCGCTTAATTGCACCGAGATGCGAGAAAGTGAAAACTCGCTTGTGTTCATAAGGTTCCGGGCGTTGTAGCGTTGCGCGGCCGCGCGCCAAACTGCGTCTGATTGCAAAACCAACTGACACCACAACTGACACCAAACTGTGTGCCATAAAGTGCGTGTCACGCCAGGCACTGACGGAGGCAACCAACACCCTGCGGCAATGTGCTGAAAAGCGGCCGCAGCCTTTCGACATCCCCCGCACTGGCTAATCTGAAAGCTGTCAGGGATTACCAAATCGCGGGACTCAGCGGAAGAATCTCCGAGCACCGATCTTGGTGGGGCCAAAGGAAATAGCTTTGGCACAGCCTGCCGGGCTGTGAACTCGACGGTTGTTGAAGTTTGACAGCATATGGGACCTAGGAATAAGCTACTCATCGGTCCGCACGTTCAAATTGAAATCAGCAATTGAGGTTTACTATACCCTATAGTAGATCGCTGCGGGCCCCGCTAGTTGGGATCCCAAGAGAGACTATGGACGTCTTCTCTCGCGACGTGCTTGTGGTGGGTGGTGGCGGCGCGGGCCTGCGTGCCGCTATTGCCGTCGCCGAGGCCAATCCCCGGCTGAGCCTTGCCCTAATCTCTAAAGTCTATCCCATGCGCAGCCACACCGTCTCGGCCGAGGGCGGAGCGGCCGCGGTCATCAAGCCCGACGACACCCTGGACCAGCACGCCTATGATACGGTTTCCGGCGGCGATTGGCTCTGCGACCAGGACGCGGTGGAGGTGTTCGTCCAGGAAGCTCCGCGCGAGATGCTGCAACTTGAGCACTGGGGCTGTCCCTGGAGCCGCGAGCCCGAAGGCCAAATCGCCGTCCGTCCCTTCGGAGGGATGAAAGTCAAGCGCACCTGGTTTGCCGCCGACAAGACCGGCTTCCACATGCTCCACGCCCTCTTCCAGACCTCGCTGAAATACGACCGCATCCGCCGCTTCGACGAATGCTTCGTCACCAAACTGCTGGTCGAGGACGGCTGCTGCGCGGGCCTGGTGGCCATCGAAGTGGCCTCAGGGAGAATCTTCGCCTTTCTGGCTAAGGCAGTCATCCTGGCTACCGGCGGCTGTGGCCGCGTTTTTCCGTTCACTACCAATGGCGCCATCAAGACCGGCGACGGCATGGCGCTCGCTTACCGCGCCGGGGCGCCGCTCAAGGACATGGAGTTCGTTCAGTACCATCCCACCGGACTGCCCTTTACCGGCATCCTCATCACGGAAGCCGCCCGCTCCGAAGGCGGCTGGTTGCTCAACAAAGACGGCTACCGCTACCTGCAGGACTACGGCCTGGGCAAGCCGGAGCCGAAGCCGGTGCTGCGCTCGATGGAGCTGGGCCCGCGTGACCGCCTCTCCCAAGCCTTCGTCCAAGAGCAGGAGAAGGGCCGGACGCTCAAAGGCCCCTACGGCGACTACGTCCACCTCGACATCCGCCATCTGGGCGAAGAGGTGATCAACAAGAAGCTCCCCTTTGTCCGCGAGCTTTGTCTGAAATACGCCAACCTGGATCCGGTCAAGGAAATGATTCTCGTCCGCCCGGTGGTGCACTATATGATGGGCGGTGTCCACACCGACATCAACGGCGCCACGCCACTCGCGGGATTATTCGCGGCGGGGGAAGTCGCTTGCGTCAGCATCAACGGCGCCAATCGCCTCGGATCGAACTCACTCACCGAATGCCTCGTGTTCGGCGCCCGCGCGGGAAAGGCTGCTGCCGTCTACGCCGCTGAGCAAAAGCCAACTAAGCCCGGCACGGCTGTCTTTGCGCAGGCGCGTGACGAACAGACGCGACTGGAAAAATGTTTGCTCCGCCAGCAGGGCGGCCGCGAGTCCATCGCCACGCTGCGCGAAGAGATGCAGAAGATCATGGAGTCCTCCGCGGGCATCTACCGCAACGGCAACACGCTTCAAGAGGCGACGCAGGAGATTCGCAAACTCCAGGAGAGGTTTGCTGATCTGCGCCTCGAGGACCCCAGCTACACCTTCAACACCGAACTCACAGCCGCCCTCGAGCTCAGCTTCATGCTCGATGTGGCCGAGTGCATCCTCGCCTCCGCCCTCGCCCGTCGCGAGTCTCGTGGCTCCCACCAACGCACCGACCACCCAGACCGCGACGACGAGAATTTCCTCTCGCACTCGCTGGCTTATCGTATGCCGGACGACCGGCCCCGCATCGATTCCTTGCCAGTCGCCATTACTCGCTGGCCGCCCGGCCAACGCGTCTACGGGATATAGGGAACGTTGCCGGAAAAAGTAAAACTCAAAGTCGTGCGCTATCGGCCGGAGCAGGAAACTGAGCCCACCGTCCAGAGCTATGAGGTTCCCTACCGGAAAGACTGGGTGGTGCTGGACGCTCTGAATAACATCAAGGACAAGCTCGATGGCACGCTCAGTTTCCGCTGGTCGTGCCGGATGGGCGTCTGTGGCAGTTGCGGGATGATGGTCAACGGCACTCCCAAGCTCACCTGTGCTGCCTTTCTCTCCGACTATTTTCCCGGGCCCATCCGCGTCGAACCCCTCCAGTTTTTCCCCATCGTGCGCGACCTGGTAGTTGATATGACCGACTTCCTGCACAAGCTCAAGAAGGTGAAGCCCTGGGTCGTCCGGGAAGAAGAGAAACCGCTCTCCGAGGGTGAGTACCGGCAAACGCCCGAGCAACTGGATGTCTACAAGCAGTTCAGTATGTGCATCAACTGCATGCTCTGCTATGCCGCTTGCCCCATCTACGGATTGGAACCCGGCTTCGTCGGGCCGGCGGCCATTGCCTTGGCGCAGCGCTACAACCTGGATTCTCGGGACATTGGCGCCCAGGAACGTTTGGACATTCTCTCCGGGAAAGACGGCATCTGGGAGTGCACCTTCGTGGGCGAGTGCACGAAGGTCTGCCCGAAGAACGTTGATCCGGCCGGCGCCATCCAGCAATACAAGCTCACCGGCGCGGCCCACTGGTTCAAGTCCGTGCTGCTACCCTGGGGAAGGAAATGACCCTTCGACATGCTCAGGGTCATCCCGAGCGGAGCGGAGGGATGAGCGCCGAAGCCCCTTACACCCGCTACCATCCCAAATGGTACCGGCGTCGGGTGTCTGTCTGGTGGTGGTTGCAGAGCTGGAGGTACACCCAGTTTGTCCTGCGGGAGCTTACCAGCGTCTTCGTAGCCTTTTTTGCCGTACTCACGCTTTGGCAGCTACGCGCCCTGGTGGAGGGAGAGGAGGCGTACACCCAGTTCGTCGGCCTGCTGAAGAATCCCCTCTTCCTGGCGCTCCATAGTGTTGCTTTTCTTTTCGTCCTTTTTCATTCCCTGACCTGGTTCCATCTGGCCCCCAAGGCGATGGTGGTGCGCCTGCGCGGGAAGCGGGTGCCGGATTGGGTTATTGCAGGGCTGAACTACTTTGCCTGGCTGATCGCTTCCGGGACGATAGCCTGGTTCCTGCTGCGAGGCTAGATGACGGGCGGCAAGACACCTTTTCTGTGGACTGTGTTCAGCGCCGGGGGAACTCTCGCCGCTCTCCTGTTTCCCGTGCATCTTTTCCTGAGCGGGCTCGCCTTTCCCTTGGGATGGCTAGAGGCGCCCAGCCATGATT
>JBHHYX010000194.1:0-9714 GCA_046757765.1 Acidobacteriota bacterium | reverse complement strand
GCCCGGGGACTTGCTCTACAACGCCCCCTGGTGGTGGCATGAGGTGCAGAACTACACTCCCTTCACGATCGCCTGCGCGGTTCGCTACGATGCCCATCCCGAGAAGCCTCTCAGCATCAGCTTGGACCTCAAGAACAATCGGCTTTTGACCCTCATGTCAGCGCTGCCTTTCACCCGGATGGTCAACCTGGTCATGAAGATGAAGAGCAAGCTTGCCGGGAAAGAATACTCCCGCATGCGGGCCGGTAATGCCTTTCTCGCTAATCGGATCGGAAAAGGGCGCGTCGCAATCAAGCGCAAGAAGTCGGCTTGAAGCCCGGGCTTTCAAAGCAGTGTGCCCCACTCCAAGACCCTCCTCTTCTCCCTCTACCTCTCCCTCTACGGAAAAGGCCGAGGTGAATGTCTCAAAGACTCTTCAGACTGCTTTTGGAGAGGAGAAAGCCCACCGCCACCGATCCCATCAAACCGGCCAGCATAATGAGCGTGAAGGGGGGAGAAATCCGGGCCGCGACCGAACCAGCCAGGAGATCGCCCAGCGGCATGCCACTCCTGAAAGCCAGCATGAAGATGCTCATCACCCGACCACGCATCTCTTCGCTGCTGGCCAACTGTACGAGCGAGGTAATGGAGGCCGCCAGGGCCATGAGTCCGACCCCGGCAAAAAAGAGAATGATGTAGCTGAGGGGCAGGATCCGGGAAAGGGAAAAGCAGGCCAGCAGAAAGGCCAGCCCAAGCTGCACCCAGAGGGTAAACAGACCCCGACGCTTCATCATGGAAAGGCGGGCATAGAGAAGAGCGCCTGACACTGAGCCGGCGCCCGTAGCGGCCATCATCAACGAATACTGCCTGGAACCGGCGTCGAAGACCTGGCTGGCAAAGGCCGGCAGGAGAGTCATGACGGGGATGGCGCAGAAGGTCGTGACAAACCCCAAAAAGGTGAGCTGGCGAAGGGACCCCAGGTTGCCCACGAAGCGGAACCCCTGCGCAATCTCAGAGAGGATCGACTTGTCGCTGGGACGCGGCTGGAAGCTGCTGTGAATCATGTAGAGAGTCATGATGGGGGCCAGAAAGGAGATACCGTTAATGCCGAAGCAGACGGCGGGTCCGGCCAGGTGGAGCGCGGCTGCGGCCAGCAGGGGACCGATAGTGCGGGCCAGATTGAACTGAATGGAGCTGAGGGCGATCGCGTTGGGCAGGTCGCTTCGGTCGACCAGGTTGGGCATCAGGGTCTGGTAGGCAGGGGCCCCGAAGGCCTGGCCGGTACCGGCAACGAAGGCCAAGACCAGAAAGTGCCAGACCTGGATCCAGCCGGTGGCCACCAGCGTCATCAACGCCAGAGCACAGGGCATTTGCAGAAATTGGGAGAAGAGCAGGACCCTGCGACGATCGACTCGATCGGCAAGGGAACCTCCCACGAGAAGAAACAGGACCTGCGGCAGTTGGGCTAGAAAGCTCGTCAACCCCAGATAGAAGGCCGAACCGGTCATTTGGTAGACCAGCCAGGACTGGGCAATCTTCTGCATCCAACTACCCGTTGTCGAGGCAAAGGCTCCCGCCCATATGAGTCGAAAGTCTCGGTACTGAAAGGCCCGGAAAGTCTTGGCCACACCGCTCCGGGGAATCTTGCCGACTGGGCTGTCGGCCGCCTGTTGTTCGTCTGTTTCGATGAATCGCTGGTGGCTGCTCAAGGTTGTGCTCGCGGCTTTTCTCTGCTTGGAAGTGAGCCCCAGCTAATTGTTGAAAACGGCCCCGCTCAAGAATTTCGATCTCTTCGCCTGGAAGCGGTCGTTGCCTCTCTGGGAATGGGAGGAACTCGAAAAGCCGGGTCTGACCTCCCGCTGATTCTCCGTATCTTACCACAGGGGGTAAAGAAACGCTCGGAACTTCTTCACCTCGCCCTCTCCCTGGGCCTCCAGGGCCGGCGCCACACTCCTCGGCTCCCCTCCTGACTCCCCACATAGGAGGACCTCTCCCATGGAATAGCCCCGCCTGCGAGATCGGGAGCACCAGGTTGCGGACCAGATCTGAATGTCTTATGTAGCCTCCCTTTGGGACTCCCACGGACTTCGTTCCTGAACGGTTTGACGCCTTTTTTTCCCAGCCTGTATAATGACATCAAGAATTCTCTATTCAGAGGATACGGGTAGGCGCAACGGTGGTGCGGGCAGGCGGAAAGTCCGCGGTGGGAAAATCCTTGTCAAACGGGAGGGAACAACATGTCGGATCAGGTCGAGAGGTCGGGGTCCGCCCCAAGCAGCTCATTGCGGGGCGACTATCGCAGAATGGTGGGTGTTCTTGTGCTGACCGCATCGGCGGGAGCGGGCCAGCTCTCAGCCGGGCAGAAAGCGGCGGGGCCCTACGTCAGCCCTCCGGTCAAGCCCTTCATCGTTGAGGTCGACATCAGATCTCTTCCCAGCGGGAGGAGCGGCGGGCCGTCAGTGACCGTTCCAGAAGGCATCTCTCCCAACGCGGGCAGGGGAGGCCCCGCGAGTCGCCCCGCTACTCCGGACCCCGTCATTCAAACGGAGGCTTCTCCCGGTTTACTCGCCCTCTCTACACCGGCCGTCAATGTGGCGGGGATGACGTCCTTTGCCTTCCCACCCGACACCATCGGCGATGTGGGGCGCAATCACTACATTCAGATGATCAATGTGACGGACTTCCAGGTGTTTGACAAGAACGGCAACGATCTCTCGGGAGGTCCCAAGGATTTCGGCTCGCTGTGGCCGGCTGGCAACCCCTGTAGCAGTAATACCGGCGATCCGGTGGTGGTTTACGATCACCTGGCCGACCGCTGGCTGCTGAGCCAGTTCGCGTCCTCCTCTTTCATGTGCTTTGCCGTCTCTCAGGGACCCAATCCCCTGCCGCCGACTGGAGCCTCGACCTGGTTCCTGTACTCCATTTCGGTGCCGGTCTTTCCCGACTACCCCAAGCTCGGCGTCTGGCCCGACGCCTACTACATGACCGACTTCGAGAGCAGCCGGCTGGGGGTGTTCGCATTCGATCGAAACGCCATGCTGGCAGGCCAGCCCACCACTTTCGTCCGCTTCACGATTCCCGCCTTGAGCGGCAGCGCGCCTCGAGTCACCCGCATACTGCCGGCCGATCTGGATGGGCCCCCTCCTCCCCCGGGAACACCCAACCCGTTCTTTCGCACCGTCGATGACAATCAGGACTTCTCCGACGCCCGCGACCGCCTGGAGATTTGGGAGTTCTCGGTTGATTTTGCCAACCCTCTTGCTTCCACTTTCACACTGGCCGCGGATCTCGACGCCGGCGTCGGATTGGCCCCGTTTGACGTCATGTTCTGCAATCGCCGGGGAGGAGGCAGCCGGGACTGCATTCCTCAGCCGGACACCACCCGAAATCTGGACGCTCTCTCCAATCGCCCCATGATGCAGCTCAAGTATCGTGAGTTTCCCGGCCATGCCACGCTGGTGGTCAATCAGACGATCGAGGTCGGTGGCAGCATCCCGGTGGCAACCAAGGAAGTGGGCGGCATCCGCTGGTACGAACTACGCCGCTCCACTGGTGGAAGCTGGGCCATTTTCCAACAAGCGACCTATTCCCCCCAGCCACCCGCTGCCGGCGAAAGCCAGCTGCTGCATCGCTGGATGGGAAGCGCGGCCATGGACAAGGACGGCAACATCGCCCTGGGGTACAGCATCTCGAACGACGACAGCTTCAACAAAGTGTTTCCGGGCATCCGCTACACGGGACGCCTGGCCGGCGATCCGCTGGGAACTCTGGAAGCAGAACAGACGATCCTGGATGGAACCTCCGCCCAGACCAATACCGAGCGGTGGGGCGACTACAGCGCCATGTCGGTCGACCCTCTCAACGACTGCACTTTCTTTTACACCACCCATGTGGCGGGTTCGAGCGGAAGACCCACCCGCATCGCCTCCTTCAGTTTTCCCTCCTGTCTGGCCACCACCGTGGTGGGCGGCTCGGTAACGGGGATGAACGCGGGCTTTGGGCTGTGCCGAAATTTGGCCACCTCGCAGACGGTTTTCTTTTCCCTGCAAGGTGGGACCTCCTGGGATTGCGAGGGAGAGGGCCTGGCAGTCAGTCCAGGTGACTCGGTTCTGATGGTAGCCCAGGGTTCAGCCAACTCCGGGTTGGACAGCCTGGGAGGGGGACTGACGGGCGCCACTGGAAACCTGGCTGTCTGCAACAACCTCTCTACGGGACAGGTTGTCGGGATTCCCCTGGCTGGAAGCGCCTCCTGGAACTGCGAAGCGGGCGGGATGGTGGTCAATCCGGGTGACAGCGTGCGGATCTCGTCCTTCAGCCAGTCTAACTGAACTGCCGTCTCCGGTTGGGATCGCGACGGGGTCGGACCCCACCAAGCCCTCCGATCCCTCATCCCCCCTCTCCCGTAGATTTTGTGAACTGTCTCTCCATGACATAACCCCTTCAGGGGCGATTCACGGCTGGTCCTACCTCCCAGGGTTCGGAAACCCTGGGCTGGAAGACACCATCCCTTCGGGATTGACGCCCACCAGCCTGTGAGAAACGCCGGCCAGCTCCTTGAGGACCTGCCCGGCCAGGAAAAAGGACCCGGCCACCAAGACCGTGCGCGAGGCCCGTTTGGCTCGCCTCAGAGCCTCCATGGGTTGAGCACAGGGAATCCCTCCCGGCACCACACTCCGCAGTTGCTCCAGCCTGGCCGCCCGCGGGGAATCGATTTGGGTCAAAAACACTCGCTCGAAACACGGACTCAAGGCGCCAAAGACCTGGTCCAGATCTTTGTCTCTCATCATCCCGAAAACCAGAGTCCGCGGAGTCTGGGTGTGGGCGTGGAGAAACTCGGCAAGACAGCGAGCGGCATCCGGATTGTGCCCGCCGTCGACGAAGACGGCCGGGTGCTCCGCGACCTTCTGGAGAACCGACCACGGTAGAACCGAAGAAAGCCCCTCCTTCATCCCCGCAAGGTGAACAGGCCAGCCCGCCTGGCGCAGAATCTCCGAAGCTTCAATAGCCAGGACAGCGTTTTCAACCTGGTGCCGCCCGAAGACCCGCAGACAGGACTGGATCCCTCGATAGGAAAAACCATACTTCCCCTCCCGGCTGGAACAGAACTGGATTTCGGCCCCAACGACTTGCCTGAAAAAGCACTTTCGAGCAGCTGCCCGCGAGCGGAGAACCTCCATGGCCGGGCGGCGCTGCGGGGAGGACACCACCGGCCTCCCCGGATGGATGATCCCCGCCTTCTCGGCGGCAATCTCTGCCAAGGTGTTCCCCAGAACATTCTGGTGGTCCAGTCCGATGGGGGTCAGTACGGAGAGGATTGGATCGATCACATTAGTACTGTCCAGCCGCCCTCCCAGCCCAGCTTCCAGAACCGCGATCTCAACACGGGCGGCCGCAAAGTGGAAAAATGCGGTCGCCGTTAAGGTCTCAAAATAGGTGGGGTGGCACACCAGCCCCATCTGACGGATCGTGTCGACCACTTGTCCCAGAGCCTTGGCAAAACCGATACTCGAGATCGACTCGTTGTCGACCACAATGCGTTCTTCCGGCCGGAGCAGGTGAGGAGAAGTGTAGAGGCCCGTCCGGATTCCACAGCCGACCAGTATTCCGCTCAAGAATCGGGCAACGGATCCTTTACCGTTGGTTCCCGCGATGAGGATGGCGGGAAAACGACGCTGCGGATCACCCAGACTCCGGAGCACCTTGCGAAGGGTCTCCAGGCCGAGCTTCATGGTGAGGACTTCATTGCCGAGACGATCGAGATAGGCCAGACACTCTTCGTAGTTCATGTCGCCTGGAGTACTCTCGCTGGCGGGCACTCGCCCACAACTCCGGCAATGCATTTCCGCCTGGTTATTGTGACGCCGTCCGATGGTTGAGCGGTTGTGCCGCCAAGTCACTGAACCACGAACACGAGTGGGTGGCCATCCAGTTTGGGCCGGGCGCTGACGCTTCGGTTCAGTTTACAGAGCAACGGCGCATCCGCATACATCACCGTACTTGCGAACTGGAGCACTAAGCGCCAACGGGACTCTCCTTCCGGGCCCCCATGAAAACAAGCCAGTCGGCCATGAAATCCCGCAAGTGCCGGCGCTCAACCACGGCGTCCAGCATGCCGTGGTCGAGCAGGAACTCGCTGCGTTGAAAACCCTCCGGCAGTTTCTGGCGGATGGTCTGCTCGATGACTCGGGGACCGGCAAAACCGATGAGAGCCCGCGGTTCGGCGATATTCAGATCCCCAAGCATGGCAAAGCTGGCTGTCACGCCTCCCGTTGTAGGGTCGGTCAATACGGAGATGTAGGGAACCCGTTGCGCCTCGAGTTTCGCCAGCGCCCCACTGATCTTCGCCATCTGCATCAAGGATAGAACACCTTCCATCATACGGGCCCCACCGCTGGCCGAAATGATGATCAACGGCTTTTCACTTTCCAAAGCGCGCTCCACAGCTCGCGTGATCTTCTCTCCCACAACCGAACCCATACTGCCGCCAATGAAGCGGTACTCCATACAGGCGCACACCACCTCGATCCCCTCCAACCTGCCTTCGGCATTGATCACGGCCTCGGCCAGACCAGTGGTCTTTGCTGCCTTTTCCAGGCGGTCGGGATAGCTCTTCCTGTCGAAGAACTGGAGCGGATCCGAAGACTTGAGATCGACGTCAAATGGAATGTAATCACCGTTGTCCAACAAGTAACAGAGGCGCTGATGGGCAGCGAGCTTGAAATGGAAGCCGCATTTGGGGCAGACACCGAGATTGTTCTCCAGATCTTTCTTCCAGATAATCCCCTTGCAGTCGGTGCACTTGGTGAAGAGACCTTCCGTACGCACCCGTCGTTCGGTTTCAACCGGAGCACGCAGTGGCGTCTTTTCCCGTTTGAACCAAGTCATCGCCGTCCATGATAGCGGAGAATCCGCCCAGGCGGCAAATCCGGGACGGCAGGCTACCTGACTCGCCGTTCCACTTTCGGTCCCTGACGCGGCGACATGAAACCTTGACTTCCGCTTCAGGCCCATTTTGACTCCCGAGGTCTGAGGGAGATATAATTCGGGCTGACAAGGAGCAAACCCTGAACCGCGGGTGTCCTCTATCACCGTCGAGTTTTTCCAGATAATCCGCAACGATTCAATGCATGAAACGCAACCGAAGCTTTTTCAAGACCGGCAGATCTTCTCAGTTTCTCAAATCGTTCATAAAATCAAAGTGGACCTGGAAACCGGGTATCGAAATATCTGGGTGAGGGGCGAGGTTTCCAACTTCAGAACGCCTCCCTCCGGGCACCTTTACTTCACTCTGAAAGACGGAGCCGCTCAAATTCGAGCAGTCTGTTTTCGAATGCAGAGCCGATACCTGAAATTCCTGCCCGAAGATGGGATGGCCGTGGTGGCCCGGGGCTCAGTCTCAGTCTACCCGCCACGAGGAGACTTCCAGTTGATCGTGGAGTTCATGGAACCGGTCGGGCGAGGTGCCCTGCAGGCAGCATTCGAACAACTCAAGAGCCGCCTCGAAGCTGAGGGGTTGTTCGACGCCGGCCGCAAGAAGCAGCTGCCGCTCTTACCTTCCAAGATCGGCGTCGTCACCTCGCCTTCCGGAGCCGCAATACAGGACATTCTCCGCGTCCTGAAGCGGCGCAACAACCAGTTGAGCGTCCTCATCTGCCCGGCCAAGGTGCAGGGCCGCGAGGCGGCTCGGGAGATTGCAGGCAGCCTCCACTACTTGAATAACCTGTCCGACATCGACGTCATTATTGTAGGCCGCGGAGGCGGGTCTTGGGAGGATCTTTGGGCTTTCAACGAAGAGCCCGTGGCGCGGGCTATCTCGAGATCATCCATTCCCGTCCTCTCGGCGGTGGGCCACGAGACCGACTTCACCATTGCTGACTTTGTGGCCGACATTCGTGCTGCCACACCCTCCGCCGCAGCCGAGTTGGTGTGCCTGGCACGAGGGGAGTTGTGGGATAGGGTCCAGCACCTCAGCACAAGACTGCGCCAGGCAGCGAGGCTTGTAGTGAATAGAAAGAGAGAGCGGTTGCACCAACTCTCGGGCAGCCGAGCTTTCATGCATGCACACAGTCGGATCAGACTCTTTCAACAGCACCTGGATGACTTGTGGGCGCGCCTTGTTCGAGCCCGTCCCGATCTTTTCGGCCCGCGCCGGAAAAGGATCGCGCAGTGCCTCAGGGAACTGGAGCACCAGACGCGATTCTATCTGGAAAAGCGTAGCCGGGTGTTTCATGTCGCCCATCGCCAGCTACAGGCCTTCTCTCCGCTGGCTGTGCTGGACCGTGGCTACGCCATCGTGACCAACCGGCGAGAACAGATCGTGAGGCACCCCGATCAGGTTGCTGATGGAGAACTCATTGAGGTGCGGGTGGCGGGAGGAAGATTCCCGGCAAGGAAGGATGAGCGAGATGGAGGTTAAGGATTTCGAGCAGGCCCTGGGGCGGCTCGAAGCCATCGTCAGCGAGTTGGAAAAAGGGGAGCTGGCGTTGGAGAGAGCGTTGCAACTCTTTGAGGAAGGCGTTAACATTTCCCGTTTTTGCTCTTCGAAACTGGACGCCGCGGAGCGCCGAGTGGACATCCTCATGAAAGATGACCGCGGTCAACTGGTTGAACAGCCCTTTGAAGTGGAATCTGAGACGGAAAAGGATGCATAAGAAAAGGCTGATCGAGTCATGATTGTGAAAGAAGAGACCCCTGTCCAACAATACCTGGTGCGACAAAAAGAGATAGTTGATACCCATTTAGGGAAATTCCTGCCTCCCGCTCACGCCCATCCGCAGGTGATTCATGAGGCGATGCGCTACAGCATGTTCGCCGGAGGCAAGAGAATTCGTCCCATTCTGACCCTGGCTACGGGCGAGGCTCTCCATGGCCCTTTCAATGCCCTTATCTATCTGGCTTGTGCCCTCGAGATGATCCACACCTACTCGCTGGTCCATGACGACCTTCCAGCCATGGACAACGACGATTATCGACGCGGAAAGCCGTCGCTTCACAGGAGTTTCGGTGAGGACCTGGCGATCTTGGCGGGCGATGCGCTGTTGACACGGGCCTTTCAGTTGCTGGCGGAAATTCCCGCAGGTCAGGCCTCAGCGGAAGCCAAGCTGACCGTCATTCACCGAATCTGTCGCGCCATTGGCACCTGCCGGGGAATGCTTGCCGGTCAGGTGGTGGACCTGACTACACAAAACAAGGCATTTTCGCGAAAGAAACTGGAATCTTTGCACTCAGCAAAAACCGGGGCACTCATTCATGCCTGCGTTTACTGTGGCGCCCTTCTGAGCAATGCCCCCGAGGAACAACGCCGGAAGTTGTCCGTCTTTGGGTCGAACATCGGTCTGGCCTTCCAGATCATGGATGATATTCTTGACGTGGAGGGCTCCTTGCAAGAGCTTGGCAAGACCACGGGCAAGGACAAAATCAAGGGCAAGGCAACGTATGCCTCACTCTACGGCGTCGAGACGAGTCGCAGGATCGCCCACGATCTTCTGGAACGCGCACTGGATGAAATCGAATTCCTGGGAGGGCGCGGCCAGAAGCTTCGCGACCTGGCCGGCTTCATTTGCAGCCGGAGATCTTGAGACTGCTTCCCAACCCGACCCTTCCTTGGCCGCCTTTGGCCCCGATCGCCTCCTTGGAGCTTGCGCAAACCCTTAGGGCTCGTGCAAGAATAACTTCACATCTTGGCATCTCATCTTCACACCATCTTCGGCCGCTCCTCAATCGCGAAATCCTCAA
>JBHHYX010000193.1:0-9741 GCA_046757765.1 Acidobacteriota bacterium | reverse complement strand
GACGCCAGTTTGTGAATTCGTGGGAGGACATTCCAGCCCTGGCGACCCTCTCCAGAACCAGGTTGCCGGATCAAGTCATTCGAAAAGTCCGGAAAGGATCCCTGGAGCCGGGAGGAATCAGGGGGCGCATGCCGATCTTTTCTTATCTGACGGATGAGGAAGTCAGCGCAGTCTATTACTACCTCGCCACACAGCCTCTCAGACCGTAGTCGAGTCAGGAGAAACGAGTTCCGTTCCCCGCGTGGGTCAGCCGGGCTCCCCGACCGACTCCGGGATTCGCTTCAGCACCCGGCTCAAATCCCGGGTCACCTCCACCCCCTTCAACCTGTGGAAGGACTGGAAGCCGATCCTCCGGTGGAGTATCCTTTCGACGCTTGGCGAGTGGTTTTGCAGTGCCTTTGGGTGCCAGCTTGCCACGCAACGTCGTTGAGAATGGGGGTGCCCAGGGTTCGAGTTCTCCATTTGAGGTGAAACTGGGTCGTGAATTGTGCGGCGTTTTTCCGCTTGCCAGCCGCCCCTTCATCTGAGATTGTGAGTGTTCCAGGTGAGGCCGGAGCGAAAGGACCCAGCAGTGCGATGACTGAGCTCAAGACCCAGGAAAACGATGCCAGTCTCGAGGACTTTCTAAACGACGTCGCCGTCCACCGGGCCAGGGATGCACAGATTTGTCTGGGATCTGCACTACCCTCCTCCCCAGGGCGTGCGTCGTTCCTATCCCATCACCGCGGTGTACCGCCAAACGCCCAGCCATCCGTTGGGACCCTGGGTCCATCCAGGGCAATATGCCATCAGGCTGACGGTGGACGGCCGAAGCGTGGAGCAGCCCCTGAGCGTCCGCCTCGATCCGCGAGTCCGGATTTCCGGGTCGGCGCTAAGGGAACAATTCGATCTCTCCATGATCTGCTATCAGGGCTACCAGAGAGCCACCGGGGCAAGGGGCCGTATTCATCGCCTCAGGGCACAGATTCAAAAGCTTCTGGATGCGGGGAGCCTGGGCCCGCTGGCGCCGCAACTCTTCGAGCTCGAGAAAAGTGCGGCTGAGATTGAAGGAAAAGGAATCCCGAGGGCCCCTGACTTGCTCTACTCCAGCGTTTACGCTGAATCGCCCGGGAGTGCGACGCTGTCCGGAATGCAAAGGCGATTCTTGTACCTCCTGGAACTGCTGCAAGGCGCGGACGCGAAGCCGACCAGCCAGGCGTCCGCCGCCGTGGGGGAAGAGCAGCGAGTCCTGGAGGAAGTAGTGAAAAGGAGTGAGGGACTGGGCGGCGGTCTGGGGCCGGTCAACGATCAGCTGAGACGGTCCCGACGGAGTCCTCTGCAATGGGGCCAGGAGTAAGAAGGTGTGGGCCCGCAGGCAGTCTCGTTTGTTCAATAGGCGACGGTGATGTCTGAATTGTTCCTAAGTGGGCGTCGCCGGCGGCGTTTCGAAGTGCTGCGGGGCGTCCTGGTCCCGCGCAGCCGAGCCTTCACAGATGCCCAGCGAAGCCGCGGCCGGGAGCTCGTCAACGAGTTCGTCGGTCGGACGCCGGCGGCGACTCAACGAAAACTGGCCCGGTTCTTGATTCTGATCGATGTGCTCTCCATACTCCGCGGCCTGCGACCTTTCCGATTGTTGCCCGAGGCCAAACAGCGGGCCCTCCTGAATTGGCTTTTCGATTGTCCTGTCGGTCTGCTTCGGAAGGGTTTTTGGGGGCTCAACACGATCGCGAAGTTGAGCGTTTATGGGCAGTCCTCGATCTATGACGATCTCGGCTATCGTTTGCGCAGAAACACGGATGGGTCCCCTGAGTAATCGTATTCTCAGATACGACATTGTCATCGTCGGTTCGGGTGCCGGGGGCGGGACCGTAGCCAGGGCTTTGTCCGACATGTGCGCCGACGGCGTAAAGATCGGGTTGCTGGATTGGGGTGGGCGTTTCGAGAGAAAGGACAATACGCGCCGCGAACTGGAGATGGCCCGGAAGTACTATTTCGCCGACGGCGGATTTCAAACCTCCAGTCAAGACATGACTCTGGCCTTTTGCAAAGCCGTGGGCGGCAGCACCAACGTCTACACTGGCGTGACATTCAGACCCCCCCGGCACGTTCTCGAGAAGTGGAATGTGCCCTGCGTGACGTGGGCGGACTTGGAACCGCGCTGCGACAAGTACATTGCCGAGAACAACGTCCACTTGCTGCCGCCGGAGCGCATCAACCGCAACAACCGCCTCTTCAAACAAGGCTGCCAGGCCCTGGGGTGGCCGGTGGGACAGTTTCCCATCAGCGTCAAGGATTGTGCCGGGCTCAATACCTGTAATCTGGGTTGCGCGCGCCATGCCAAACAGGGAACGGCACAGGTTCAGATCCCCGCCGCCGAAGCAAGAGGCGTCGAAGTCATTTCATCTTGCCGCGTTGACCGGATTGAAGGTGGCGCTCTGGTGGCCGACATCCTTTCCGCCCAGCATGGACTCGCCCCCGCGCCCTACCCCACCGGTCGCTACCGGATCGAAGCCCCGAGAATAGTGCTGGCGGCGGGTACGATGAATACCCCCCCGATTCTGATGCGTTCGTTCGGCAAACAGGCGTGGCCGGCACTGGGCCGTTATTTTACCTGTCATCCGGCTCTCACTCTGGTGGCTGAACACGATACGCCGGTAAACGGCGCTCGAGGCCATCCCAAGAGCTACTACTGCGACGCATTTGCTAAAACCGACCGGTTTTTGCTGGAAACGTGTTTTTACTTCCCCTTCACCACGGCCAAGAATCTGGCCGGGTTCGGGGTCGATGTGGATGCCTTGATGTCCCGAATCGACCACCAACAGCAGATTCTCGTTCTCATTCTGGATAAGGCAAGGAAGGCCAACCGGGTCACCATAGACCGCAACGGTGCCACGGTTGTCCATTACGATCTCGACTCAGATCTCCAGGCCGCCATGGTGAAATCGATTCGGGCCAGTGGCCGGCTCTTCTTCGCGGCCGCTGCCAAACGGGCCCACTTGCCCGCCACTGCCAACTTTTTCACCACAGCGGATCAAGCTCGACAACTCGATCATCTGGTCTCGCCGAATCGACTCAAGTTGGGCCAGGTGGCCGTTTCAGCGGCGCATTTGATGGGTGGTTGCCGGATGGGAACCGATGCGGTGTCATCCGTCACCGATCCCTGGGGCCGGGTCCACCACAAGCCTGGACTGTACGTTGCCGACGCCAGCTTGTTCCCGGATTCGGTCGAGGTCAATCCCTACCTCACGATTATGGCGTTGGCGGACCGGGTCGCGGAAGCCGTTCGCAAGGATTTCCAGTCCGCCGCCGGGACCCCGGTTTGAAAACCTGGTGGTCAGCCATCTGTTGAAATGGGTCCACTTCCAGCAGGATTCGGTGGGCAGGGATGTGGAGTTGCCCTATTTTCGCGACACCGACGGCAGGGAAGGTCGACTTTGTAGTGACGGAGCCCAGCGGTCCCATCCTGTTGGTTGAGTGTAAGTGGGGCCCGAAGAGAGTTGATCCTTGCTTACGCTACCTGAAACTCCGCTTTCCTGCCACTGAAGCCTGGCAAGTCTCCGCCCTTGCAGAGGATCGTTTCAGATCGGCGGAAGGCATACGCGTCTGTCCTGCCATCGACTTCCTGACGACACTCGTCTAACCCGCATTTCTCACACCCAATCTACTACGGCGGCGGATATGCCTGCGTCTACTGCGTTGCGCTCCGTCGGGCTCCTCGACGTACTGTCCAGTGCGACTGCGGGGCCCTCGGTCGCGACGCCTTGTATCCACGAGCATCTCCACCGCCTCGCTACGATCGAGTGTGAGAAATCCGGGCTAATGGCCCGTATTATTCACGGGGGAAGAGTGGTGGAGGCGGTGGGAATCGAACCCACGTCCGAAAGCCTTCAGCAGCGGAGTCTACATGCTTATCCGGTTCCGAGTTTTCATTCACACAGGGAAAGGAAACCGGCAAACCCACCTGTTGAATGTCCTCCAGTGAGATTCTCAACGCTTCCCTGGAGAAAACGAAACCGTTGAAAAGCCCGCTCTTATCGACGCCTCTCCCGCCCGGCGGGCCGAGCGGGCAAGACGGCAACGCAAATGCTTACGCTGCGAGTGGTAACTGATCGTTGGCAGTTATCTTTTTTTGCCACTAGTTCACGAGGTCGTGGCCCCTCGACATGCATCCACTGCTTCAACTACTTCCGTCGAATCCAGTCGCCCCCGATCCATTACTATTTTACCCGACCCATCCCTTTGACGCAACCGTTCCGGCAGGAGGGCGGCATTGGAAACCGGTCGGGGTTCGCATCGGCTCGATTCCGGTTGGCAGCGTCACTTGACGGCGGAGCACCGGTAGCCCAGGGTGAACGTTTTCTCCCGATCCAGGGGGTCCAGGTAGTAGCAAAGGAGGGGACAGAGGAAACAGAAGAAAGCCAGGCTGAGCAGTTCCAGTGGAAAAAGGAGCACCCGAAGGAGAGGCCTTCTCGGCTGGAAAAGGACCTTGGGGATGTAGGTCAGGCGATGGCCCAGGTAATAGAAATATCCGCCCAAAGGCTCGACCCTCACATGGTGGAAGCCGGCTGACGCCAGCAGGCCCCGCAAGCCATACTGTGTGAAACGAAAATAGTCATGGGGCTGCTGGTGCTCGGGCCAGCCCTGGGGCGCCGTCAAATAGAGCTTTCCTCCTGGACGAAGCACGCGGTTGGCTTCCCGGAGCACGCGGGCGGGGTCGCGAACGTGTTCCAGAACCTGGGTGCTGAGCACCACATCGGCTTGGTTGGAAGCCATCGGAATGGCCTCCAGGTCGGCGCAGACGTGGATCTGAGAATAGTCCCACTCCGCATCGCCGACGCCCGAATCGATGGCCACGTACAAATGACCCGCAAAATGCTTCGCCCAACGAGCTTCGCCGGCACCGGCGTCGATCACTACGCCCCTGATGGGGAGGTCGGCGGCGGCTTTGGCGAAGGCCTGAATCGCATACTCCAGGGGATGGATCCGCCGCCGCAGAAAAGGGGGAAGAAGAGAGAAGGCTTGGAGGTAAAAACCGGCCATGAGCCAGGCCATGCTATCATCAATCTTCAACCCCGGGCCATTGCCGCCGCGGGTGTCCGACCGAGCCAAGGCGCCTGCTGGAAATGCGGCCCTTCCGGACCGGCCCGCCAAAGCCCGCCCGGCGGGATGGCGAGCCGCCGAGGACTGACGTCCATGCGATACTTTCTTCTTGTTCTGGTCTGCATCCAGCTGTCCCCTTCCGCCCTCGGCGCCCACAACATTTTCTTGTTCACCATCGACTCGTGCCGGGCCGATCGATTCGGCGCCTACGGCTACGGCAAGCCCACCACGCCGCACATTGACGCCTGGGCCAAGACTGGAACCGTCTTCGAGCGGGCTTACAGCACCACGGCCTGGACCGCCCCGGGTCTGGTCTCGATCTTGACGGGACTCTATCCACCCCTTCATGGAGTGAATAATCGGGATCACATGGGTCCTCCCAATCTGGTCACCCTGATCAAGGTTTTCAAGCAAAGGGGTTACCAGGTACCCAACCTCAATTTTTTCACTTTCGCTCCCTATTACAGGCACCTTGGTCTGGCCGGAGTGGAGCGGGAGTATTTCGGGTCGGGCGCAGGGGACGAGCTCCTCAACTGGCTGAAGGCAAAGGCAAGGTCGGCGCAGAGTTCACCTTTCTTTGTGTGGTACCACACTGTGCTGGTGCATCAGCCCTACCGTCCTCCCGCCGCGGAGCTGCCGGCTCCTCTGGAAGAGCTGGAGAAGAGTCCGGCCATCAAAGCAGTCCTGAACGGGGCCATTGTTCCGGTGGGTTCCGCCCACTTCCAAGAGAAGGACAAAGCGGTCTTGGATCAGCTTTATTCCGCTGAATTGCGGCGAGTCGACCGCCTTTTCAGTGCGGCTCTGGAAATCCTCCGGAGCCGTCATCTTCTCGAGGACACTCTGGTCGTTTTGACTGCCGACCACGGAGAAGAACTGCTTGACCATGGCTTCGTGGGGCACGCTTCCACCTCCCTGCAGGCAAAACTCTACGAGGAAGTGGTGAGGATTCCGTTGATTTTTTCCTGGCCCGGAAGAGTCCCGGGTGGCCAGCGTGTCTCGAAGCGCGCCAGCCAGGTCGACATTTTGCCGACCATTCTGAAGCTCTTCAATATCAAGCCACCCCCCTATGTTCAGGGTCGCGATCTGTTCTCGAAGGAGCAGCAGGCTCGCCCCCTTTTTCTTGAATCGATCATTTCCGGGAACCAAACAACCAAAGAACACGAGGGAATCTGGGTGAGGGGGATCCTGGAGGAGAATTACAAGTACATCAGCACGGGTGAGCTCTACAACCTTGCCGAGGATCCGCTGGAGCAGAACAATATAGGGCGGCGGGAAGCTGAAGTTGCCAAGCGGCTCCGCGCCCATCTGACGGACTGGCTGACGGCCACGTCAGTCCAGCGATCCAGAGTGTTCCCCTCGGGTCCCCAGATCTTTGCCTCCTCGGGCCGGAAGCCAGTCATTTTTACTCCTGAAAACGGGAGCGTGCTGAACTACGACACCCATACCGGAGTGATTCTCCTCGACTGGCAGGGAGATCGCGAAGCCGCCTATTTGATCCAGTACAATATTGGGACGGGTGATCACCATGTGGCCGGGATTTTCGAAGTCAGCGGTAATCACCAGCTGTTGGGACCGCTGAGTCGTGAACTCTGGCACAACTTGAAGGCCTGGAATCCATTCCAGATCCGGGTGGCGCGCAAGTCGGCGCGGCCCAATTGGAGCAACTGGACGGTCTTCTCTTTCTAGCTGCTTGCGGGCGCAATTCCGAGGATTTTGCTCTCAGAGTGTTGCATGGGCCGGTGGGGTTGGGAATCACGGCCACTACACCGCTGGTCGGTCTGAGGCAACGCCCTCGCTAAAGTTAGATCGCGGCGGTGACCGATGGTAACATGGACCCGATGCTGAAGGTGGGATTGACAGGTGGAATAGCCTGCGGCAAGAGCTACACCCTGCGGGAATTTCACAAGCTGGGAGTCTATCCTATCGATGCCGACAAGATCGCCCACGAGGTCATCCAGCCCGGCCAACCCGCCTATGATCGGATCATAGAGGCGTTTGGCAAGGATATTCTGGACTCTGAGCGCAGAATCGATCGAAAGCTCCTGGGTGCAACGGTCTTCAGCAACAAAGAGGCCCGCCTGACACTCAACAGCATTGTCCACCCCTACGTTGTGGAAGCCGAAGAGCACCAGTTAGCCGCATTGGAGTACGAACTGAGCAACCTGCGGCCGGCCATGGCCATGGTGGACGCCGCTCTCATGGTGGAAACGGGTCTTTACAAGAAATACGACGTTCTGATCGTCGTCTACTGTCACTCGGAGATTCAACTTCGCCGACTCATGTGGCGCGACAAGATTCCTTTTGACGAGGCACTCCTCAGAATTGACAGCCAGATGCCCCTGCTGGAGAAAGTCAAATATGCCGATTACATCATCGAAAACTCGGGAAAGCTCTCCAACACGCAGGAACAGATCCGGCAGACATTCGCGGAGCTGACAACTCGTCACGAAGAGGGCTGGTCCCCCCGCTGACGCCGCTCCCGAGGGCCGACTCCAAGACATCGATCTTCCCCATTTCTCAGGAGCCGTCTACCGCGGCACCGAGGTCATCCGCGCCGATGGCGTTGCCCGCCCTCGGCCTCCTCGACGTTGTGGACTACGGACACCTCCGGGGGCCTCGGTCGTAACGGCAAAGGGCGGCGCCTCCAGCTCCTGGCTACGACCGGGTGTGAGAAACCCGAGCTATTCCGCCAGGACGTTGTTTCGGATTCCGAAGACGTTGCGGGGGTCGCTCGATCTTTTGATTTGCTTCAGCAACTCCAGACTGGAGGGCGAGAGCGTGTCGCGCATGAAATCCTTCCGAATCTTGCCCACGCCATGATGATGAGAGATCGAGCCTCCGTTTCGAATGATGGCTTTTCGTAAAGAATGCTCAATCCTGCCGAAGACCTCGTGGGGTTGATCGATCCCTCTGGTATAGACGGCATACATGAAGTACACACACACCCCGGTGTGGTAGACTTGGGTCACGCGATAGGAAACATAGGGTTTCCCGGGGAGCTTGAATTCTTCGTGCTTTTGGCTCGCCTTCTCCCTCACGCTCCGACACACCTGCTCGATCTTGCTCCACGGAACCGAGGTTTCAAAGGTCTCCCCGATGATGTGGTAATTGGCCAGGAAGTCACGGATGTAGGCAATCGCGTAAGTGAGCATGTAGCCGCGGCGGCCGTTTTCCGCCCCTCCGGAGATCCCATTGAACTCCCTGGCCAGGCGATAGATATTGGATTCCTGAAAGAGCACTTCTTCTCGCGATCCCTCCATGACGATAGTCGCCGCCGCCATCTCCTCGGCATCAAATCCTTTGATATTGAAGAGGTAGAATTTCTTGGCCTTGTCTGCCCAGGCATGCCAGCCCTGGACTGAAGGCTTCAGGGCCTGGCCAAACCGGAACTGGGTGTTGTCGACCAGACGGATACTGGCGGGCAGGAACCCGCTGTGAGAAAGCCGATGGAGGAAGCGACAGCCCTCGGAGAAGCTTGGAAAAACCAGCGAACCATACTTCTGGACGGCCGGCTTCGGGTGAATCTTGATGACCGCCTTGATAATCAAACCGAGATTGCCCTCGCTTCCGAACAAGAGCTGCTGGGGCTGCATGCCCATCGAGGCGCGTGGAACCGCTTCGATCTGGTCAAGACAGCCTTCAGGAGTGATCAAGGTGATCTTCTCGACAATCTGTTCGATGTTGCCGTAGCGGTTTTTCTTCATCCCGCTGGCATTGGTCGAGATCCAGCCACCGAGGGTGGACAGCTCAATGCTGTCCGGCTCGTGCCCGCAGGTGAAGCCGTCTGCCTGCAGCCGGCGCTCCAGTTCGATTCCGGTAATGCCGGCCTGAACGCAGGCGCACAGGTTTTCCCGGTCGATCCACTCGATCCTGTTCAGTCTTCTCATGTTGACCGAGACGATCATGCGCTCCTCGCTGCCTGGCAGCTTGAGGGCACAGCTGACGCTGGTGCCTCCACCGAAGGGCACCAGGCAGACGTCATGCTCCCGAGCCAGCGCGACAATTCGCTCCGCATCCTTCTCGGATTGGCAGTAGAACACCGCATCGACAGCCCGCTCCACCCGATCGTAGATCACACGGTAAACCTCGTCGGCCGTGGTTTGTCCATGACTGTGGAGAAGTCGAACTGAGTCCTCAACTGACCACTGTTCGGGGGCAAACTCGGATTGAACGGCCCGGCAAAACGATTCGTTCCTTCTCGACGCGCTGACCGGCTTGTTTTCGATTTCCGGTTGCGGGTCGGTCCAATCCACGGCGACGCCCAAGACGCCATCCACATAGGGCAACAGATCGTACATTCGATAACCGCAAAGGTTGTATCGTTTGCCAGTAAGCTCGACCGATCCGTCGCCATTGCGAACAAAGCCGGTGTCTGCAAAACCCCACCTGTGTCCCCACGGTTTGTTGTCCGCATCGATCGTCAATCCTATCTCGTCTGGCATTGCTTCTCCTCGCCCTTCCGGTGTCCCCTGGGAGGCTTACCGGAAAAAAACCGGTCAACAGTGAAAGGATAATGCCAGAAGACCGTCTCTTCAAAGTCTAGCCAAAGATATTTGAACCCTAGCCCGCATTTCTCACACCCAATCTACTACGGCGGCGGATATGCTCGCGTCTACTGCGTTGCGCTCCGTCGGGCTCCTCGACGGACTGTCCAGTACGACT
>JBHHYX010000192.1:0-9770 GCA_046757765.1 Acidobacteriota bacterium | reverse complement strand
AGACGATCGAGCCGGGTTCTCAAGTTGCGATTCGCCTCCAGGCAGGATTGCTCGCGACGTGCCAGCTCAGGTCCGGACGGGCGGGGAAGACGGTGAATCGGCACCGACTCCAGTCCTGGAGGCGGATCCCCTCCCAAACGGGCGGCAAAAAGTTCCACTCGAGCCGCCCGCTTCCGCATGCCTCGGACCACCTCCTGCACGTGAATGGAGCAGCCTTTTCTTCCAAAGACCGGTACGCCCGGATCGGCACAGATGTAGGCGATACGCATGCGATCAGCTCCTTCTTCCGCCGGGGGCGGCCGCCGGCTTCCCTCTGGCCAGGGACTGCCGAAAGAGCCCCGCCAGCTCGCTGACGTTGCCACTCAGGTTGAAGCAACGCTCCGCCTTGCCCCGGCCGGCCCGGCCCAGGGTGGAATGGAGTTTCCCATCCGAGATGAGCCGCTCCATCGCCGCGGCCAGTGCGGCTGCGTCCCGCTGAGGCACCAGCAAACCGTTCTTGCCGTCATCCACAATCTCAGTCACGCCCGGCAAATCGGTCGAAACGACGGGCCGGCCCAAGGCCAAAGCTTCCAAAAGAACCGTGGGAAGGGCGTCGCGGTTGCCCTCTTCACCCACTATACACGGCAATGCCATGAGACTGCACTTCTGGATGGCCGCAATCACCGAATCGTGGGATCGTGCCCCTGCCAGCTCGACCTCTACTCGATGGGCTGGCTGGGCCCGCGGGCAAAGGCGGACATTCTCCTGACACCCACTCTACTCGAGGATCGTCACAGAAACGTTACAGTCGCCGCTCGCTGTTCAATGGGTCAGTAGGCGATTCCTCGAGTTCCAAACAACTGAGACCACCCGCAGCGGCGACGCAGAACAGCTTATCGCCCGCGAAGAAACTCGAATGGGTTGGACCGCTCGTTTTCGCCAACAACCGCCGGCGCCCAGCCCTGCATTTCACGAGGTCGCTGCGAGCCCTGGAGGCGCCGTCCCGACTTGAAGCCGCCAACTGTTTTCAGGTCCAGTTTCCACCTCGGATGATCGCGAAGCCACGGGAAATGTTGACAATGGCTAAGAAGCTGCAAGCTTTGACACCCCCCAAAAGGGATATCAGGGTGGTTCTGGCACAGGCAGAAAAAATCAGATCCCGATTCGCGGTGCGGAATCTCATTCACTGGGGTTGGCGACCTGTGCTAGGATCACACAAGTGAAACAACTCTACCTGGCGATGCTCGTTTTCTATGCCAACGTGGTGGTCTGCTCGGCCGCTTCCGACTGGACCGGCCTCTGGAGATTGACCCGCTTTCACCAGGGCCGAGTAGACGGCACCTATCACCTTTTCATTTCGGATGAGGTCAAGAACCGGATCACCGTTTACCCCGACAACGCCAGGCCGATGGTCCTTCAGCGATCCAGAATCGGAGACAAAACACTCGAATTCCAAGTGGGCAGTTCGAACATACGGACGATCCCCTTGCTCTTCAAGGTCACTCGCCAGGGGGATCGATTGTGGGGAGAATGGGTGTTCGCCCACTTCCAGTACCAACTGAGCGGTAGCGTCACCGGATTCCGGGTCATGGCTCTTTCCAGGTGGAACCCCTGGGAGCACCTCGACCGGTGGCGCGGACAGCCGTTGATTGATATTGGCGGTTTCTTGTTGGAAAATGCCCCGCTCGATGACTTTGCCAAGTTTGACGCTTTTTGCCTGCGGGAAGTCGAGCCCGTCTATTACTTTCTCGTTCAGAAGTGGCTGTACGGCGACGGAACGGATCCCCTCACAACGCGAAAACAACAGTTGCGGCGTCTCTTCGATCTGCTCAAGCGCCCTGAAGAAGGCCGCCAGCTGATCAGACGTTTTCCGGACCAGGCCGCGAAGGCACTTCTCAAAATGAGGGAGCTGCGTTTGGGTCGGGCCATCGGGCCGTTTCTTGTCAGTTCATTTGGTCAGGGCCTCTCAACCACGGCACTGTTCTGGACCCGCCCGGCGACGCCCCAGGACGAAGCCGAGTGCGAGTGCAAAATGGACTTGAGTGAGACATTCGTCTCTTTCAACGCGGCCGCCTTTATGGTGTATTCCAACCTGGCGCCCGTCTTCATGCAAAAAGAGGTTCTGCGAGCCGCCCTATGGAGCGAGGGGCGTGTTGCGCCTGCCGTGGAGGCTTTTCGACAAGGTCTTGCCCTCTCGATCGCACTCGAAGGTGAAGCGGTCACTCTTCCTCCTGTTGAGACGGAAATTCTTGAAAAGCACCGAGCCGGTCTGCGCGAAAAGTTGCTGTTGCGCCCGGCCGAGAGGTCTGAGCGCTTCCGCTCCAGCAAAGGTCCGGACCAGATGTTGGACTCCGTCGTCGAACTTGACTTCGTCCGCGCGCTGCTTGAACGCCGCCCAGTGCACGAACTGTGGAGGTTGAAGGAAAAAGAGGTGATGGAACAGTGGAGGAAATACCTGGATCAAGACGCGCGCAAGTCCCACGTGTCGCAGCTTGAGCTTGACCGAGCGACCATTGCCATGATGAGCGGGTTGCAATGACACCTTCGTGTCGGTCCTCCGGGCCTGTTGGCGGACGGACAATGGGCGCCTACCCGGCCCTTACGGACCGGCCTACTCGAATGTGGGCTCCGGGCCTTTGGCAAGGTCGGTTACGCTCCCGGTCTTCAGGCGCCGGGGGAGAAGGGAATCTTAAGCGCCCTGGTGGGCGTTCAATCCTGAAAGGATTGTGTGTTCCAGCCCGGGGTTTCCGAACCCTGGGACAGGGAACCATCAATGAATCGACCTTGAAAAGGTCGCGTCGTGGAGGAGAATGATTCCACCGGATACCGACGCAACAGGGTTCGGGTTGATAGGCGATCACAACGACCGCCAGACCCCGAGGTTCTTGCAAGTCCTGGCTTGGACGAAAGCTTCCATCCGGATTGGGCCGGGCGCTGACGCTTCGGTTCAGTTTACAGGGGAGGGGCAACGGCGCGCCACGTCGTCAATGCAACTCACCGGGGAGCAAAATTCTCACAATTGCGGGGTAAGCAGCTAACGGTTGAGGATAGCTTTTTTCGAGCCGTCATCCTATAATCTCGTGTGCGCCCTCACATCCCCCACCCCCGCTAAGGGATCAAGGGGACGGCGGTGTCTTTTTTTGGAGAGTGACAACGATGAGACGGAACAACGCCTTCACAATCGCCAAGCGGTTTCTGACTGTCCCCTTTCTAGCCTTGCCGGTGCTGGTCGCTTTCAACTCCTGCGCTCCCACTGAGGATCCTCCACTGCCTTTGGCTGAGGAGGGTCGGACTGAGACCCTTGTCCTGCACGTGGACGGCATGACGTGAGGATCCTGCGTGGCGGCCGTGCGCCGGGCAGTGAAGGGAGTCGATGGCGTCATTGCCGCTCGGGTTTCCCTGCGTGCAATGGAGGCGGAGGTCCAGTGTCGAAAGGGTGAAGTCCAGCCGGAAGCGCTGGTCCAGGCCGTAGAAGCCGCCGGATTCAAGGCACGCCTGGCCGGCACTCAGGAACCGGCCGCTGCAGAACCCGAGACTTCCGGGTGAGCTGGAGCAGTAGTCGTCCATTCCGAAACCCCCTCTCCTCCGGCCTTGGGGAGGCTTCGGCCCAGCAATAGCAAGAGCTGTCGAGATTTGAGCTTGGATCGTTGCAACTTACTTTGGGATTTGGGCCCTTGGTGGGGCTTGCCGCGGCGGCGACTCACTTGGTCTGTAGAAGAGGAAAGGAAGTAAAAAACCGTGGCTGAGATGAAGAAAGTCGATCTCGCCGAGAGGGCGGAACGACCCTATCTGAGTGAAACGTCCAAGAAGGCCCTGGCGGATCGTCTGGCCCGGCTGGAAGGGCACGTGCGTTCGGTTCGCCAGATGATTTTGGATCATCGTTGCGCCGATGAGGTCCTGTTGCAGGTGGTGGCGGTGAGGGCGGCCCTCAATCAGTTCGCGGCGACTCTCCTGGACGAAGAACTGAGGGCCTGTCTGAACACCTGCATGGAAGGCGAGCACGACGAACGTCTGGGCAAGGTCACCAAGGTGCTCTCCACCCTGCTGAAACATTCTTGAGAAGCTGGCTCGCTCTTTCCGCTGCTGAACCCCCTTCCAGCGGAAACGTGAAACGCCGCAAACTGGACCGAAGCGTCAGCGCCCGGCCCATCCGGATGGCCACTCACTCACGTTCGTTGGTTCAGTGACTTGGCGCCAGAATCGCCCCACCGATGCAATCAAAATTTCAAATATCTTTGAATAGCTTTAGGGTCAAATTCCCCATAGCCTTGGATGGGCGGCCGTCATGGGTGTCTTCACCCAGTCGCTGTTTCATATCCCCCAACTTCGACTCCAGGAAGCTTCTAGCCCGAGCACCCAACTAACTGTCTTGGAATGACTTACTGCTGTCTGTGCGCTCCGGTTCGGTAGTTGCTTGGGGGTACGGCGGAGGGGAGCTATTTACCCCAAAAATGACCCGTTTCCCACTCTCTTGTGGGGTGTACTTCGCGCCGATGGGCGAGGTGGAGAGTTCTGAATCCGAGTCGGGAAGCTGACGGTGTCCCGGGGACAGGGACGCTCGTCGAGTCGCCTCAGGCCGTATGAGGCTGGGGGCGGATCACGAGATGAGCGGCGTCGTTGGAGGGGCAGGGGAGTGACAATATGACCAAGAATGGCCGGATGAAGGGGTCGCTGGAGGCGTCCTTGGTGGCTCTTGCCTTCGGCCTCTACGCCATCGCAACGGTCGCCTGGGGGGGGCGGGGATGGCTGCTTCCGGTGGCTTCTCATCATGGCGCCCAAATTGACCGCATGATGACCTATCTCCTCTTCACGAGCGGCGCGATACTTCTGGCCGGGCATCTGGTACTGGGCTATTTTGTCTGGCGCTTCAGCGGCCAGAGGCGGGTCACGAAACGGATGTCAGGGAGGAAAACCGAGCGTCGGTGGTCTTTCGCATTGGGAGTGGTCATGGCGCTGGTGGCCGAGGGCGGAGTCCTGGTCCTGGGTTTACCCGTTTTTGATGAGTTCTACCAAACGCCTCCACCCTCGGATGCCGTCCAGGTGGAGGTGACGGGCGAGCAGTTTGCCTGGAACTTCCGTTATCCGGGGTCGGATGAGAAGTTCGGGAGATCCGACCCTGGGTTGATCACCCTGGACAATGCCCTGGGGCTGGACGAGAATGACTCGGCTGCCAGGGACGACCTGGTCCTCTTGGGCGAGCTTTTTCTCCCCGTGAACCGGGCGGCCCACCTCCGGCTGCGGTCCAAGGATGTGCTGCACAGCTTCTTCCTGCCTCATCTTCGGGTCAAACAGGACCTGGTTCCGGGCATGACTTTGCACATCTGGTTCCGTCCCACCAGAGTGGGGACCTATGAAGTGGCCTGCGCCGAACTGTGCGGATTCGGTCACTTCAAGATGCGCGGCCTGCTCCACGTCGTGACGGAAGAAGAGTTCGACCAATTCCTGCGCGAGGAGCCGCCCTTTTTGCAGTAAATGCCGGCAGGAGCCTGAAGAAGGAGATTCAGTGATGCCGAGGGGCCGACAAGAACGGAAAATGCATTCAGAGAAGAGCTTTCTGCGCCGTTATGTGTTCAGCACCGACCCCAAGGTGATCGGCATTCAATACCTCCTGACAGCGATGGTCATGGGAGGCATCGCGGGTTTTCTGGCCATGATCATCCGGTTGCAACTGGCTTGGCCCGGCAGGAGTTGGTCTTTTCTGGGCGCCCTGTTTCCCGCCGGTGCGGAAGGCGGGATTCTCAAGCCGGAGTTCTATCTCTCGCTCATCACCATGCACGGCACCTTGATGGTCTTCTTCTTCGTTTCATTCGCCCTCGTGAGCGGTTTTGGAAACTACTTGATTCCCTTGCAGATCGGCGCTCGCGACATGGCCTTTCCCTTTTTGAACATGTTGTCCTACTGGGTGGCGGTACCCGCTTGTCTGATCATGCTGGGATCGTTTTGGGTGGAGGGAGGGGCGGCGGCATCGGGGTGGACCGCCTATCCCCCATTGAGCGCCGTCAAGCAGGCGGTTCCCGGTTCCGCCTGGGGACAGACGCTTTGGATCCTGGGAATGGCCCTCTTCATCGTCTCATTCACCATGGGTGGTCTCAACTACGTGGCCACGATACTGAACTTGAGAGCCCCGGGAATGTCCATGCGGCGGCTTCCTCTCACAGTCTGGTCGTTTCTCATCTCGGCCATCATCGGTTTGCTGGCCTTCCCAGCCTTGACGGCGGCCGCGGTCATGCTCCTGTTCGATCGCCACTTCGGCAGCAGCTTTTTTCTTCCCGCCGGTCTCTTCTTTGGAAACCAACTGCTTCCCAATCAGGGCGGAACTCCACTCCTTTGGCAGCACCTGTTCTGGTTTCTGGGCCATCCCGAAGTTTATGTGCTCGTTCTACCCGCGCTGGGAATCTGTTTTGAGGTCCTGCCCGCCTTCACCCGAAAGCCTGTCTTTGGTTATCGAATCACGACCTTGTCACTAATTTCGATCGCCGTATTGAGCATGATCGTATGGGGCCACCATATGTTTGTGAGCGGGATGAATCCTCTGGTAGGCGAATTCTTCTCCATCGGGACGATGCTCATCACCATCCCCTCAGCCATGATCGGTGTCAACATGATTGCCAGTCTCTGGGGGGGCGCCCTGCGGTTGACCACGCCCATGCTCTTTGCCCTGGGGATCATCTCGCTCTTTGGAACGGGAGGCCTGGGTGGGCTTTTTCTCGGCAACGCCGCCGCCGACATCCCTCTTCACGACACTTACTTTGTGGTGGGACACTTCCATTTCATGATTGGAGGGGTGACTTTCTTCGGCATTTGTGCGGCGGTCTACTACTGGTTCCCGAAAATGTTCGGCCGAATGCTCAATCGGAAACTGGGAAAGCTGCACTTCTGGCTGACGCTTCTGGCCTTCTACTCAATTTTCACAGGCCAGCATTTTCTCGGAATCGGGGGACTGCCGCGGCGCTACTACTCCTTTGCCAACTTCAACTATCTGCAACCCTACCAGAACGTCAACCTGTTCATCACCGTGGCCGCCTTCGTGATGGGCATCGCCCAATTGATTTTTCTGTTCAACTTTTTCTGGAGCCTGGCCAGAGGGGAGAAGGCCGACCAGAATCCGTGGAAGGCCACCTCTCTGGAGTGGACAACGGCCTCGCCGCCTCCGCACGGGAACTGGGGCGAGAAGGTTCCTACCGTCTACCGGTGGGCCTATGAGTACAGTCTGGAAGGTGCGTCGGAGGACTACACGCCGCAAACCGTCTCAGCCGAGGTCATTGGGCGGGAGAGCTGAGCCGAGAGGAGTCACGACGTCTGAAATGTCCGAGCAAGCGCTTCAGCCCGAAAAGGACGACTTTCAATCCGGGGGTCTGCTGGTTCCCAGCTCAGCACAGCTGGGTCTTTGGACTTTCCTGGCCACGGTGACGATGCTTTTCGCTGCTTTCACCAGCGCCTATCTGGTTCGCCGTGCCGGCCCCGACTGGCACAGCATCGTCATGCCCAAGATTCTCTGGCTCAACACGGTGATCCTGCTCCTGAGCAGCGGCACGCTGGAGGTGGCGCGCATTCGCAAATCGGCGGCGGCCGTTTCCTCCTTCTGGCTTCTTGCGACGACCCTGTTGGGACTGGGCTTTCTGGGGGGGCAGCTGGTGGCGTGGCGTCAGCTGATGGCCTTGGGCGTCTACATTCCCACCAACCCGCACAGCTCGTTCTTCTACATGTTGACCGGTCTACACGGCTTGCATCTTCTGAGCGGGCTGGCGTTTTTGATCTATGGGTTGGTGAGAGCCGGAGGTGGCGGCTCTCACCTGGGTGAGTCCGAGGTCCGCGTTTTGATCGGCTTGTGCGCCACTTACTGGCATTTCCTGGCCGCCCTATGGCTTTTTCTTTTCCTGATGCTGTTTTTCTGGTGAGCGGGACCCCGACAAGGAGCGTGAAACGTATGGCTGAGGCGAGCGGCAACGTCACGGAATCGATGCTCGAGACACAAGCGTCTCTCTTTTCCGTCAGCTGGCGAAAGTTGATGATGTGGGCGTTCATCGTCACCGACGGCCTGCTTTTTGCCGGCTTTCTAGCCAGTTATGGATTTGCCCGTCTGGCCAGTCCGGAGTGGCCCGATCAGTCAAAGGTGTTTCATCTGGGCTTCATCGCTGCAATGACCTTTGTCCTCATCTCCAGCAGCGCCACCATGGCCAACGCGGTGGAAGCGGCGGGGCGGTTGGATCGGCGAAAGGTCGGCAGGTTCCTGTTGCTGACCATTGCCGGTGGTTTGTTTTTTCTGGGGATGCAGGCCTACGAGTGGGCGACCTTCATCGGCGAAGGAGCCGGATTGTCTTCCAATCCCTGGGGAGTGGCCCAGTTCGGCAGCTATTTTTTCCTGATTACGGGATTTCACGGGAGCCACGTGTTGACGGGTGTGATCATTCTGGCAACGCTCTGGTCGCGCTATCGGCGGGGAAAGTCCAGCCCGGAAGGTGTCGAATTGGCCGGGTTGTACTGGCACTTCGTCGATCTGGTGTGGGTTTTTGTGTTTACTCTGTTCTATCTTATTTAGACCTGAGTGGAGCGATTCTGGTGGATGGGAAGCGCCAGGATGATGTGCGGAGACAACCGAGCGCGAACTGAACCGAAGCGTCAGCGCCCGGCCCATCTGCGCCGGCGAGAGGACAGGGACGGAAAAATGGGTTTCAGTCGGAGGAGATGACAACTATGACACGGGAAGTCTCTACGCGTCGTTCGCGGCTCTATTGGCAAGTCTGGTTTCTTCTTCTGGTCTTGACCCTGACGATGGTCTTTCTGGATCAAGCCTCGATTTCCAGGCTGGCTCTAGTGCTGATGCTGGTGGTCGCCATGCTGGGCAAGGCTTCTCTGATTGGAGCCTATTTCATGCATCTTCGATTCGAGCGTCTGGCCCTCGTTGCGTCAGTGGCGGTGGGACTCCTGGTCACCGGTTTGCTCCTTTTTTCTCTCATTGCTCCAGACGGAGTTGGGGCGCGGTACTGACGGGGTCTCCTGTTGACGCAGCCAGAGGGACGAAGTGGAAACTGAACCGAAGCGTCAGCGCCCGGCCAATCCGGGTGGCCACTGACTCAGGTTAGTGACTTGGAGGCAGAATCGCTGAAACTATGAGATCAAAACCTGGAATGTCTTGGCTGTGGGATAGAGTAGCGATCGCCGTTGTGTTGGGAGTAGTGTCGGTCTGTACCGTGCTACTGACCCCGGCCCAGTGCTCGATGTGCAAGACAGCACTCGCCGTCTCCGCCGAAGGGAAGGCTCTGGCACACGGGTTCAATCAAGGGATACTGTTTCTGGTCACCGTCCCCCTTCTCCTCTTCGCCACCCTCACACTGCTCATCCTGCGCGCAAGGCCCAAGAAGGGCCCCGCTGGGGAGCCGGCCGTGGGGGACTTCCAGAGGATCGCTCCGACACGCGCCCTGCCTGCAGCCGGCGAACCCCTTGGGAGTTGAAAGCAAGGTCTACCCCAGTGAAGGCTGACAGGGCCTGTCCGCCTGCCCCTGCCGGTGTACTTACCTCGAGAAGTGCAAGGCCGAGCAACGCAGACCCGACCACCAGTGTTCCTCACGAGGCGGCGAAGGCGCCGGGCTGGGGCTTGTGAGGGAGGCCTCCGCAGTCGCACTCGTGCAGTACCTCGAGGAGGCCGACCGGGTGTAACGTAAGCCCGGATGATTTCGCTGCTGCAGTAGACAGTTGTTGAATAATGTGGGCCAGTATTGATCCGGACAGGGCCTAGCCCGGACTATTCACCAGCTTTCTGCTGCGGCGCCGTTATCATCCACGCTGACTGC
>JBHHYX010000191.1:0-9772 GCA_046757765.1 Acidobacteriota bacterium | reverse complement strand
GGTGTGAAGATGAGATGCCAAAATGTGAAGTTATTCTTGCGCGAGCCCTAAGGGTCCCGGGAAGAGGGGAAAAGACGGGAGGAGTGAGGTCATGGAAAACAAAGTGACTGTGGTTGGCAGCGGCCACGTAGGCGCCACAACGGCTCAGCGCCTGGTGGAAAAAGAGCTGGCCGACGTGGTTTTGGTCGACATTATCGAGGGGATGCCCCAAGGCAAGGCGTTGGACCTGGCAGAATCCGGTCCGATTGAGGGTTATGACTGCCGCCTTGTGGGCTCCAATGATTATGGAGCCACTGCCGGCTCCGATATCGTGGTCATCACCGCCGGACTGCCGCGCAAGCCGGGAATGAGCCGTGATGATCTCCTGCTCAAGAACGCTTCCATCGTGCGGACGGTGACGGAACAGGTCGCCCGTCACAGTCCGGAGGCGATTGTCATTGTCGTCAGCAACCCTCTCGACGCCATGTGCCATGTGGCCAAGTGGGTGAGTGGTTTTCCGCCCCAACGCGTCATGGGAATGGCTGGAGCGCTCGATTCGGCTCGATTGAGGACTTTTATTGCCTTGGAGCTGAAAGTCTCCGTGGAGAACACCCATGCCTTCGTTCTGGGAGGGCACGGCGACACCATGGTGCCTCTGGCCCGTTACTCGACCGTAGCCGGGGTCCCGATCACGGAACTGCTGCCGGCTGATCGATTGCAGGAGCTGATTCAGCGGACCCGTGATGGTGGAGCGGAGATTGTCAAGCTTTTGAAGATGGGAAGCGCCTACTACGCGCCCTCGGCGGGGGTGGCGGAGATGGTGGGGGCGATTCTGAAGGACAAGAAGAAGATTCTGCCCTGCGCCACGTTTCTCAATGGAGAGTATGGGATCAGCGGCCTCTTCGTCGGCGTGCCGGTGAAACTGGGCCGGCAGGGTGTGGAGGAGGTTTTCCAGATCAGCCTCACTACAGACGAGAAGGCCGCCCTGCAGAAATCTGCCGCCTCCGTCCAGGAGCTGGTCAATGTGTTGAAACAGAATGGCTATTTGTAGCCGACGCCTGTGGCTCGCGTCGTGTTTCTCTCCTCCCTTGACCTCATCCTCCCCGGCCCAATCCGGGCGTCCACCGAGGCGGACTCCGCTTGGTGGCTGGCGGGCTGAAGCGGGAACGGACTCGCCGGCACCAGCCCCGGAGGGGCGGATTTCAATAGCCAGGGGTGACAACCCCTGGTCACGCGGCCACTCCCATGCCCCGGCCCTGAAAGGGCCCGGGGTGCCCGTGGTCATACACGTACCGGTTCACGTTCCCGTACTCGGCATATCCTCTCCCACGCGAGTTCTTCGAATGGCGCGTCCCTCGTGTACGAGTACGTGTACGACCCGAGGTGGACCGTAGCCGACGTTCCCTTGCCGACACGCGCTTGCTCCCACAGGCTCAAGCGCCGGCCGCTCCACCCCTCAGACGGCGCACGTCGAGAAGCAGAGCGACGATGACAACCAGCAGCAGGATGACTCCCGTTGCCACTCCTTGCGAAGTGCCGAGGGTGGGAACGCGTAAGACGATGGCGGCTGCCAGAAGTGCCGTGGAACAGAGGATCGCCCACCAGGCCCAGACGGCTCCCTTTCTGTAAGGTCCCAGAACCACAAAAAGGAAAAACGTGGCGAATCCCAGCCCGAATGAGGCTGCAGTCCCTCTGCGGGCGCGGAGTGCTGTTGCGACATCGTCGCCGAGCGACAAGTCAGCCAGCGAAGAAGAGCCGGTGATGATGTCATTCGAAGGCGATCCGAAGTAGGCGAGCCCGGCCGAAGCAGAGCTCCCCAGTACGATCAAAAGTCCCGCCACTACTAAAAGAATCCAGCTTATTGTTCTCATCGTTCTACCCTCCATTGAGCCGGTGTCCTTCGGGTCTCCAAACTATCGATTCCCAAACAGAATTGCAAATCCCGGCCGTTGCCGTCCCCCCTTTGCCGCGTTTTCGCGCTCGTTACCGATCGTGTGGGCGAGCTGGTGTAGTCTTGCATTCACTCTTGTGCTATCATGCATTCATGACCAGGCAACTGACCATTCGAGGGGTATCGGAGGAGGTTGGACTCCGCCTCAAGAGTCTCAGTCGTGCCCGCGGACAGAGCGTCAATGCTACCGTGCTGCAAATTTTGCAGCAGGCGCTTGGAGTCGATGAGCGGCGGCGGCGGCTCGAACGCTACGCCACCTGGACAGTAGGAGATCTGAAGGAGTTCGAGCAGGCTCTGGCGGATCAAAGGCGGATTGATGACGAACTCTGGCGTTGACCCGACCGGCAGAATTGTTCTCGATACTTCGGCCTATTCCCGGATGCGCGCAGGCCACGGCGGAGTTCTGGACAGAATCGCCGCGGCCGAAATCGTTTCCATTCCGGCGACGGTGATCGGCGAACTCGAAGCGGGGTTCCAGCTTGGACGCCGTGTGGGTGAGAATCGGGTCGCTCTGGCGGAGTTCCTGGCCGAACCGTTTGTGTCGGTCTTGCCGACGACCTCAGAGGTGGCCCGTCGCTACGGCCAGGTCTTTGCCGGGCTGAGGAGAGCGGGGACTCCCATTCCAGTCAACGACATCTGGATTGCTGCCGCCACCCTGGACTGTGGCGCTCACCTGCTGACGTTCGATCAGGATTTCCAGCGAATCGGCTATCTGGATTGTACGGTCCTGGCAGCGTGAACGCCCAACCGCCTACGGCCATTGGGCTGATAACCTGGTTGCGATTAGGTCCTTTTGTGTCGGCCCTCCTAGCCTTTGGCCTCAGACATCAGGGCCGCCCGGTCCGTAGGGACCGGGCTACTCGAATGTCGGCCCTCCGGGCCCTTGGCAAGGTCGGCTACCTAACTTATAAGGACCCCTTTTGAGAGCTGTATTCTTGAAGCCAACTCTGATCAAACGACTTCTCCTGGTGCGATCCCGGTTTTTCAGGAGACGGCCTGAGAAATGGGGGTTGGACCGCTTGTCGTTGGAGCCATCATGAGCACTTCCAGCAGTCGGGTGACTTCTGACGTCGCCTGCGATGAATGTGGGGCGCTGGTGCCGGAAGGGAAGGCGGGTTGTCAAGAGCTGTTTGACGAAGTGCTTGCCAGGGAGTTTGGCGACTACCGCTACGGCAGGCTCCATCGACTCACCGTTGACACCTACTCCCTGCAACATCCGCGCCAGTATATGCGCTCCGGTAAGTCGTTTGCAGCGCATCTCACGGGTATGTACGCGGCACTTGAGGGGGAGGACACCTCTCCTGTCAACCAGGCCGTGCAGCGTTGGCTGAACGGGCCGAAAGTCCTGCACAGACCCGCGGCGCCGCCCCCTCTGAAGAGAGGGGACCTCACCATCGTCTACCTGCACGGAGCGGCTGGTGCGGAAGAGCATCTCCAGCGCGTCCGAGTTTGGGCTCGTTCGACCTGGGACGCCTGGAGTGGGTACCGTGGGCTGGCAAGGCAGTGGATTGATCAGGCCATTTTCCAGTGCCCATCCCAGAAAGAATAAGTCGTTGAAAAGGTGTGAGAAACGCGGGTTAGGCGCGTTTCATTTGGGCAGGCTCCCCGGCCCGCTGCTTACTCCCTCCGCAGGATCGGGTAGAACTGGCTAAAGACGTTGTCGGCGGCGCCGTGTTCATGGTGGCAGTTGTAGCATTGCGATTTGGCGAAAGCCCCCGCAGCTGCTTTGAGACCCGTTGCTGCCGTGGTCGTCGCCAGGCGCCAGACGCCTGAGGCTACGAGAGTAAGTCCGATCCAGATCCAAAACTTACCCATGAGACATGACCCTTCTCCTACAGACTTGCCAACGTATCCTGTGCCTTCTTTCTCACCGCCGCATAACGCAAGGTGGGAAGCGTGTTGTGGTTGGCGCTTTTCTCGCAAGATCTTCTGGCCTGCTCTGTATCGCCCTTCCCTTGGTAGGCAAGAGCCAGCTTAAACAGTACGTAGGGTGACTGCTGGTTTGCCTCTCGGAGCTCTTGAATTCCTCGGCTTCGTCGTATCTCTCAACAGCTCGCAAGGCATAGCCCAGGGAGTTGTAAGCCGTCGAGAAGTCAGGCGCCAGCTCAGTGGCCTTCTTGTACTCCGCTATAGCCGACTCGTACTCCTGGATCGCGTTGTAATGGGAAGTCAGCGTAGTGTGGGCTCGCTCATCCTCAGGATAGGCCTGGACCAGCTGGAGGTAGTACTCACCCCTCTTCGTGGGGTCGGCATTTACGCCTGCTTCGAACCCCAGAATCCAGAGCCGTTCCCCCTCAGAAGCGTGATCCACCAGGGCCACGGCCTGCTTGAGGTTGTCGAAGAACTCCTTGGCAGAGGGACTTGCCAGGCCCCGGTAGTAATAGGCCATGGCAAAGTCAGGATCTTTGTTCACCGCGTCATCGAAGTGCTTCAGCGAGTTTTGAGCGAGAAGCTTTTCAAAGAGAGCCCGGCCCTTTAGAAACTCCTCCCTGGCTTCGTCCGAAGCCGTGCCAATGGGGATCTTGTTTTCGGGTTTTGGAGTCTGGCCACAGGACACCAGCAACAACAGTGTAGCGAGATAGAGGGCCTTGTCTTTTCATTGCAGTCCTCCCTTTGAAGACCTTCAGTTGGGGTTTAAGAAGAACGGGGACTTTATACACCAAGTGGGAATGATCATGAAAGCGTAAAGATTCCCGCCCTCTCCGCGCCCATTGCTGAAAAGTCACTCGTGGCCCTCACGCTTTCTCAAGCACGGCTCGGCCCAGCATGCGGCTTTCTGGATCGCCCATTTGATCGAGAAGGCTGGTAACTTGATTGGAAAGGCCGTTTCGCCAATCAGAAAGCCTGCCGAGGCAGGCGATTGTTTTGACGCCATGAGTGATCCATTACGGCTCAATCTATCCCTGGAAGCGACGTGTCTGACGGTATATGCTGTTGAGTGGAAGAGGACGAGCTCATGAGGGTCTCCATTATTGGCGGCGGCATCATTGGGTGTGCCATTGCACTGGAGGCGCGGCGGCTTGGGTTTGACGTCACCGTGCTGGAACGAAAGGGTGCGGTGGGTCATGGCTCAACGTCCGCTTCCTGCGGTATCGTGCGCCGCTTCTATTCCCAAGCGGGCATGATCGCCCTGGCTGATGAAGGGGCCCACATCTGGGCCGATTGGGAGAACTACCTCGGCCCGATCGATGAGGACAGAATCGTCTTTCACAGGCCCGGAATGCTGTTTATCCCACCGCACATCGACGATGAAGTCCGCCGCATCGTTGGCCAGATGAAGAAGCTGGGGATCGTCGTTTCGATCCTGACCGCCGAACAAGTCGCCCAACGATTCCCTTTTCTGGAAACCGACTCCTTTTTTCCTCCCCGACAAGCTGATGATGAAGCTTTCTTCGAGTCGACCGGTCGCCCCATTGAGGGAGCCATCTTCGAAGAAGGCGCGGGTTACGTCGTCTCACCCGATCTGGCTACACAGAACCTTCGCAGCGCCGGGCAGCGAGAGGGAGTCCACTTCCTGTTGAAACACGAGGTCTACGCCATTCGAAAGGTCAACTCTCAGCCCTTCCAGATCGTCACGAAGGAAGCAGGGACCATCGAGTCCGAGGTGGTCGTGAACGCCGCCGGCCCTCACTCAACGCTGGTCAATCGCATGGCCGGAGTGAGGCTGCCTCTGGAAACCCGCCCGCTGCGACGGGAAGTTCACGCGCTGAGCAATCCTCTCTTCGATCGGGAAAAGGGATCGCCCTTGCCTGTCATGGGGGATTTGGACGGAGGAGTCTATTGCCGTCCTGAATCGGGTGGACGCAATCTCATCGTCGGCTCGACGGACCCGAAATGCGATGACCTGGACTGGGTCGATGACCCGGACGATTTCCACCAGGGAGTGACCGAGACCTACTGGGAGCGCCAATGCCTTCGCCTCATGAAGCGTCTCCCCCAGGTCCGTCTGGGGCCCAAGCGGGGATTGTCCGCTCTTTACGATGTCACGGTGGCCGACTGGTATCCAATCGTCGACCGCACTGATCTACCGGGATATTATGTCTGTATCGGCACCAGCGGTTCCTCCTTCAAGACCGCGCCCGTCCTTGGTCTGATGGCCGCGCGAATGATCGAGAGCTGTGAAAACGGCCAGGATCTGGACAGGCATCCGATCCAACTGACCCTCCCCTACACAGGGGTCACCGTCGACACCGCATTCCTCTCGCGGAGGCGCGGTGAGATTCAGTCGACCGGGACGGTCATCGGCTGAGGAGCCTCCGAGGGCATGCCATTGTTTGGCCCAGTCAGGAGGCCCACTTCATTTGCAGTTTTCTCTGATTCAGCGCACAATCCCGCAAATACAAATTGATCAAGGTCTGGTAGGGAATACGTGTCTCCTCAGCCAAGGATTTAAAATAGGCAACGGTGTCCCGATCGAGCCGCATGGTCACCGATTGCTTTAAGTGCTTGACATAAGGATTCTTGCGTCCCTTCATCTTGGAAAAGTCATAGTGTTCTCTCATGATCGTCGTCTCCAGTAGTCCTGTTCTTCATTCTTGTCCGCTTTCCGGGCTGAAATCAGGCGGATAACCCGTCCACTTTCGCGATAGCAGTGGCACACAACCACGACGCGCAGCTTGAAGCTCATTCCCAGGAGGACGAACCGGTCTTCGTCCTCGGAATGATCAGGATCGGAGAATCGAACGGCATGCTCGTCATAGAAGGCTGTTCGCGCCTCCTCAAAACCGACGCCATGTTTCTTCGCGTTCGATCTGTTCTTCCGCTCGTCCCACCCGAACTGAAGCGCCTCCATACGTACATCGTATGGACCAGATGCGCAAGAGTCAAGCGGCGATCGGGAGCCGAGCGTCCAGTCGTTCAGCTGCGGCGCGAAAGGGCCGGCCTGGATCGCCTTGTTTGTTCAAATGATGTGGACGTAGGCGTGAAAGCAGAGGTGTAAAGAACGGATCCGGTTGCTGGCTTCACTTTGTTCTGGTCCGGCAATCGTTGAATCATAGAGATTTCTCCGTTGGCGGCAGATCCCTGTTTTCAAGCTGCTGAATCTGCCGCCGATAAAGCTGAAGAGAGGCTCTTCTCTCCCGTTGCCGCGGAACATACACGTGCGGCGGTTGCTCAGCTGCCGGCGCAGCGGTAGAACGAGGCTCGAAGATCGAGGGGTCGTTGCGTGAAAATTGAATTTTCTTATTTTCTTGAGGAGTGACATGCAAAAAGACTATGAGGCACAGGTTGAGAAGTTCATGAACGGCTTGATCAAGCGCAATCCGGGCGAGCCCGAGTTCCACCAGGCGGTGCGGGAAGTGGCCGAGACCGTGTATCCGTTCATCATGGAGCAGCGCCAGTACCGGCAGGCCGGCATCCTGGAGCGGATGACCGAGCCCGACCGTATCATCATCTTCCGCGTCGCCTGGGAGGACGAGCAGGGCAATATTCGCGCCAACCGGGCCTGGCGCGTACAGTTCAACAACGCCATTGGCCCATACAAGGGTGGCATGCGCTTTCATCCTTCGGTGACGCTGAGCGTATTGAAGTTTCTGGGATTTGAACAGACTTTCAAGAACAGCTTGACAGGACTGCCGATGGGCGGGGCCAAGGGCGGAGCCAATTTCAACCCCAAAGGCAAATCTGACCGCGAGGTCATGCGCTTCTGCCAGTCCCTTATGATCGAACTGCACCGGCACATCGGTGAAGACACGGACGTGCCGGCTGGCGACATCGGTGTGGGCGCGCGCGAGATCAGTTATATGTTCGGTCAGTACAAGCGCCTGGCCAATCGCTTTACCGGCATTCTGACCGGAAAGGGTCTCAGCTTTGGCGGCAGTCTCATCCGCACCGAGGCGACCGGGTACGGAATGGCGTACTTCATGCAGAATATGCTGGCTCACAAGGGAGACGGTCTCAAAGGAAAGATCTGCGCCGTTTCCGGTTTGGGCAATGTCGCTCTCTACGGAATAGAGAAGCTGGGACAACTGGGCGCCAAGGTGGTGACCGCCTCCGACTCGAGCGGGTTCATATACGATTCCCATGGAATCGACCCGGAAAGGATCGAGTGGCTCAAGGAGCTCAAGGAGGTAAGCCGCGGGCGGATTCGCGAATATGCCGAGAAGTTTGGTTGCGAATACCACGAAGGTAAGCGACCCTGGGGCGTGCCGTGCGACCTGGCTTTCCCGTGCGCCACTCAGAACGAAATGAGTGGTGATGAAGCCCGGGAGTTACTCAAAAACGGTGTGATTGGTGTGGCCGAGGGTGCCAACATGCCGACTGAGCTTGAAGGCGTGCGCGAATTCCTGGCCACCAGGACTCTGTTCGGTCCGGCCAAGGCCGCCAACGCCGGCGGCGTGGCCGTCTCCGGCCTGGAGCAGAGCCAGAACGCCCTCCGCATCAGCTGGTCGCGCCAAGAGGTCGACGATCGGTTGCAGAACATCATGAAGAACATCCATGAAAAATGCGTTCAGTACGGCGACACTGGCAACAACTACGTCAACTATGTCACTGGGGCCAACGTTGCCGGATTCCTCAAAGTGGCCGATGCGATGCTGGCGTACGGCATCGTCTGACGAGGTTAGGCTGGGGACCTTGCTCGTACAGCGATACCGAGTACTTCGGCCTCAGGACCGAATCCCTCATCATTTTCTTTCGGTTCCAGCTAGAGCCGGATCGCTTCCTCAATAGGGCGGCAGCCAAAGTCGTTTCTCCGGGGTGTGGTACACTAACCGACGATTCTGCCAACACCGAAGTGAAAGGAGTCGACATGAAAACGACAGCCCCCATTTTACTGGCACTTTGCCTTTCCTGTTTCGCCTGCTCCCCGGTTCCACAGGTCGATCGGGAGGCGGCTCGCCGGGCCATCCTCGAGGCTGACGCCCAGTGGGCGAAAACTCCTCCGGACGCCAAGGCGTTTACATCCTTTTTTGCTGAAGAGGGGCGTCTCCTGAGCACTGAGGGCCGTATGGTCACGGGTCGGGCTGAAGTGGAGAAGGCGGCCACCGAAGAGTTTTCAACGCCGGGATTCTCCCTCACCTGGAAGGCTACGCTGGCTGAGGTGGCCGGGAGTGGCGACGTGGGTTACAGCATCGGCACCTTCCAGCTGACGGCAAACGGCCCGGATGGAAACCCGGTGACGCGCACTGGAAAGTACACCAGTATTTGGCAAAAGAGCCCTGAAGGCCAATGGAAAGTGCTGCTCGATGCTCCCAATTTCGACAGCCCGCCCCCTCCGGTCGAGCCTTCCGGCGGGGAAGAAAAATAGCGCCTTCGTTCCAGCTGGACTACGTCGTCGATCCGGACCGGAGAAAGAGGAAGAGGGGAATCGTGCGAACGTTAGCGGTCACGGCCGGTCTCCTCATGGCCGCCTCCTCCTTGTTGGCTGCACAAGCTAGCCAGTTCCCATCCCAAGACTCTTCAATAATTGTGGAATAGTCGCTTAGCCCGCATTTCTCACACCTAGTCTACTGCAGAGCCGGAACCATCCACGCTGACTGCGTTGCCCACCCTCGGCCTCCTCGACGTAATGCACGACTACGCCTCCGGGGGCCTCGGTCGTAACGCCTTGTCAGCGCGGCGCTTCCGGCTCTTCGCTACGACCGGGTGTGAGAAATCCGGGTTAGCGTTTTGGGGTTGGAACTGGAAATCCCAACACTTTAAGGGCCCAAATCTCAAACAGATCTCACCGCGTCACGTTGCCGTCCTGGCCGAGGAAGCGGATCTCTCCCAGATTCAGCTCTCGCACTCCGGCTTCGATGCGGGCCCGGTCCCCCACGATCACCCAGATCAGATGTGCGGGGTGGATGACGTTCTGAGCGGCGGACTCGACTGAGGCAAGGGTCAGTCCCCTCACCTTGCCCG
>JBHHYX010000190.1:0-9821 GCA_046757765.1 Acidobacteriota bacterium | reverse complement strand
CGGGTGTGATGCGCAGACATCATATGGACCCTTCCACCATGGACAGAGCCATCAAACGAGCTGTCAAACTCGCCCGCATCGACAAACGGGTTTCCTCGCACACGCTCAGGCACTCCTTTGCAACGCACCTTTTGCAAACGGGAACCGACATTCGAACCGTCCAGAGCCTCCTGGGGCACGCCGACGTGTCCACCACCATGATCTACAGGCACGTACTCAGACGGGGCGGAGAGGGAGTCAAGAGCCCGCTCGACAGTCTGGAGTAGAGCCCATCCACAAAGACTTGTTGGGGGCTCCTCTCGGCTCTCCCACCTAGGAGCCTGTCCGAGTATTACGATCTCAGCAATTCAGAGAGGCGGCACCTCAGACCGACCAGCGGTGGGGTAGTCGGGTCTTCACCGGCGGCAGCGGCCAGTCGTCCGCTGGAAGGCGTTGTCGATGGCCATCTCCGGCGCCCTCAGCGTGGGCGATGAGAGAGTACGCGTCCATTGAGTTTACCAGTCGGGCGGCCCTGGTCCAAGGCGAGCTTTCCGTTGACGAGCAGGTAGACGATGCCTTCGCTGAGTTGATGCGGCTTCCGATAAGTGGCACGGTCGCGGATGGATTCCAGGTCGAAAACCACCAGATCGGCAAGAGCGCCGGGCTGAATCCGGCCCCGGTCGTGAACTCCAAAGACAGCCGCCGGGAGAGAGGTCATGGAGCGGATGGCTTGGGCCAGGCCGAGTACCTTCTCCTGGAGGACGTACTTATGAATCTTGCGGGGAAAAGTTCCATAGTTGCGGGGATGCGGGACTCCCCGGCCCGTCGGAACCAGACCCCCGTCCGAGCAGGTCATGACCCAATCCTGGCGCATCAGGGTGGCGACGTCGTCGGGGTCCATGTTGAAGGAGACCAATCCGGCGCCGCCCGCCTTGAGCAGTTTCATGGCCAGATCGATGGGATCCGTGTCCCGCTCCCGAGCGACCTGCTGGAGTGTCTTTCCCTCAATGGAGGGATCGGCAGGGTGGCTTCGAAACTGAAGTCGCTCGGCGCCTCCACGGCGCGCCAGGTTGGCCAGCATGTCCGCCCGCAGTCGCAGTCGCGCCTGGGAGTCGCCGATTCGACGAAGGAGCGCTTCCCGCCCTCCCACTTGCGCCCAGCGGGGAACCAGAGCCCCGGTAATGCTGGTTCCCGAGGCCTGGTACGGATATTGATCGGCGTAAACTTCGACTCCTTGCTCGCGAGCGCCTTGGATGCGCTTGACCAGCGCCGTGGAATAGCCCCAGACGCGTGGCCCCAGAGCTTTGATATGGGTGATGATCCCCGGCAGTCCGGCCTCCTTGGCAATGGTAATGACCTCTTCCACGGCGCCGACAAGACCGATGTTGTAGTCCGCCTCATCGCGAATGTGGCTGGTGTAGACACCCCCGAACTCGGCGGCGACCTTGGCCAACTCAACCACCTCTTCGGTGGCGGCGTAGCTTCCCGGAGCGTAAAAGAGCCCGCTGGAGAGTCCGAAAGCCCCGGCTTTCATGCCCGCTCGGACCAGGCTTTTCATTCGCTCCAGTTCCTCCCCGTTTGGCGGGTGATCCGCCATGTCCATCACCCGACGCCGCACCGAGCCGTGGGGGACCAGTTGAGCCACGTTCACTCCCAGGCCGTCGGCAAGCAGTACCTTCCGCTGCGCCGGCAGGTCAACCGGACCGCCTCCATCAGGGTTGATCATTATGGTCGTGATCCCCTGTTTCAAAAGAGGAAGAGCCCCACTCAGCGGGCGTGTGGCCAGCCCGGGACCCGCATGAGAGTGGACGTCTATGAAGCCAGGTGCCACGTACAGGCCCCGCGCATCCAGAACCCGAGCGGCCTCCGATCCCTCCAGGTCACCTACGGCGACGATGCGATCCCCCTGGATTGCAACGTCGGCGAAATGCCAGGGATTGCCGCTGCCATCCAGCAGGCGACCGTGCTTGATGAGGAGATCAAAAGATTGTGCGGTTGCCTGAGTCGATGCCAACAGCATTAATATCAGAACACCCTGGAGATACGTTTTGAGCCGCATAAGTCCTCCCATTTTGACACGGTTGGTATCTATTTTGCCTCAGACGGAGAGCTGGCGTCCGAGCCGGCACCGATGCAAAGAGGCAAAGCAAGCCCAAGTACGCCAGCCGGTGCCGTCACCCGAGTCCGAAAAAACGGCGGGCTGACGCCCACCGCTCGCCCGGATCGGCTCCAGTGGCCTGCTGGCGCTTCGAAGGGAGTCACTTCTCTACAAAAACGCTGCTTGGGTAGAGCGCGGATTGCTGGAGTCCTGTTGTCAAAGCGGTCAACCACCGGCACAGGACCGGTGGGCTCACAAACGATCAACTTGTGCGTCTGGCAACAATGTACACTACCAATGTAACGGAGCCTCGACCGTGAGGGAGGATCCCGGCTCGAACCCGTCGTTGGAATCCGGTCGCTGACGCTCCCGGCTCCGTTTTCGTTGTCTCTTCGTGTGCTTCCTTGCGGTAGGAGGTGGCTCGCTACACAGGTAGACCCAGACCCAAACTCTTGAAGGGGGCGGTGGAGTAAGGTACTTTGGATCGGCTCTCGGAAGGGGCAATGGGTTTTCTTGCCCCCTTGAAGAAGGTTGCCCACCACAACCGGAGAGTGAAGTCGGGCTTCTGGCACCGGCTGGGCCGACCCCGCGGCTGCTCTTTTCCCGATCGGGCCGCACGCTCGCTGTTGGTTTCGGACGAAAGGCGACTGTGAAAACTGACAATGAGTCGACAAGAGGAAGCCGTCCATCGCTGATCAGGGCGCTGGGGAGATGGGACTTGACCGCCCTGGGAGTGAATCAGGTGATCGGGAGCGGCATTTTTGTGCTGCCCGCAACTGTGGCCGCTCTGGTGGGCGCTCCCTCGAGCCCCCTGGTTTGGGTAACCGCCGCTCTCGTTAATACGCTGATCGTCCTCTGCTTTGCCGAAGCCGGGACCCATTTTCGAGCCGCCGGTGGACCCTATCTTTATGCACGTGAGGCGTTTGGCCAATTCGTCGGCTTCGAAGTCGCCTGGATGATCTGGCTCACACGGGTAGCCAGTCAAGCGGCATTGGCAAACGCATTTGCCATCTACCTGGAATACTTCTGGGGAGGTGCCACCGAGGGAGTGGGGCGTCTCCTTGTGCTGAGCGGCGTTCTGGTGATGCTGGCCCTGATCAATCTGAGAGGTGTACGCCAGGGCTCCTGGACGGTTAATGTGTTCACCCTCAGTAAGCTCATACCGCTGGCTGGGTTCATTATCCTGGGAATGTCTCATGTGGAGTGGGCGCTCTTCAAAGGAATGGGAAGCCCGCAGTTGGAAGGCTTCGGAGAGGGTGTTCTTCTGCTCATGTTCGCCTTTGGGGGGTACGAGCTGATCACACTTCCCGCCGGCGAGGCGCGGGCCCCCCGCCGCCAGGTGCCCGTAGCTTTGCTGACTACCATAGGAGTGGTCTCGGTCTTCTTTCTGCTGGTTCAGGTAGTCGCGGTGGGGACTCTACCAGCCCTGGCCGAGACCAAGACACCCCTGGCCGATGCCGCCTCCCGTTTTCTGGGTCGAGGGGGTGGCATCGTGATCGCTCTGGGAGGTCTGCTCTCAATTGGCGGCAGTAACGCCGGCACCATGCTGGCGGGGCCACGGGTGACCTTTGCTCTGGGCGACCAGAGGCAGTTGCCGGCATGGTTTGCCCACGTGCATCGTCGTTTCCACACTCCGGACGCCTCCATTCTGGTTTACGCGGCGGTGGCCCTGGGACTGGCGCTGACGGGAACTTTTGTGGAGTTGGTGGCTGTGAGTGCAGTGGCCCGCATCACCTTCTACGCGGCCACCTGCGCCGCCGTCCCCGTGTTGCGGCGGCGTGGAAGCCGTCTGGCTGAGGGCTTTCGCCTTCCGGGAGGCGCTACGATCCCCATTCTCGCCGTCGCGACCTCTCTCGCAGTCGTGGCGGGAGCCAGTACTTTTGCCTTGGCGGCGGGGGCCGTTGCCCTGGGGGTGGGTGCAGTGCTCTTCGGCTTGAACCGAGGCTGACGGGAGCGATTCCTGCGCACTCGGACGTGGGGTTGCCGGCCACTTTATTGCTCGGATGAGCTCTCGCACAGTGAGGTGACCTGGCCCAGTTGAGCGGGAGGGAAGAGCAGGACAACGCGGCGGTTGCGTTCGCTTGGACCGTCGGTCTCTTCGACGGGTTCGGTCTCTCCCTTGCCGACCACCGTGTCGCCCAGCTGAGCCAGCAGCTCGGACCGGGTGTCGCCCGGGCGTGAGGGGGCGAAGTCAGTCGCCAGCAACTTTTTGACCAGCTGCTGTTGTTCCTCCGCACTTTTGCGAGCATCACCGTCCAGTGGCTGCTCCAGAACCTCATTGAGGAAGTAGAGATCCACGCTCAGAGCGCGTTGCTCGGAAAGCCACTGGTTGTACTCGTCATCGCCCACGCGATCGGTATGGCCTTGGTAGCGGACGGCCACGCCGGGAAAGAGCAAAGTGCGAATCACCCCCAGTTTGGCCAGGTTCTCCCGAGCTGTGGGACGCAGTTGAAAGCTGTTGAAATCGAACAGGATATCCGAAGCCAGGGTCAACGCCATGTTACCCCCCTGTTGGGTCAGCTGGCCGAGAGAAGCGAGTTGGGAGCGTAACTCACTGCAGATCTTCTCCCGATCCTCGCGCAGTTGAGCGTTTTGAGTCCGGGTCTCCTGAAGTTGCTCCCGCAGCGCTTGACTCTCCTGACGGAGACGGGCCAGGTCGGCTTCGGCCCTGTCCGCCTGCGTCCTCAATTCAGCGGCGGCGCCCTCCTGCTGCTCGAGATCTTCCTCCAGCTTCCGAATTTGCGCCGCCAACTCGGAATTCCTCCGAGTCGATTCGTCGCGTAGCTCGGCGAGTTCTCGCTCGCGATCGGCGAGGTTGCCCCGAACCTTGGCCAGTTCCCGTTCCAGTTGTCGCAGGTTGATGCCGCCCACGGCTCCAATGGCCAGAGCGCGAGCGTTCTCGGCAATGTTGGAGGCGGTACGGGCAAACTGGACTGCCTCTCGGGTATCCCCGCCGGATTGGAAGGTTTCCCGCGCCTGTTGCAGATAGCCGCGGGCCTGCTCCAGAGTGGCGCGAATACGCAGCTCTCCGGGCAACGGATCTTCCCCCTGAGGCGTGGGTAATCCCAGGATGCCCGCCTTGGAAGCCAGTTCGACCGCCTTTCGTGCCTGTTGGAGTTCATTGGGTGTCACGCGATCGACGGCGGCAGGGGTGGTGGAGTAGCGAGTGTAGTAGGTGTAGTAGCGCAGGTTCCCGGGAACGTGCAGAGCCTTATTGCCGGTTTCCGTGGCTTTCTGGTTGATGCTGTAGAGAACCACCACGGGGCTGGGATCATTCACGGCGAAGTCGGGCTCTGCCGTAACCATGAGCCAAAATGTTTGCAACGGCGTGGTCACGTTGATACTGACGGGGCGGCCCTGGCGAAAAGTGATTTCCCCCAGATTGGACGCCTTTCCATCTACCGAAACCGCCCAAAGAACGTAGGTGAGATAGTCCTGGCCGAAGCGACGGGCCGGCTGAAGCCTCTTGATGTCGCCGCGATTGATGTCGATCTCCACGAAACCGCGACGGCTCTGGATCTTCATCTTGGTGGAAGCGGTCGGCTCGATCCGAGTACCTTTCATTTGGACCAGGGTGGAGGAGGAAAGATGCCGAAAACTCAAAATCTGGCCCTCCGGCTCGTCCACCTGGATGAGATGGATCTCAGGCGCCGGTGCAACTCTTGTGTTTTCCTGAGCCTTGCAGACCAGGGCGGGGCCCCAGGCACCGGTCGCCAAAAAAACAGAGAGCGTGATTCCTCTTCTTGATCCGTGAGTGATTCTCATCATCCGATGTCCAATCCTCTTCACAAGCGATGCCTCACTACAATGGTGGGAGCGGTCTCTCTGAATGCATCATACAGTGTCAGGTTGTGAAACTCGAAGTCAACCCCACACTCTTTTGAAGTCCTCTAGCTGCTTGCCGCCGAATTCTGAGAATTTTTCTCTCAGATGGGTTGCATTTGACGGCGTCTACCCCCTTGGCCCTTGCCCTGCTGTCAGAGCTTGGCAACTGGCAGTAGCCGAGGGATAAAATTCCAGGCAGTACTGTAAACTGAACCGAAGCGTCAGCGCCCGGCCAAATCCGGATGGCCACTCACTTACGTTCGTGGTTCAGTGAGTTGGCGCCAGAATCGCTCAACCTGGGGAATCAAAACTTCAACTTGAATTGAGCGATTCTCGACGGCGGTAAGCACCAATCTGTTGCGCTTCAGTCTTCCTCCTCGGCATTGACTGAGAAGTAGCAGGCCTGAGGGTGATGAAAGACGATGGCGCTGACGGAAGCTTCCGGATCCATCATGCAGCCATCGGTCAGGTGGATGCCGATTTCTTCGGGCCGAAGCAGCTTCCAGAGCTTCTTCTGATCTTCCAGGTTGGGGCAGGCGGGATAACCAAACGAGTATCGCCTTCCTCGATACCGGGCACGAAACCGGTCCTCCATCTGTAGCCCTGGAGGATCGGGAAAGCCCCACTGGCCCCTTAGCTTGGCGTGCAGCCACTCCGCCAGAGCCTCTGCTGTTTCGATCGCCAGAGCCTGGATGGCATGACTCTTCAGGTATTCCCCCCGGGCCTTGAAATCCTGGTAAGCCCGGCGAATGCCTTTGCCGCTGGTGACGGCAAAGAGGCAGATGGTGTCTCGTTTGTCCCCTCCCTTGCTACTGACATAGTCGGCCAGACAGAGACCCTTTCCGCCGTTCTGGCGGGGAAACTGGAACTCCGTCGCGGCAACGCCATTGTCAGAGGTGAAAAGCCGCAGTCTATCGCCCTCGCTTTGCGCTCGAAAGAACTGCCAGACGGCATGAGCTTCCATCAGGCCCTGGCGGCAGGTTTGCTCGAGGTCATCGAAAAGATGCTTCAGCTTCGCCGCCTTCTCTTCACCCTCTCGAAGTCGCTGCCTGACTCGCCCCTTCAGACCCATATGCTTGCCGTAGAGCATGGAGGGGTTGAGGTAGGCCCAAAGCTCATCCAGATTGATGTTTCTGAGGACGTGACGCTGAAAGTCAGCCGGCCGGGGAAGGAGGGCTGGAGTCGGGAGTGTGACCGGGTGGTGCTCAGAAACCGCCCTGTCCCTTGCCGAAGCCGCTTTCCGACTCCTGAAGCGCTCCTCTTCCTCAACCAGACGGGTCTCCAGAAGTCTTCTTTTTTGCGGATCGATCAGGCGACCTACCAGGTTCAGTCCCTGCATGGCGTCCTGGGCATAAACCACCATTCCCCCATAAGCGGGCGCGATCTTGAGACGTGTGAAGCTGCGAGTCAGCGCGGCTCCTCCCACTATCAGAGGGGGACAGGTCCCGCTTTGGGACAACTCCTCGGCCGTGATCACCATCTGTCGGGCAGATTTCACCAGTAGTCCGGAGAGACCGACGACATCCGGTTGATACCGGTTGATAGCGGTGATCAAGTCATGGGGCGGGACCTTGATCCCCAGATTCACGACTCTATAGCCATTGTTGGAGAGAATGATCTCAACCAGGTTCTTGCCAATGTCATGAACATCGCCCTTGACCGTGGCCAGAAGGACCGTGCCCTTGTTTGCGCTTTCATTCTTGTCCATGAAGGGTTCCAGATAAGCCACGGCCGCCTTCATGGCTTCCGCGCTCTGTAAGACTTCAGCCACGATCAACTCGTTGTTGTTGAAGAGGCGACCCACCTCATCCATGCCGGTCATGAGGGGACCGTTGATGATGTCCAAAGGCCGTGTCCGCAGCCGCTTCCGTTCCAGATCTTCGGTGAGCCCGTCCTTGCTGCCCTCCACAATGTAGTTCGCCAGCCTCTCATCCAGTGACAGACGTGAGACCTGTTTCCGGACCCGGGTGCCGCTGTTGCGAAAGTACTGCGTGAAGGCCCCGATCGCTTCCTCTCCGGAGTCGAAGAGGACGGCTTCAGCCAGCTCCTTCTCCGCCTCTGCAATGGAGGCGTAGCGCTCCAGTTTCTCGGCGTTGACGATCGCCAGGTCCAGGCCCGCCCTGGTGCAGTGATACAGGAAGATCGAGTTGAGGACTTCCCTCCCGGCAGAGGGGAGTCCAAACGAGACGTTGCTGATTCCCAGAATGGTCTTGCTCAGAGGCAGAGACTCCTTGATGAGGCGTACGCCTTCTATGGTTTCACGAGCCGAACCTCTGTAAGTCTGATCCCCGGTGGCACACGGAAAGACGAGCGGATCGAAAAAGAGATCAGCGGGGCTTACGCCGTATTGGTCCACCAGCAGACGGTAGGAACGCAAGGCGATCTCCAGCTTTCTTTCGCGGGTGACGGCCATCCCCTGGTCCTTGTCCTCGTCGATAGTTCCAACGATCAGAGCCGCCCCGTACCTCTTGGCCAGGGGAACGACTCGCCCGAACCGCTCTTCCCCATCCTCCAGGTTGATGGAGTTGAGGACAGACTTCCCCTGACAGAAAGTCAAAGCCGTTTCCATCACTTCAGGATCGGTGGTGTCGATCACCAGTGGAACTTTGACTTTTCTTGTCAGGTGGGAAAGGAAAGTTGTCATGTCGGCGATTTCGTCGCGGTCCGGATCCTGCATGCAGACATCGATCAGGTGGGCGCCGTTCTTGACCTGACGGCGGCCGATTTCGCTGGCTTCTTCGAACTCCCCTCCGGCAATCAGGCGCCGGAACAGGCGGCTTCCCAGCACGTTCGTACGCTCTCCCACCAGCGCCGGTCGAATCGAATCCTCTATCTCCAGGTTCTCGATGCCCGAGGTGAAGGTGCGACAATGGGAAGGGATGGGGCGGGGGCTTCCCGCCCGAGCGAGGCTCACCATGGCCTGGATATGCTCGGGTGTGGTTCCGCAACAACCCCCCAGCAGGTTGAGCCATCCCTCTTCGACGAACCTCCTTAGTACCGAAGCCATCATCCGGGGTGTTTCCAGGTAGTTTCCCTCTTCGTCCGGCAGGCCGGCATTGGGCACGCAGGCCACGCGCGTCCGGGCCAACTCGGAAAGAGCCCTGATGTGGTCGGTCATGAAGTCAGGACCGGTAGCGCAATTCAAGCCCAGATAAAGGAGCGGGACGTGTTCCAGGCTGGTCACCAGCGCCTCCACGCTCTGTCCGGCCAGCATGGTTCCCATGGGTTCAATGGTCACTGAGACGGCCACTGGGAGGGTTGTGTTGAGAGACTCAAAGGCCTTTTCAATTCCGAGTAAGGCGGCTTTGATGTTCCTGGTGTCCTGACAGGTCTCCAGCAGCAGATAATCGACGCCGCCTTGGATCAGGGCCAGGGCTTGTCTCTGAAACGTCTGGATGAGTTGGGAGAAGGTGACCCCTCCTGTTACGGAGATCGCCTTGGTAGTGGGCCCCATGGAGCCGGCGACAAAGCGGATTTTCTCAGCCGAGAACTCCTCCGCCGCCTGGCGGGCCAACCGGGCGGCGGCGTGGGTCATCTCGGCCGCCCGGTCTTGTAGGGTATAGTCGGCCAGAACCAGATCGGTACTGCCAAAAGTGTTGGTCTCTACAATGTCCGCCCCGGCTCGAAGGTAGGAACGGTGGATCTCGAGAATCAGATCAGGTTGCGTCAGGGTCAGCATTTCGTTGCATCCCTCGTAGTGGGGACCTCCGAAATCTTCTGCCGCAAGTTGCAGTGCCTGGATAGCCGTTCCCATCGCTCCGTCCAGCACCAGGATGTGTTCCCGCAGAGACTCTTCAAGCCGTTCGAGACGTTGATCGTTCATGATTCTCCCTACCGTTCTTCAACCCCGTAGCGATCAGGATGCGAAAAGGATCTGGGCTCTGCTTGGTGGCCGAATCGAGGTGGATCCGGTCGAAAC
>JBHHYX010000189.1:0-9883 GCA_046757765.1 Acidobacteriota bacterium | reverse complement strand
CTCGGTCGTAACGCCTTGTCAGCGCGGCGCTTCCGGCTCTTCGCTACGACCGGGTATGAGCAATTGGAATGAGCTCCCTCAGCCTCCGTGCCGTAGCAGGCCTCCGAGAGATCGCGAGGGTCGATCTCCAAAAGTGATGTGGATCTGAAATCCTTCCCGGCTCTGACCATATTCAATTCCGAAGACGGTGCCCGCCGATGTCTTGAACTTGATTCCAAGTCCATAGCTCCGGTGCCAGTTCCGCCATCTGAGCTCAGCGGAACGGTTGAAGACTTGACCTTGATCGAAGAAAAGGATGGCTTGAATGTTGGGATGGATTTTGTATCGGTACTCGAGTGTGGCCAAGAGGGCATTCTTACCGTAAAAGCGATCGAGAGGAAAACCTCTCAAGGTAGAGGAGCCACCCAGATGCGGTTGCACATAGAAGGGTAGCGGATCGCTGCCCCCGCGTTCCCGGTTGAGCGCGAGATCAAGCCAGCCGACAAGGGCACTCCGCTCCCTGGCAACGGGCAGACGGCCTTCGAGATGCGCCTGGTAGGTAAAATAGCGAACCTTGCTCTCCCCCATCGCCGACTGGTAGGAGGCTCCCAGAAGCACCCGGGCTCCCCTCTTGTACTCTCCGCCAGTCAGGTTGGTTTCCCAGTAAAGAGCCGTCTGCCGGAGCCGCAGCGACTGGTTCAATCCAGGCAGACCCTCAAAAAAACGATCTGGAGAAGGGAAGCGCGAATCCCTCCCCTCTAAGGCGCTCAGCCAGGTCTGCTTGTGGCCCAGGCCAAATTTGGAGCGCTCGGTGAGAGATCCTTCCCAGGATAAGCCCACCCAGCTTTGGCGCAGGGCAAACCTGCTGCGTTGAGCGCGCTGGGAGTCGGGTCCCAAGCCATAGAAGTTCTCTCGAGGACGCCACTGCCGGGAACCCTCGAATACGAAGCGGCCTCTAGGAGTCGGTCGGGTCCACTGGAGATCGAGTTCCTGATAGCCCTGGAAGCTGGCTCTTGCCCGCGCCTGCAAGGTGTCGCGGTCGTTGGGCCGGAGAGTATACAGGACTCCGCCGCCGAAGCCCGTTCCTTCCCCCAGTCCTCCAATAAGGGGTGTAACACCCCAGTCGGCGAGCCGTTCCCGCCAAAGACTGAAGCGTTCCCGAAGGCGGTGCTTTTCGAAACTGATCAACCCCTTCTCGATCCCCGAAGTGACCAGCCGAAAAGGGTAGGAAAGGATGCGAAGGGGGAGGAGTGGGCCCGGATGAGCCGCACGCGCAACCTCCTCCAATGTCACAATGCGCCCAGCCGAGAAGTGGGTTACTTGTTCAGTGACGACTTCTTCCGGAGGTTTCGATTGCTCTCCTTGGCGGGCGAAAAGATCCTGTGGGACTGCCAGCAAGACTAGGCTGACAATGATCATGCTGAGTCCTCTGCTCATCATCCGATCTCCTTTGAGCTGGGCGGCTTCTGATCAGTTGATTCGCAAATGCAGTGCCAGTCACAAAACCCGTGTGAGGGTTGAATCTCAGCAGAAACCAGGGCTCTGGATGACGCTTATCGCCGACAAGAACCGCAAGAAAGTGTTGCGGGAGAGCTTGCGCGAGGTGACGGACACGTGTCGCGGGCTGCCCTGGCCCCTGTGGGGCTGCTGCGCCTGGACAGGGTGAAGAATTGGGGCTAGGATAATCCGATGGAAAGCCCGGCCCCGAAGAGTTCCGGCCATGAAATGATTCACCTGCTGGATGAGAAGCTGGAAGAGTACGCCGAGGCCTGCTCCACTCCCACCGATGAACTGCTGCGGGAGTGTGCCCGCTTTACTCTGAAGAACGTGGCGATGCCCCAGATGCTGGTGGGTCCACTGGAAGGCCAGCTTCTGAGCTGGCTGGTGCGGTTGATCCAGGCCTCCTACGTGGTCGAGATTGGGACTTTTACGGGATACAGCGCCCTCTGGATGGTTTCGGCCCTGCCCAGGGACGGGACCCTGGTGACCTGCGAAGTCAACCCGGAGCATGCCCGGATCGCCCGGGGCTTTTTTCAACGGAGTCCCCACGCCAGCAGGATCCAACTCCTGGAAGGCCCGGCCCTGCGGAGCCTGGAGTCGCTGCAAGGGGGAATCGATTTTGCCTTCATCGATGCCGACAAGGAAAACTACAGAAACTATGTGGACGTCCTGAAGGCCAAAATGAGTCCGGGAGGTGTTCTGGCCGTAGACAACGTGCTCTGGAGCGGGCGCGTGCTGGAGCCCCGTGACCAGCAGGATGACCTCACCCGAGCGATTGTGGACTTCAACACCTCGATTCGGCGCGATTCCTCCCTCAGAAAACTGATGCTTCCCCTGAGAGACGGCCTGACGCTGCTGCAACTGAAGGACTGAAGCCGGCCCTCCCAGCAGCCTCATCTGGCCCGAGTTCTCAGAAGCGATCTATTGCAGAGCCGAATGCATCCACCTTGGCTGCGTTACGCTTGGTTGGTCTGCTTGAAGTCCTGTACAGTACGCCTGCGAGGGTCTCCGTCGCGAGCCTCGTCAGAGTGGTGCTTGCGACTCCGCGTGGCGAAAGCCTGTGAGAAATGCGAGACAGGAGAGTTCTGAGGGGCAGGAATGAATTTTGCGGTCTCGATTGGCCCGGGTGGCGGTTGATATGGAGACTCGGAACTGTCGCGTTGGGTAGAGGAAAGACGGGGGAGCCTCCCATCCGGGCCCGGCGGCAGCGTTTCCCCGAAGGGAGTAAAATGGGAGATTGATCGGTGCCTCAAGGATTTCGGAGTTTTTCATGAGAGCCAGAGCCACCCTGATTCCAACCCTTCTTCTCATGGCAGCCGTGTGGGGCGGCAGACTTGCGCCGCAGCGCCACGAACCGTTGCGAATCGGTGAGATTTTTTCACTGCTCTGGGACTTTCGGGAGCATCGCACCACGCAGAGAGAGATTGCGGCCCAGGTCGATCGCCGGGGGATTGCGTTCAGGCTGGATGAAGCGACGCTCTCGGAGATTGAGCGTCAAGGAGCCGGACCCCTGTTACTGGACGCGATCCATCGTGCCGGCAAAAAGCCGGATCAGCTTGAGCGCCGCCGCCCCGAGTGGGGCAGCGTGGCCACTTCAGAAGACCTGGAAGCGGCCCTGGAGCGGGAGCGAACTCTTACCGAGTTGCCTCTGATCGAACAGGCTCGCGTGCACGCTTTGGAGTACGCACGAGCGCTGCCGAATTTCCTCGTCTTCCAGGAGGTCAAGCGTTATATTCAAGCGCCGGGAACCGAGGGCTGGAAGCTTCAGGATACGCTGGAGGTCGAGCTTGCCTACCGGGCCGATACGGGAGAAGATTTCAAGCTTCTTCGCGTCGATGGCGCCCCCACGCAGAGGACCTATGCGGAGTTGGGCGGATCGACCTCCACGGGTGAATTCGGATCGATACTGGCCAGCCTCTTCGCTCCACAAACCGATACCTCTTTCAAAGAGGTCGGAGGCGAGCAGTTTCACAGCCGGCAGACCCTCGTTTACGAATTCAATGTGCTCACGGCGAATTCCATGAGCCAGATCTCAGACAAAGAGACGGGTCGAACAGTGATCTCAGGATACGAGGGACGCGTCTGGGTGGATGTGGAAACCGGAGGCGTGCTCCGGATCGAAGAGTCTCACAACGACATCCCTGCCGGCTTTCCGGTTACCCTGGCGGAGAACGCGGTCGATTACGATTGGGTCACCATTGCCGGCAAGAAATATCTGATGCCCGTTCAGGCCGAAGTGCTCCTGGGAGAAGATCGGCGCTCAGTCTACGCCCGCAATGTGATCCGTTTTTCCAACTACCGCAAGTTTGAGGTGGAGGTTAAGATTCGTTCCAATTAGCCATTCTGCGGTTCAGGCGATTGCCTACCAGAGGGTTTCGACATAAGGATAATTCGCTAGTTTCTTGTCCTTTGTGATCAGTTTGGCGCGTAGAGAAAGGGTTGTGGCAATGATGATTCGGTCGGCTGGATCGCTGTGCAGAGGCTCAGGCAACTGCGTTGAACGCAACGCAATCCGGTTGTCCACGGCCACAAAGTTAAGGAAGGGCAGAGCCTCGGATTTTGCGATCCAGTCTTCGACGCCGATGCTCAGCCTCAATCGACCGCTTTTCGCCAACAGGGCCACTTCCCACACGCTGATGCTGGACAGGTAGATGCCGTGTTCCCCCAGGCTTCGGTCTATGGCTTGGCGGGCAGTACCACTTAGCCGGGGTGATCCGGAGACCCACCAAACCCAGGTGTGGGTATCCAGGACGATCACGACAGGGACTTCCAGTCCTCAACGGCGATCGGCTCGGTGGGATCCCGGTATTCCAGGACGCTTCCCTTCAGCGTTCGCAACATCTCCAGGGGATCGGCTTTGTAAGGGACGATCTTCAGGACCGGCTTCCCTCGATCGGTGACGATCAGTTCCCGGCCCGTGCGTTCCACCTGGCGGAAGTAGTGCAAGGCACGGGCCTTCAATTTGGATTTGGAGACAATGTGTTGCACGCTGACCTCCATTGAATGACCCTAGTCAGTTTATCCTAGTCATCAACTCTTGTCGAGAGAGTTGGACGGAGCGGACACGGTCTTCCCCTACCCGAGGTTGATGCGGCGTTGACGGTTACGGCCTGGATCTCCTCTAACCCACATTTCTCTTTCTCACACTACTCTACTACGGCTGCGGATATGCCCGTGTCTACTGCGTTGCGCTCTGTCGGGCTCCTGACGTACGGTCCAGTACGACTGCTGAGCCCTCGGTCGTTACGCCTTGTATCCACGCGCATCTCCACCTCCTCGCTACGACCGGGTGTGAGAAATCCGGGCTATCGGAGTCCACTCCAGAGTGGCTCCCGGCGTGTCCATCGCGCCCCGGTCAACGAGACCGGTTCTCCGGTAACCCGCGGGACAACAGACACGATAACTCCAGCCCCGTGAGCTTGTCGTGGGCGCCCTTGTCAAAGGTCAGCCAGACCCCACCCATCTCCTCCGCCAGAGCCACGTAGCAGGCGTCGTACCCGGTCAAGCCCAGGCGGACAAAGCGGTCCGCCTTTGCGGCCAGATCGCCTGTCATGGGATGGCGAAGAATCCCGCTCTGGAGGATGGGCATAACGCCCTCCAGGAAGACACGGGCGGGCTCCGGATGGAGCCGCTCCAGCACCGAGAAAACCTCGAAGGCAAATAACTCCGGCACGCAGAAGCGGCCCGGCTCCTGGACCACCTGATCCAGCACCCAATCGGCGTTCCGGTCAGCTTCCTCCGCCAAAAACCAGCGCACGGCCACCGAAGCATCCACCACCCAGATCATCGGCCGTATCCTCTTAGAGAGCGCAGCAGTGTCAGGCTCTCCTCCTGGACGGATTTTCTGGACCGGAGGGTGAGAAGCTTCTCAAGGAAACGTTGCTTTTCTTCGGCCGCGCGGACGTCCAGAAACCGCTTCTCAAACTCCTCGACCGTCACCAGGACGGCCCGAATCTTTCGTCCCTTGCTGATGAGAATGGGTTGGCCCGTCTTCTCCAGACGGTCGAGAACCTCCCCCAGATGATTGCGCACTTTGAGCGCGTTGACCGTCTCCATTATGAAACCTCCGACCCCATTCTGAAAAATTCATCCCTAGATGTCAAGTGTAGAGGTCTATATACACATATTATTAGCCGGGATTTCTCACACGCGGTATCCGGAGTGCGTCTGGAAGACCAGTCGAGCAGATCGGCGGGCGGTGGGAAACATTCCGGATACAATCTGTTGGACTGAGCCGCGCTCCTGGGAGGACTCGGCCAGGTCGGGATCGGAGGAGTCCACTGAATCCGGGTGGGAAGCCGGCCAGATCGCCTTCCGCCGCCTCCTCGGATCGCTGGTCTCAGGTTGAAGGAAGAGAGTTCTTGCGGTAAGGTGTGACGCAACACCCTGGGCTTGAGGTTGGCGTTGAAAATCTTGGGAGGACCTTCAATGAGCATGACATGGCACTACTGGTACCACATGTGGACCACCGGCACCTACACCGTGTCGGTGGACATTCCACTGGACTGGACGAAGAACTATCTCGTGACCGGCTACCTGACGCAGACGGATGGAGATGACTATGCCCATGTGTACATCTCCACGGTCTGCCACTACAGTGGGGGAGACGTTGTCTCTTGCGGGGTCCGTGACATCGGCGACGACAAGTCGCTCAACGTGGTCGAGCCGATCAATAATGCCAACAAGGTCACGATCACGTTGAAGACGAAGGGCGGTCGCCATCGGGCCGAGGGCATTGTGTACCAGGTCTGAGTCGAGAGGCCGCGAGAAGATTGGAGAATCGAAATGGCTGTCTATATTCTATATGACAAGAAGACGGGGCAACCGCTCCACACGCACATCGAACCCGAGGAGTCGCGCAGCTCCCTGGAGGAACTCGTCGAGCGGGTCAATCCCTCCCTCGAATGCTCGAAGGTGGACATGGTCCTGGTCGACGATCGAGAGGTGGATCGCATCGGTCTGGCCAGGGTCGATCCTGCCAACCGGAGGCTGGTGGCTCCGGGGAAGGTCAAGGTGGGGGGCTTTGGCGGCGGTGGGGGCGGCTCGGTCCATGCGCTCGAGGGCCCGCCCAGCGCCCGCGTTCACATCCGCAAGGCCCAGCGCTAGTTCCCATCCCGAAACTATTAAATAGTTGTGAAATAAAAGCTTAGAGTGTGGGATGGGAACTAGAAATTCCAAGGGCCAAGGGGCCAAATCTCAAACAAATCCCAAGGACCAAGCTTCAAACCCCAAACAGCTCTGCATTTGAGCCCTTGGGATCTGCAATCTTGCCTTGGGAATTGGTATTTGAACATCCGGGAAAAGCGTCTGTCCCCTTCCCGAGAAACCCCCTTCTCGAGAAACGAGAAACCCCCTTCTCGAGAAACCAGAAACCTAGCCGAGAAAAGCAGCGGGGTGCTTGCGGTGGAAGTCGGTGGCCTCCTGGTAGGCACGGGCGACGGCCAGCAGCTCGGCCTCCCCAAAGAGCTTTCCAATGAAGGAGATGCTGGTGGGACTGCCCTTCCCGGTGAAGCCGTTGGGCACAACGGCGCAGGGATGCCCCGTCAGATTCGTCACCAGCAGGTTGGGACTCCCGAACGAAGGTGCCACGTAGACGTCGACCTCGGACAAACCGGCTTCCATGGCGCCCATAATCATTCTTCGCACCCGGTTGGCCTGGAGGTACTCCACGGCAGGAATGAAACGCGAATGGCGAAACACATTGGGCCAGGCTCGACGGATCTGCCGGACCATCAGATCGTCGCGGTTGCTGCGGGTGAGTTCGTCGAAGGCGGCTGCCGCCTCGGCGTTGAGAATGATTCTGAGCGCTCGTAGGGGATAGTCCGGCAGCTTCACTTCCACCAGTTCCATCCCCATCTCACGCAACTTGTCCAGTACGGCCCCTTCGTTGGCCTTCATTTCCGCATTCCCACTCTCTCTTTCGAAGGCGCTCTTGAGATAGCCGACCCGCAGCTTTCGCACATCGATGCCGGCGTCCCAATTGAAGGGGAGATCGATGACCGAGCCGTCCTGACCATCGGGACCGTAGATCGCATCCAGGACAAGGGCGCAGTCTTCGACGCTGCGGCAGATGGGTCCGATCTTGTCCATGCTCCAGCTCAAGGCCATCGCCCCCTGGCGGCTGACCCGTCCGAAGGTGGGCCGCAGACCGGTCACACCGCATCGAGTAGAGGGGGAAACGATCGAGCCCAGGGTTTCGGTCCCGATCGAGAATCCCACCAGCCCGGCGGCCGTTGCCGCTGCGGGACCGGCTGAGGAGCCACTGGAGCCCTGCTCCGGGTTCCAGGGGTTTCGAGTCTTCCCTCCGAACCAGACATCTCCCCAGGCCAGTGCGCCCAGAGTCAGCTTGGCCACCAGCACCGCGCCCGCCTCCTCCAGGCGCCGCACCACGGTGGCATCTTCGGAGAGGACCTGATCCTTGAAAGGCATGGCGCCCCAGGTGGTGGGATACCTCCGGGTGGCCAGAAGATCCTTGGCGCCCCAGGGAATGCCGTGAAGGGGTCCCCGGTACCGTCCCGCCGCCAGTTCCCGGTCGGCTCGCCGCGCCTGCTCCAGGGCCAGATCCTCTGTCAGAGTGATCACGCAGTGCACGACGGGATCGAACCGCTTCAGCCGTTCCAGGTAGAGGCGGGTCAACTCCATCGAGCTGACTCTTTTCGACCGGATCAATCGTGACAAATCCGTCACCGGCCAGAAAGCGAGTTCCTCCTGATCAGAAGGGAGGTGGAGCTCGGGTCCCTGGCTCCTTCGGATGGGTTTGGATTCACGAGCAAACTTCATGTCGGGCAGAACCGGGTTGAACTGGAGAGCGGGAGCGACGCTGTTATCAATATGGAGCGCGTGGAGCTCCCCGTATCCCTTCAGCTGGTTATTCAAGTCCTCCAACATGAGTTCCCGTTCTTCATCCGTGAAGTCGAGGCCGGCCAACTGCTCAGCCTCGCCAAGCATCTCCTTCGTTACCCGGGTCGCTTGCTCTTCTTGCATCCGCGACCAGAGAACCCCCGGAAGCAACGTCGATGAGAGGCCGACACTGGAGAAGTAGACAAGGAAGCGACGCCGTGAAGAGATGGAATCCAACATTTTCGAAAAACCCTTTCCGCTATTGTCATCTTCTGGACTTGCTTGACCAGCGTCTATACTAATCATGCCCGGGGGCATAAGAACAGGTGGAGTGGAGAAATGGATGGGATCTTCCGAGCCCCGGAAAGGAGCCAGGAAATGGATGTCTTTTATCAGTCGCCGCCCGAGTTGGGCGATCAGTACCAGCAGGACCCCCTTCTCCGTCGCTTCTTGAAACGCAAGCTGGATCCCGGAGTCTTTGAGGAGATGGAACCTCAGCTTCAAAGGATGGGGCGTCGCGCGGCGACGGATCTGCTGGAACTGAGTCAGCGGGCTGAAGCCGAGCCACCCCGGCACATCCCCTACGATGCCTGGGGCCGGCGAATCGACCAGATCGCCACCTCTTCTGCCTGGCAAGCGTTCAAGGAGATCTCGGCCCGGGAAGGACTCGTGGCTCTGGCTTATGAACGCCGCCACGGCTGGCAATCGCGAATCTGCCAATTCGCGCTTCTCTACCTTTTCCACCCTTCATCCGCCTTCTACACCTGCCCTCTGGCCATGACCGACGGAGCCGCCAAGGCCATTGAGCTGTACGGCGGGGAATTCCTGAAGACTCGAGCCTTCAGCCGCTTGACTTCGCGGGCTCCCGCCCAATTCTGGACCTCGGGCCAGTGGATGACGGAGCGAAGCGGCGGCTCCGACGTGGGGGGGACGTCGACCATCGCCAAGTCCCACCCGGGCGGCTTCAAGCTTTACGGGTCCAAGTGGTTCACCTCCGCCACCACTTCCGAAATGGCCATGACTCTGGCCCGGATTGAAGGCGACCCACTCGGCAGCAGCGGGTTGAGTCTCTTTTCCCTGGAATTGAGAGAGGAGGGGGGTGGCCTGAACCACATTTGCGTTCACCGGCTGAAGGAGAAGCTGGGCACCCGAGCCCTCCCTACGGCCGAGCTGACCCTCGACGGGACTCGAGCGGTGCTGGTGGGTGGTCCGGGTGACGGGGTCAAGAAAATTTCCTCCCTCCTGAACATCACGCGCCTCTACAACGCCATTTGCGCGGTGGCTTCGATGCGACGGGCGATCGCGCTGGCCAAGTCGTATGCCGCCAAGCGCGTCGCCTTTGGCCAGCCGCTCTGCAGCCATCCCCTCCACCAGGAAACTCTGGCTCGTCTGGAAGTGACATTTCGGGCCTGCTTTCACCTCACTTTTGACGTGGTCGAGCTGCTGGGACGGGAGGAGGCCGGGGAAGCGGGACCTGAAACTCGGGCTCTGGCCAGGCTCCTGACTCCCATCGCCAAGCTCTACACGGCCAAAGCGGCCATCCAGGTCTGCAGCGAGATTCTGG
>JBHHYX010000188.1:0-9921 GCA_046757765.1 Acidobacteriota bacterium | reverse complement strand
CGTAACGCCTTGTCAGCGCGGCGCTTCCGACGCCTCGCGACGAAACCTGGTGCATCATCCGGGTTAGGGCTCGCCCAAGAATACCTTCACACCATCTTCGGCCGCTCCTCAATCGCGAAATCCTCAACTTAGACCCGGCTACGCCCGCAGTTTCGCCCCATCGTTCGCGGCCAAATCTGGCACAAACCTGAGCTAACGCTGCAAATTTATTCTTGCCCAAATCCTTGCATGAGATTTTCTCACAATCGAATCGAAATTCAAACCGTATTGACGAAGACGACGGCCGGAAGCTCCATGAACCCAGTTATCTGAACGTGCCGCGGGGCTCCCCTGCTGACCCGGATTTCTCACTCCCAAGCTACTCCGGCTTGCGGGTATGCCAGCGTACTACCGCGTTGCGCTCCGTCGGCCTCCTCGACGGACTCCCCAGTACGACTGCGGGGCCCTCACCCTTCGGAAGCACCCAATCCCAAGATCCCAAGCACCAATCCGAATTTTGGGATTTTGGAGCTTGGCAGTTGGGGTTTCCCTTCGGGACGCGGCGCCGCGTATCCACGCGCTTTCGGATTTGAGAGTCTCCGGCGCCTCGCTACAACCCCTCATGAGAAATGCGGGCTAACGGGATGAGGGACCGGCATAGGGACCCAATTGATACTCGACAGCCAGCCGCACCACCTTTCCGTCACGCCACAGCTGGAAGGGGTAGGTTCTGGGTTCGCTTCTGAGTTCTCGGATCAGCCAGTTGTAAAGGCCACGTTCTCCCTCCAGCCCTGCAAAGAAGGGTTCCCCGTCCACGTACAGCAGAACGTCCCCTTCCTTCAGTCCCGCCCGGGCCACGGCGCCTCCCGGCTCGACCCGGGTTACACGCAAGGCCAGCTGCTCCGGTCCGGCCTTGATTGGGGCGGGCGTCTCGACCAGGGCACCCTGGAAACCGAGGCTGGGGAACCTTTCCTTGAGGGCACGGGTTGCGTACATCTCCCAGAATGAGAGCGGCCCTTCCGGATGAGTCGGCTTCAGTTCCCTCCACAGTCGTTGCCCCGCTTCTATCGCGTCGGGGGCGGCGGGAACGGGGAGAGTGAGACGGGCGGAATAGATTCGACGCTCATCCCCGAGCCTCCTGACTTGCCGCAGCGCGGCCGGGACGGACCGGGAGACACGACCGGAAAAGACTCTCTGTCCATTCACGCGGATCTCCACCGGCTGGTCCATGTCGACAAGCCGGTCGTGGAGGAACAGAGTGATCCTCCGTGTCCACCGGGCCGTCAACTCGATGCGGGAGGGGGGGATGGCACGGGCACGAAGCAGACCGCTTCGAGTGTCGGACGCGACCCAATAAAGGCGCCGGCTGACAGGCATGATACCGGAATGAGGCACCCTCAGCACCTGGCGCGGATAGACTTGGCGCGGGCGCCCGGCCAGCCACTTCAAGACATCCGGGTAATGCTCCTGAAACCCTTCATGAGACCTGTGGGGAAACTCGTGATAGCTGAGATCGTATCCGAAGTCGGTCAGAATAGCCCGCAGCGCACGGGGACCTTGGAGGGTCCGAATGTTCCGATCGAGAGCCCCTTCCAGGAGATAGACCGGGAGCGAGAGCAGGTTTCGGAGGAGCAGTTCCCGGGAGTCACCCTCGGTGGAGACGGGCACAATGGCGGCCAGTCGATCCGGTTGGGAGCCGGCCATCGCGATGGAGAAATTCGACCCCAGGGAGATCCCGGTCGCCACGATTCGATCCGGATCAATCTGAAACCGGGACCGCAACGCCGCCATCAGGGCCAGGATCTGCTCCTGATGGAAGATCTCGTAGGGCAGACGATCACGGCTTCGGGGGCCGGCACTGACCACTGTTGTCATGACTGGCGCGGCCACAATCCAGCCGGCCTCCCGGGCCGCATCCGCCCACACCGAGACCATCCTGGCCGCTCCCCTGGCCGCCTGCTCCACGCTGCCGGGAGGACCGCCGTGTAAGGCCACCAGCATCGGCCACGGACGCTGCGGAGTGTAACCAGGAGGCAATTGGACCAGCACCGGCACCCGCTCTCCCGGCGGGAGCAGAACACCGATCTCCTGGAGCGCAAATCCTTTCCCGGACTGGGGCGGTAGGGAAGGGAGATCCTGCCGGCCCCTGGCCAGGATTTCTTCCAGCTGGTGAAAGCGCTCCCGAGTCACGCCTCTTAGTCTGGCGTCCGATTGCAGGATCGACCGGGCTTCTTTGAATTCTTTCGGGCCTTGCGCCCACAAGTAAGCCTTCGCCAGTTGCGCAAGCCGGTCCCGCGGCTGTGCCATGAGGCCAACACAAACCAGATGCGTGGCCAACAGGAGGGCGAGCTTGGGCCCATATTTCCGATTTTGATTGCATCGGCCGTGAGGGAGATAATTTTGTTTCATCGCAGCGAGAACGATCGGTTCGGTGTTTGCGTTTTCCAAGACATGAACAGATCTATCAAAATGATGGACTGGGGGGTAACTGCCATCCTGGTCTTCGCCTCAAGTCACTGAACCATGAACGTCAGTGAGTGGCCCTCCGGATTGGCCGGGCGCTGACGCTCCAAGGGCAACCGCGCGCACGCCTCCTCGACGTACTGCACGAGTACGACTGCGGGGGCCTCCCTCGCAAGCCTTGCCAGCCCGGCGCCTTCACCGCTTCGTGACGAAAGCCCGTCCGGGCTAGGCGGTGGCCTGGCTGCGCTTTCCGGGGGCCAAGGCTGCCGCCAGGCAACCGAAAAGGCAGCCAAACGCCATGGTGTACCCAATCCAACCGGTCAGCTGAGGCACGATTGCCAGCAGAAAGAAATCTTGTACGAAACCGAGGTCGGTAGGATAGCCGGGAGGCGGAGCGTCGTAGTGGGTTCCCCAGCCCCCCAGAAGGGCGAAAAACATGATGACGACCACCGGGATCCGGGAAAGGATGCCGTAGGCGAAAAGGATTCTGCCCAGCTTGGGCCAGGCGATGTAGGCGATCCAGCCTCCCACAACGGCTGCCACCGCTCCCATGGCGAGCTGAATGAGAAAATTGGTGGCGGAAATCATGAAGCCACTGAATGACACCGCGAAGAACGCCACTACCGCCAGCAGCGCCTTCAGGACAGCCTTTCCGGGACCGGCCGGCCCCTTCCCATCTCGGTTCAGCCGCAAGCCAAAATAGACCCCAAAGAGGGGCGCCAGCCAGGCAATGCCCACCAGGGCAAAGCCGCCGCCAGCTTCCGCCCCGAAAAGAAGGGCGGGCCCCCCCAATAGTTCACCCGCCAGCCGGGTAGCCGTGACGGCCAGGGCAATGACGGCAGGAAAAAACGCCACCTGCCAAGCGCTCGATTGGGACTCCATCTCTCCCCCTCCTTTTTTCAAGACACCGCCCGACAATGAGTGGTTCCCTGTCGTTTCCGAATCAACCTGTGCATCAGGTTGCGCCGCGTTGCCTTGGCGATGTCACCTCCCGAAACTTACCCCAAAAGGTAGCAGGTCCCGCGCCGATCCACAAATCGACCCGCCGGCGGAAAGCGTGAGCGTCAGCAGGAGGGAAGAAACTGAGCGGTTTGGCGCATCCAAGCCGCGCCTACGGTGGGGATTTCGCGATTGAGGAGCGACCGAAGATGGTGTGAAGATGAGATCCCCAAAATGTGAGGTTATTCTTGCGCGAGCCCTCAGGTTATCCCTGAGTTGAGCGATTCTGGTGGATGGGAAGCGCCAAGATGTTGTGTTCCCGCGGGTTGCGGAGACCGCAGGCATACCCGCTGCGGCCTGTCGAGGATCGACAAGACCCGCGGAGCGCAACAGATTGGTGCTTACCGCCGTCGAAAACCGCTCAATTCAGGTTATAATCAGACTCGGCCGGCCTGGGGCAGGCTGAAGGGACACACGCAATGGAGACCTATTTCGGATTTCTGCTGTTGCTCTTGTTCGCCGGCGGCACTGCCGGCGCCATGCTGGCTCTGCACCACTGGCTGGGTCCTCGTCGCTCCGGCCAGGTGCACGATGCACCCTTTGAATGCGGCAAGGAGCCCGTTGAGATCCTTCGTGGGAGGGTGTCCGTCAAGTTCTTCCTGGTCGCGCTCCTCTTCATTCTCTTTGACGTGGAGCTGGTCTTCCTGTTCCCCTGGGCGATTGTCTACCGGGAGCTGGGGTGGTTTGGTTTTGGTGAGATGGCAGTCTTCCTTCTGGTGGTGCTGGCTGGTCTTTTTTATTCCGTCCAAAGGGGAGCCCTCGAATGGAGGTAGGAGATTTCAGAGGGAGTACCGGAACGGGGTTTTTCACCAGCCGCCTCGACCGAATGATCGGTTGGGCCCGCAAGTACTCTATTTTTCAGTACCCTTTCGTCACCGCCTGCTGCGGAATGGAATATATGGCCACAGCCTGCGCCCACTACGACATTGATCGCTTTGGCGCCGGACTGCCCCGCTTTTCCCCGCGCCAGGCCGACGTACTCTTCGTGGTGGGGACGATCAGCCAAAAAATGGGGCCGGTTCTACTCACGATTTACGAGCAGATGTGCGCCCCCAAGTGGGTGGTGGCTTTTGGAGTTTGCACCTGTACCGGCGGCTTTTACGATAACTATGCCGTCATCCGTGGCATCGACCACATCATCCCCGTCGATGTCTACATACCGGGTTGTCCGCCCCGGCCTGAGACTGTCCTCCAAGGTTTGATGATGCTGCAGGAGAAGATTCAAAATCAGAAGCAGGAAATCTGATTGCGGACGTTGTACTGTACGTGTTTAGCCCAGGACCGGGGAATCCCACAGGCCTGGTGGGCGTCAATCCCGAAGGGCTTGTGGGTCTGTTCCTCTAGCAGAGACCCGATGGTACATAAACAGGGGATGTACCAACTCCCTCGACCTCCTGAAACGGTCTTCCCCGAAGAGCCAGGGATGGTCCCATTATGCCGCAAAGCGTCACCTTTCAGAGGGTAAAAGAGGAGTTTTCCGATTCCATTGTCGGCACCCACAGTGAACTCGGACAGGACACCCTGATCCTGGCCAAGACGGCCCTGCTGGAGGTGGCTCGGTTTCTCAAGCAGGACCCCGCGTTGAAGTACAACTACTTGATGGACCTGACCGCCGTGGATCATTGGAAGCGGAAACCGCGGTTTGAGATGGTCTATCATTTCTTTTCTCTCCAACACAAGTTTCGACTCCGTGTCAAGGCTTCAGTGGGCGGCCTCCACCCGGAGATCGACAGCCTGACTCCCCTGTGGCCGGGAGCGAACTGGTACGAGCGTGAGGTGTACGACATGTTCGGCATCCGCTTCAAAGGACACCCGGACTTGCGGCGCCTTCTTCTCTATCCGGAGTTCAAGGGCCACCCGCTTCGCAAGGATTATCCCATCAACAGACGTCAACCTTTGGTGGGCCCACAGGATTGAGGGACTCCCAGAACAACACCTTTTGCGATCGGCAAAGGAACGCCATGCCGGAGACAGCCCAGACCCGGACCAAGACCATGCTCTTGAATGTCGGACCCGCCCATCCGGCCATGCATGGGGTAATCGAGATCAGGGCCCAGTTGGATGGAGAAATCATCCGCGGAGCGGATCTGGAAATCGGCTATCTGCACCGGGGCTTCGAGAAGGAATGCGAGGCCTCAACCTATACCCAGTGCTTTCCTTACACCGACCGGCTCAACTATGTCTCTCCCCTCATCAACAACTTTGCTTTTGCCGGCGCGGTCGAGAAGCTGATGAATCTGACGGTTCCCGAGCGGTGCGAGTACATCCGTGTCATTATGAGCGAGATCTCGCGACTGGCCGACCACTTGACCTGCATCGGGGCCAGTGCCATGGAACTGGGGGCCTTCTCGGTTTTCCTCTATATGATCAAAGCGCGGGAATGGTTGTGGGAACTGGTGGAAGAGGTGACCGGCGCCAGGCTCACCATCTCTTATGCTCGGGTTGGAGGCGTCAAGGCGGATCTCCCCGAGGAGTTCGTACCCGCCTGTCGCAAGACTCTGGCGAAAGTTGAGGAAGTGTTGAAGGAAGTCGATCAGCTCCTGACTCGCAACCGCATCTTCTACGATCGTATGAAGGGGACGGGAATCCTTTCCGCCGACGAAGCCATCAGCTACGGAATCACGGGGCCTTTTCTGCGCGGCTGCGGGGTGGGGTACGACGTCCGCAAGGACTTCCCTTATTCTGTCTATGATCGGTTCGATTTCGACGTTCCGGTAGGAGAAAACGGGGATAACTACGATCGCTACCTGGTGCGAATGGAGGAGATGCGGCAGTCGATCCGGATCCTGGAACAGGCTCTGGAGACGATTCCGGGTGGCCCCACCAATGTGGACGTCGAGGGAAAGGCCATCGACCCCTCGCTGATGGCTGATCTGGGAAAGTTCGGAAAGACCAGAGGTCTGCTGAAGAACGAAGTGCTCATCGAACCGACACTGGAGGGGTCGCAAGAGCGCTACCACAAAGGTGTTTCCGCAGACCGTCCAGAGTCCTGGTTGCCGCCCAAGGAGCGGGTCTACTCCACGATTGAGGCACTCATGAATCATTTCAAAATCGTCATGTTGGGGCATGGCATCCAACCACCCGAGGGTGAGGTGTACCATTTTGTGGAAGGCGCCAACGGTGAACTCGGTTTCTATGTCGTCAGCGACGGAACCGACCGGCCCTGGCGGGTGCGCTGTCACCCCCCCTGCTTCCCCATCATGGCCGCTCTTCACAGGGTGCTCGAGGGAGATCAGCTGGCCGATCTCGTTCCTACCTTCGGTTCGGTCAACATGATCGCGGGGGAGTTGGATCGGTGAGTGGCGCCTTTGAGTTTACGCCCGAGAAGCGGAGAGAGTTCGAAGAGATCTTGAAGCGCTATCCCGTCAAACGGGCAGCCTTGCTTCCCACCTTGTACCTGGCGCAGGCTCAAAACGGGTACATTTCCCCCGAAGCGGAGGTTTATGTGGGGAAACTGCTTGATGTTCCGCTGGTGGATGTCCGGGAAGTGCTCACGTTTTATACCCTGTTTCATCGGCGCCCCCCGGGCCGCCATCACATTCGGGTCTGCACGAGTCTCAGCTGCTGGATCCGAGGAAGTGACGCGATCAAGGCCCATTTGGAAAGCGAGTTGGGCGTGGCAAGTGGAGGCGTGACCGAAGACGGCACTTTCAGTTGGGAAGCAGTTCCCGACTGTCTGGGGGCGTGCGAGCTGGCGCCCATGATGCAAGTGGACGACGATTACCAGGGCAACCTCACTTCTGCACAGTTGGACCAAGTACTGGCCGCCCTCCTGGAAGATGAAAAGGAGCATCCCTGAGACCCGCCACCAGCCCAGGTTGCCCAAAAGAGAGAAGCGGGAATCTCCGGAATCGGATCGAACTTCCGGACCGGACCACGTCACTGTCAGCTTTTCGATATCCGGTGAAGAAACCCAGATGCCAATAGTCAAACTGGTTTCAGAGAACTTTGGAAATGAGGCGGCTCGAGACCTGCAGTGGTATCGGGAGCGAGGGGGGTACGATGCCGCCCGACAGGCTCTCTTCCAGATGGAGCCTGAAAAGATCGTTGAGGAGGTCATGAAGTCGAATCTTCGGGGTCTTGGGGGCGCCGGTTTCCCTACCGGCCGCAAGTGGACCTTCGTTCCTCAGGACACCGACAAACCCAAGTACCTCGTCGTCAACGCTGACGAATCGGAACCGGGTACCTTTAAGGACAAGTATATCCTGACCTGGGACCCGCATCGGCTCATTGAAGGAATGATCATCTGCTGCTGCGCTGTCGGCATTCATACCGCCTACATCTACGTTCGAGGGGAGTACGTTCGACCCTATCAGCATCTGAAGGCAGCCCTGAAGCAGGCTTATCAGGCCGGTGTCCTGGGAGAGAGTGTCCTGGGCAAGGATTTTCCTCTCGACGTCTATGTTCACCAGGGCGCGGGGGCATACATTTGTGGAGAGGAGAGCGGGTTGCTGGAATCTCTGGAGGGCAAGAAGGGCTGGCCTCGTTTGAAACCTCCATTTCCTGCCGTCGTGGGTCTTTTCGGCTGTCCCACTGTCATCAACAACGTCGAGACGATTGCTCATCTACCCAGTATCATTGCCAACGGAGGCGACTGGTTTGCCGGATTGGGCGTGGAACGCAGCGGCGGCACGCGCCTCTTCTGCCTGTCAGGAAACGTCAACAAGCCGGGCCTGTACGAACTGCCTCTGGGCACGAGTTTGCGGGAGTTGATTTATCAACACGGTGGGGGAATTTTGCGCCACCGGGAACTCAAGGCCATCATCCCGGGAGGGAGTTCGGCTCCGGTTCTGACGGCCGACAACGTCGACCTGCCACTCGATTTCGACAGTGTCGCCAAGGCGGGATCGATGCTGGGCTCCGGTGGAGTGATGGTGTTGAGCGATGAGATCTGCATGGTCGAAGCGCTCAGTGTCATCACCCACTTCTACGCTCATGAGTCGTGCGGGCAGTGTACGCCTTGCCGGGAGGGAACGGGCTGGCTCGACCGAATTCTGTCCAGGATCCTCGAAGGAGAAGGAAGAGAGGAGGATCCGGACACACTGCTCAGTATCGCAGGCAACATGATGGGCACCAGCATCTGCGCTCTCAGCGACGCCGCCGCATTGCCGGTTCGCAGTTTCGTCACTCAGTTCCGCGCCGAATTCGACTATCACGTACGCCACAAGAAGTGTAACGTTCGAGGGCTCACTTAGTACTTCAGTTCGGAAATACGGTGATGGATGCGGATGGGACTTGTGAGGCGAGATGGCGAAGAGAGGACGAGTCGATGCCCGAGCATCGGCGAGGACGAATGACAAGAAGATCGGCCACAACTCCCATCCGCCCGCAGGGTTGCAGCCAGCCAGCAGATTGGCCAGGCTCGTCGATCTGACCCTTCACCTCGGGCCGCAACATACGTTACCGTATTTGCGGATTGGAGTACTTAACCATGCCGACCCTCACCATCGACGGACAAGACATCCAAGTCCAGCCGGGAACCACCGTCATTCAGGCGGCGGAAAAGGTCGGCATCTACATCCCACGCTATTGCTATCACCCCGGACTCTCGGTGGCCGGGAGCTGCCGGATGTGTCTTGTCAAGGTGGAAAACAGGCCCAAGCTCGAGATCTCCTGCAACACGGCCGTTGCCGATGGGATGCAGGTGTCCACTACCTGCGAAGAAGTGCGGCAGGCGCGCAAGTCCATGCTCGAGTTTCTTCTCACCAACCATCCTCTCGACTGCCCGGTTTGTGACCAGTCGGGAGAATGCGATCTGCAGAACTTCTACATGCTCTATGGTCGCTACAAGAGCCGATTTCTGGAAGACAAGATCAAACGGCGCAAAGCCTATCCGCTGGGCCCACGCGTGATCCTGGACCAGGAACGGTGCATTCTCTGCAGCCGCTGCACCCGTTTCACCGAGGAGATCTCCGGGACACATGAACTGGGCATCTTCAACCGCGGTCATCGCTCGGTGGTGGATCTCTCTCCAGGAAAGGAGTTGGACAATCCCTACTCCGGGAACGTCATTGACATCTGCCCGGTGGGGGCATTGACGGAACGGGAGTTTCGATTCAAGTGCCGGGTCTGGTACCTCTCCACCCGGGATTCCATCTGCCCCGGCTGCTCCCGTGGCTGCAACATTACCATTCACTACAACGCCAGCCAAAGAAGCTACAAAGCGGGCGGAAGGCGTATTCAGCGCATCAAGCCCCGCTTCAATGCCGAAGTCAACCGGTGGTGGATGTGTGATGAGGGACGCTTTGGATACACCTTTGTCGATGAGAATAGAATCGAATCTCCCTATCTCCGGCAAGGAGGGACACTCCAAAGCTCCGACTGGGAGACGGCCATCCATCAGGTGGCCACAGTCCTGAATGCGGCATTGGAGAAGTTCGGGCCCGCCAGTATTGGCCTGATCGTTTCTCCTCAGCTTGCCAACGAGGAGCTTTATCTGATTCGAAAGATCTTTGGCGAAGGGGTTGAACCGTCCTCGAT
>JBHHYX010000187.1:0-9968 GCA_046757765.1 Acidobacteriota bacterium | reverse complement strand
TTCGGAAACCCTGGGCTGGAAGACACAATCCCTGCGGGATTGACGCCACCAGGCCTGTGGGATTCCCTTGTCCTACGCTAAACACGTATTCAAATTCGACCTCCTGGAAAGCCCCGTCTTCAGGCGGGGTTCATTCACAGAAAAACAAGCCACACCCGTTCGTAGTGGCTGGTTGTGGGGCATGAAAACTGAATCCGGCTTCGCCGGCCTCCTCCTCTTCAGCATGGTTCCCGTCACTGCCCGTGAAGTTTGAGCCAATCGAGCATGTTGTCAAGATTGCCCGTAGCCAGGGCGATGGACGTGTCAGCAGCTCCATAGTAGAGGCGCAGGCTACCTGCTTCCGGCATCAATACCGTGCCGCAGGGAAAGGCCACATTCCCGACGTCGCCGACCCGCTCGTAGGGCGCCTCTGGGCCGAACACCCATTCGTCGCCGCGGCGGATCACTCGACGCGGGTCTTCCAGGTCAAGCAGGGCCAATCCGAGTCGGTAGATCGCCCCCGAGACAGTCATTCGCACCCCGTGGTAAATGACCAGCCAACCGTCTTCTGTTTCAATGGGAGGCGGTGAGAGTCCGATCTTTTCCGCGTCCCACCAGCCGCCGCTTCGAGCCTCCAGTACCACTTGATGCTCTCCCCAGTGTCTGAGGTCGGGGGAGAATGAAATCCAGATGTGGGCCGTGCCTCCGGGAGCGGGACGGTGCAGCAGCGCCCAGCGATTGCCAAAGCGCCTGGGAAACAGGGCGGCGTCTTTGTTCTCCGGCACGGTGAGGGCGCCTTTTCGCTGCCAGCTGACAAAGTCTTTTGTCAGCGCCAGCGAGACCAGCGGCCCATGGCGGGAGTAGGAAGTATAGGTCACTGCGTATTGTTGTGTCTCGGGGAGGTAAACGACGCGCGGATCTTCGACGCCCCACATCTCCTCGGGGTGTTCTTCAGAATCGGGCATCAACGTGGGCTGTGAATCAATCAGCCAGTTCGAGATGCCGTCAGAACTGCGGGCAGCTGTCAAGTGCGAGATGCCCCTTCGATCCTCAACCCGAACCAGGAGCAGCGTCTCTCCACTCTCCAGCCGCGTGGCGCCGGCGTTAAAAACCGTGTTCGCAGGGTAAGGCCAATCGGCAGTCGAGAGGATTGGATTGGCGTCATGACGAATGAACAATTCGGGAAAGCCATGCTGTCGATCGTTTTTAGTCATAATCGGGGCCTGATAATGCCTGTGTGTGATCACCATTGACTGGCCTTCAATGTGATCGATTCATTGGGGTCATCCAGGTGGAGCAGTCTCAGCCCCCAACTGGATGGCTGACCGGGAAGCGCCAAAGTGCCTGCGAGACCCGACTGACCTCAGCCTTTCAATCCACTACTGGCCATGCTCTGGATGAATTGCCGTTGAAAGACGGTATAGGCGATGATCACCGGCAGCGCCAGAAGGGTGGCCGCGGCCAATTGCAACCCCAACCTGGCTTCCGCCAATCCGCCAATTGAAAAGAGCGCCACCATCTGCGGCATGGTCATGAGCTGTTGATCGTGAATGACGAGCAGGGGCCACAACAGGTCGTTCCAGATCCCCATGAAGGTTAAGATACCCACGGTCGTGACGACTGGTTTGGAGAGCGGAAGAACGATGCGAAACAAGATTTGCCACTCCGTACAACCATCCAGTCGCGCCGCCTCGATCAACGACTGTGGAATGGTGCGGAAGAATTGCCGGAAAAGCAAAATGCCAAACCCGCTCACCATTGCGGGTACGATGAGCGCCTGATAGGTATCGACCCAACCCAACCGCACAATCAGCGTGTAGAGAGGGATCAATGTCAATGGCGCCGGAATCATCAGGGTAAAGAGAATGAGGTTGAAAATCAGATCTCGACCGGGAAAGAACAAGCGCGACAGAGCATAGCCGACAACAGCTCCGAACAGGATGGCGAAAGCCGTGGCCGTGGTTGAGACAAAAATGCTATTGAAGAACGCCCGGCCAATGGGAATCTTGGTGAAAACGAGGCGGTAGTTCTCCCAACTGAGTTGCTCGGGGATGAGGTGAAACCCGCCAATTTCCATTTCCGGCTTGATTGTGGCCGAGACCATCCAGAGAAAGGGATAGAGGAAGAGGATCGCTCCCACAATCAACCCCATGTAGAGCCCGATTCTCTTCATCACTCAATGTCCTGTTCGACCAGCTTGCGCTGAAGCACGACCACGGTGAGGATCATCAATGCCCAAAAGAATCCAATCGTGGCCGCATAACCCATCCGGTTGAAGAAGAACGCCTGCTTGTACAGATAGAGCACGCCCGAGAGGGTGCTGCCGGCCGGACCGCCACCGGTCATTATGTAAGGTTCGATGAAAAGTGAAAAGCCGCCGATGGTGGAGAGGATCAACACCAGCAGGATGGTGGGATTGAGCATGGGAATCGTGATGCGGAAAAACTGCTGCCAGCCGGATGCCCCGTCCAACTCCGCCGCTTCATAGAGTGATCGAGGAACGGTTTGCAGCCCCACAAGAAACAAAACGACATAGAAACCCACATTCTTCCAGGTAGCCATCAGCGCGATTGAAGGCATTGCCAGTCGGTAATCAGTCAACCAGGGGACTTTGGGAAGGCCGAGCGTCCCGAGAGCCGCATTGATCAACCCCGTGTCCTGCCCATAGAGTTGCTGCCAGAGGATGGTGACGACCACGCCGGAGACGACCACGGGCATGAAGTAAGCGGCGCGGAAAAAGCTGCGTCCGCGAAGGTTTCGGTTCAGCAGTTGGGCCAGACCCAACGCCACGACCAGTTGCGACGGAATGTGAATCAAAATGAAATAGAGCGTATTGAACAGCGCTTTCCAGACCCAGCCATCCTGCAACAGAAAGCGGACATTCCCCAGTCCCACCCATTTCATAGGTGTGTAGATATTCCATTTGTGGAAAACCAACACGAAGGCAAAGATGAGTGGGTAGGCCATGAAGACGAGGAAGTGCAGCACATAGGGCAGAGACATCCAGTAGCCCACCCGGTCAACTTTCCGCCCAAGCCGTCGACTCATTGCGGCGCCAGAATAACAGATGTCAAGGTGAAGGCGCACTTATCCCGAAATGTGATGGTGTGGTTAATGAAGAGAGTTGATGTACCGGTGAAAACCCGACTCCCGTTGCAGAGGCGGCTGAACTGAACGAACTTCATCGCAGTGACAGAATCAGGCGGCTGCGGCGGGCCGCGTCCTTCACCGCCTGCTCCGGTGATTTCAGTCCCAGGATGGCGCAGGCTTCAAACTCCTGAGCCAGCGCGTCAAAGATCTCCTTGAGCTCCGGCGCGGTATCCGTTCCCCGAGTGTTCAACGCCTGCTGAGCAAAGCCAATCAATTTTGGATTCCGTTGAAAGAAGTTGGCAAAAACAGGATCATCCAATAGCCCGCCGCGAATGGGAAGTTGGTCGGTAACTTCTAACAGTCGGAGGTCATTCTCCTTTGATATCATGAACTGAACAAATTCCCAGGCGGCTTGGGGATGGCGGCAGCTGCTGAAGATGGCCACGTTCTTATAATCACCAAATGTCACTGCCGGACCCGGGACTCCATCCGGGAGTGGCAGGGGCGCGTAGGCATATTCCATCTGGCCCGGCCGCTTCCGCTCTATATCAGCGATGCTCCAGGGGCCGACATTGGGCTTGACAGCGACAATTTCCTGCAAGAAAGGGTCCGTGTAGGACAAGGACTTGATGACGGCACCGCGGCGAAACAACTCGCGAAACAGACGAAACACCTCCACTGCGGCCTGATTGTCAAATAGTATTTTACTTCCCTGGACTAAGGCCTTTCCGCCCGTGGCGGCCAGATAGAATGGGTAGAAATCAAACATGCGCTTGTACCAGACAGGCTGCAGATCAATAGAGAGCAGCCAATGGTCGATCTCCCCATCGCCATCGGTGTCTCGCGTCAGCTTCGTCGCCAGGTCGAGGAATTCCGTATACGTCCTGGGTGGGTGATCGATGCCCGCCTGGCGAAACATTCGCAGATTGATCTGCATCATGATGGGATTGGTCTTCCAGGGTGCCTGGTAATAATGTCCATCCTCGGAGCGAAATCGTTGCAGCACATTCTCGGGCATCCGTGCCAGCATTACGGTAAAGAAATCGGGAAAATCATCGAGGCGAACCAATCCGTCGGCTTCGATGTACTGCTCCAGCGCCCCAGGCCAGATATTGGAACAGAGGTCGGGCGTCGTCCCTCCCGCGATTGAGGCCAACAAGACCTCCTCGGACGAGATGCTGGCCGGAATCGGCTCGACCTCCACCAGGATGTGGGGATGCTGTGCCTTCCAATCGCGCGCAATCTGACGAGCTAATTCGACTTCATTTGGGTTGGTTGCCGACCAATACTTGATCCGAACGGCAGAGGCGTCACCCTCTTCGGTTCGGCCACCCGATTGACACCCCAGGCAAGTGAATGAGAGCGTCAGAAGAACGATCACTGGCCATTGCCTGTGCGCATATCTGAAAAAGAAGACTAACTTTGACATGGGGATAGGATTGTCCATTCTAGCCCGGATTTCTCACACCCAGTCTACTCAGAACCGGAATCGTCCGCGCCGACTGCGTCGCCCGCCCTCGACCTCCTCGACGTAGTGTACGACTACGCCTCCAGGGGCCTCCCTCGCAATCGACGGCGATAGCGATTGCGATACCGATTCCGATACCGAGCCGGAGCCTCAAAAACCTGGCTCGGAATTGCAGATCATCCCACCCCGAGGCTGCCCTCGGCCTGCTGGAACATAACATGCTGGCGTGACTCATTGGCAGGAATCGCACGACTCAGGTTACAATTTTCCTGAAATATGGCCGACGTCGTACTCCAAAACGTCTCCAAAATCTACGCGGGGGAAACGCGAGCGGTCGCTGGCGTCCACATCAAAATCAAAGATGGCGAGTTCGTTATTCTGGTTGGACCGTCGGGCTGCGGCAAATCGACCTTGTTGCGCATGATCGCAGGACTCGAAACGATTTCCGAGGGAGAGATCTATATTGCCGGCCAGTTGGTCAACCCTCTGCCGGCCAAGGATCGGGACATCGCCATGGTGTTTCAGAACTACGCGCTTTACCCGCATATGACGGTTTATGAAAACATGGCCTTTGGCCTCAAGATGCGGAGACTTGCCAAATCGGAAATCGAACGGCGCGTCCGCCAGGCAGCAGAGACCCTGGATTTGACCCCCTTTCTGAAGAGAAAACCGAAGGCCCTCTCTGGCGGTCAGCGACAGCGCGTCGCCGTGGGGCGGGCCATCGTTCGCCAACCTAAGGCCTTCCTCTTTGACGAACCGCTCAGTAACCTGGACGCCAAACTGCGAGTGGCCATGCGAGCCGAGTTGATCAAACTGCATAAACGTCTTCAGGCCACCATGATCTATGTCACGCATGATCAAGTGGAGGCTATGAGCATGGGGGACCGGTTGGTGGTGCTCAAGGACGGCGTGGTCCAACAGGTAGGGGCGCCCTTGGAGATCTACGATCATCCCGCCAACCGGTTTGTGGCCGGCTTCATCGGCAGTCCGCCGATGAACATGATCGACTGCTCGGTGGTCGAGCGGGAGAGTGGCCTGTTTCTGGAGGAAGGTGAATTCCGCCTCAAGGTCCCTGAGGCGTTGACAGCCCTGTTGAAGCGGCGCCAATCGACCTCTCGGCGCCTGCTTTTGGGTATTCGACCAGAGGACATTCTCGAGGGGTCGTCGCACGAGGGTCCCACTGATGACAATGTGATCATGGGCCGAGTGGAATTCCTGGAGCCAGTGGGCAGCGAAGTGCTGGCTACCTGTCTACTCGGCAAGCACCAGATCATTGTTCGATTGAGTCCCAAGACGAGGGCCCAAACGGATCACGCCATCGAGTTGGTTCTTGATATGGACCAAGCCAGGCTATTTGATCCCCACACCGAAGAAGCGCTCTTTTGACCGGATTTCTCACACCCGGTCCCAGCGAAGAGCTGAAAGCGCCGCGCTGACAAGGTGTTACGACCGAGGCCACAGGAGACGCAGTCGTGCACTACGTCGAGGAGACCGAGGGCGGGCGGGCAACACGGCCAGCACGGATGATTCCGGTTCTGCCGTAGACCGGCCGCACCAGGGTGGCGGTAATCTTTAAAGTTGAGTCAAGTTGTGCAGTTGGCAACATAGGCCACCGTAAAGCAACGATCAGCCAATGGCTGGAGCGTGGGCCCCCACCGGGCTTGCCCCGGTGGAAGCCAGGTTTGACAACTAGGGGGCGGATGGCAGCACCAGAGCCCCCCACCGGGCCTGTCCCGGTGGAAGGCGGGTTTGACAACTCCATGAAGTGCTCAGCTGACCGGTTCGACGCCACTCGGGACGGGTCCCGTCAAACCCGAGAACCACCGCTCACAGGGCCGGTGGGGTTGGGAATCAGGGCCACTACACCGCTCGTCTGTCCGGGGCGGAGCCTGACTCGGTGTGAGAAATGTGGGTTCGTGCCTGTCGCCAATCAGCCGATGGCTTTGGCACGGAACTGGCGCAGGCCCAAGGTCAGGAAAATGAGGTCGAAAGTCACCAAGCCGGAGAAACAGATCAGATTGGAGAGATGGGGAAACTCGGGAACGGTGGCCGCCCTGAACCCCTCGCTTGCGTAGACCATCGGGTTGAGCAAAACCAGCTTTTGGAGGAGCGGGAAAGAATCGAGCGTGCTCCACGGATAATAGGTGCAGCCAAAGAAGATCATGGGTCCAAACACGAGGGTAAACATCAGCCCGATCTGGGTGGGATTGACCGTACACCCGAGTACCAGGCCGACCCCCGAGGCCAGGAAAGCAACCAGGAGTGCAACAAGTAGAAAATGAATCGGATGCTGGAAGCTGACCTCGACCCCCGAGCCCATGACCAGCCAAGCCGCCGGGATGACGAACAGACCCGTGGCCAGAGCCTGCAGGGTGCCGGCCACCAGCTTTTCGACCGCCAGCCATTCGATGTGGATGGGGGCCAGCAGGCGGTCTTCGATCTCGCGCGAGAACTGAAACTCGGCGATGAGCGGCATCACGACTCCCTGGATTCCGGACAAGACCATGCTGATGGCGATGATTCCCGGCAGCAGCAGGCTCTTATACCGCTCCGGCAGCAGGCCGCCGGTGGTCATGATGCGGCCAAAAATGAAAACAAAAAGCATCGGCTGCACCAGAGTCTGCAGCAGAAGCGGGACGAAATTACGTCTAGCCACGTGGGCGTCTCGGCGCAGCATGGCCCAGAACGTCTTCCAGTTCATTCCCTCAGGCTCCGTCCGGTATGGTGCAAAAAGAGATTCTCCAGGCTGGGTTCAGCGATATGGATGTCATTGAGGTTCAGGCCCAGGCGGGTCGCCTCCTCCCAGATCCGCGGAAGCAGTTCCCCGCCTCTATCCGCATAAACGTCCAACCCCGTCTCCTCCACTTCCCGAACGTCCCGGATTTCGGCTAGATCGGCCAGTGCCGGGGTCAGGCCGCTCACCTTGGAATCAAAACGGAGGCGCAGCAAGAAGCCTCCCGGCACCGAGCTCTTGAGCGCTTCGGGAGTTCCTTGGGCGATAATCTGGCCATGGTCGATAATGGCGACCTGCTGGCACAGGCGGTCGGCCTCCTCCATGTTATGTGTGGTCAGCAGGATCGTTGTCCCCTGCTCGTGAATCTCACGGATGATCTCCCACAGCAGGAGCCGGCTTTGCGGATCCAGACCGGCGCTCGGCTCATCCAGAAACAGGACCGAGGGCCGATGCATCAAAGCCCGGGCGATGGAGAGTCTCTGCATCATACCGCCCGAAAACCCGTTGGCCATCTGGTCGGCCCGGCCGCTGAGCTGGAAGCGCCGCAGGAGGTCTTCGGCGCGGCGTCTTCTCTCCCCAGCCGAAAGCCCGAAATAGGCGCCGTGGAAGAGCAGAATCTCGCGGGCGGTCAAAGAAAAGTCCAGATTCGGACTCTGGGGCACGATCCCAATTAGCGGCTTGACGGCAAGTGACTCATTCCAGACGTCAAAACCCCCGATCAGAGCTTGGCCCGAGGAGGGCCGAATCCGGGTTGTCAAAATTCCGATGGTGGTCGACTTGCCCGCTCCGTTGGGGCCCAGAAGACCCAAGATCCGCCCCGTTTCCACCTCCAGATTGAGCCCATCCAGAGCCACAACCTCTACCTTGCGCCGGGGTTTTCGTCGGGTGGGCCGCCCGGTCCAGGTGTTCTGGGGCCCCGAGCTCCGGGGAGCCGAACGGTAGACCTTTTTGAGATCCCTGGCCTCCACTCCAACGGACATCTCCTCCTCCTCCCCGGGTTCGGTGAGGGAACGAACCTGAGGTGCGCCTGTCAACGTTGACATCCACAGCGCAGCCTTTACTGGTTCGCCATGGGCACGGCGCGGTCAAGGCGCCCTTGTGCAGCCGGTCGAACCGGTCTTGTCAGCCCCCAAAAGGACCCGACCCACCCACAATCTTGCTGTTCAAATCCGTGATGCGCAAGTCCGTTGGACAACTTGACAACGCTTGACGATATTGTCGCCAGGCGTTACTGTCAGAGCATGATAAAGGGGTCCCGCTGCGAGGAGACCCAAAGAGTCCTCGAACGGCGGCACTCCAGGAGGCTCACCGGCATCCAGCGGATGGCGTTGTGGAAACTGCTGGCCGTGGACCCCCAGAGTGTTCGCCGATTATTTGGGTTCCACTCCGGGTGGGGAGCCGACGCACAATCCGGGGTTGTCCGGCCGACTGCGTTGCGCACCGTCAGCCTCCCAGCTGCAGTTGCGCGGCTGTGACTGCCCGCCCAACGCCCTTCCAGTTCTTCGTGACGATCATTTCTGAGACACCCGGATAGGCCGGTGGAGACAAGATGAGCATTTTTCAGTACAGAGAGGATCCAGGCTACTTGAAGCGCCTGAAAGAGGCACTTCAAATCACCAAGAAGGACTTGAGCGGCAAGATCAACGCCATCATGGGAACATCGGAAAGTCCCATGAGTGAGGAGCAAATGGAGGATCTGGAAAGTGTCTTGATCAGCTCCGATCTGGGCGTTGCGACAACGATGGGAATGATCGATGAGATCCGGAGTGAGACGCGCGGCCGGCGTTATTTGACTTCTTTCGAGGTCAGGCGGATGCTGCGCCGCCGTTTGCTCGACATCCTCGCCCGCCCCATCCAGGAGGTTGCCCTTTCCGCTGTGAAGCCCCATGTCATCCTGGTGGTGGGAGTCAACGGCGTCGGCAAGACGACCACCATTGGCAAACTTGCTCACCAATTCAACCAGGTGGGGAAAGAGGTCCTCATTTGCGCTTCCGACACCTTCCGCGCTGCTGCAGTCGAACAATTAATGGTTTGGGCTGAACGAACCGGTTCCGAGATCGTCAAGCAGTCCTCTGGAACCGACCCGGCGGCCGTACTCTTCGACGCCATTGCCGCCGCCAGGGCGAGAAGGAAAGACATCGTTATCGTGGACACGGCGGGTCGCCTCCACACCAGCCGCAACCTCATGAGGGAACTGGCGAAAATGAAGCGAATCGCTTCTCGGGAAGTCGAAGGCGCTCCTCATGAAATTGATCTGGTGCTGGACGCCACCACGGGCCAGAATGGCCTGGTTCAAGCCCGCGAGTTTCTCAACGCGGTCGGAGTGACCGGAATCATAGTGACCAAACTGGACGGTACCGCCAAAGGCGGAATTGTAGTCTCCATCGCCCGGGAGTTGAAGATCCCCATCCGCTACATTGGAATCGGGGAGAGGGTGGAGGACTTGATTCCTTTCTCGGCGCCGGCCTTTGTAGATTCCTTACTCGACGAAGGTTGATTCCCAGTACCGGCCGGCTGGCTGCCAGTGACCCCATCAACGCGCGGCTCAACCCGAATTCTTGCCTCAATCCTAGTGAGGCGGTGCCTCAGACCAACGAGGCATGAGCCCCGAAGGGGCGGATTTCAATAGCCAGGGGTGACAACCCTGGTTGTCCGGCCACCCCCATGCCCCGGCCCTGTAGGGGCGCGCTGACTCGC
>JBHHYX010000186.1:0-9968 GCA_046757765.1 Acidobacteriota bacterium | reverse complement strand
GCCAGATCATCGGATTTGCATCTCGGGGCCGCTTCAGGCAGTCTTCCTGGGCCAACGACTCGAGGGCCCTATGAAAAAGTCGGCCCGTATTCTCGAAAAGCTCGAAGGTGTGTTGCAATCGTGGGTCCATAAGTAAACCTCTCCCCCTTACATTATGCACAAATCCGGCCCTGGTTCCCGAGGGAGTCAGACTTGTGACTATTACCGACAGAGCCATACTCCAGTCGGCGCGTCCCAACTCAGCCAGAGGATCGGGTGTCGGACGACAACTCAAATGTAAACTGAACCGAAGCGTTAGCGCCCGGCCCATCCGGATGGCCACTTCCTCACGTTCGTGGTTCAGTGGCTTGGAAAAAGTCTCCTCAGTCCGTTCAGTAGACCACCTTCCACAACCCCGGTAGGGGTGAAATGTTTGTAGCCAAAAGGCCAAGACCGGATTAGAACTCCGTAGGAGTGACATATAGCCCAGAATAGGGTGGGCAGATCGCGGCTCCCCCGCGCCTTGGAGAAGTGGGCGAAGCTGATCTGGCGCTTTTCGGCCTCGCCGTAGCTGGAGACGAAGAGCAGGTCGTCGGCGGCCCAGGCGTTGCGGTCGGCGGGGTTGGCCGAGGCTCCTGTCTGGAGGGTGACCTGGTTCAGGATACGGCGCAGCGCGACCACGGGGAGTCTCTTGGGCTCGAACTTCACGAAAAAGACGCCCCAGGGCTGGTGAGTCGAGAGCGGTCGCAGCCGCCTGTAGTAGCGCGATGACTCCCGGCCTTGGGCCGGGTCGCCCCTGCGTCCCGGATTGCGGAAGTGATGGGCCTTGTCGATGATGACGACGTCGGCCAGGGCGGCGATGCGGCGGAATCGCTCCGGGAAGTCCCCCTTGCGGCCCAGATCCGTGTGGCTGAAGACGGCAAGGTTGCTGAAGTCCGCGTTGCCGCCGACGCCGCCGATGTGAGGGAGCCACTGGCGCAAATGCGGTTCCCAGACACCTTCTTTGGCGCCCTTGGGAGCGAAGAGCACCACCCGTTTGCCCTCATGTTCAACACCAGCCGCTCGATCCGCATCAGCCCCACGAAGGTCTTGCCGAGGCCGACGCCGTCAAGAGCCAGCAGGGCGCCAATCTCGAAGTAGCCCGTTGCAATGTCAAAGGCCTTGGCAATTTCGGTCCACTCTTTGAGTAACGCAGGCCGGACCAGCCTGAAACGCTGTTATCGACGATAAAAAGGCCGCGGCCCTTGGGATCACCAGTCATCGTTCTCCTGCATCGAGGGGGTCTGCAACGGGAGACTCAGGCCAATTCTCCAGCTGGTGCCAAATCCGTAGAATAAGGGCGGACCGGTCAAGGAGAAGATACCTGACGACATAATCCCCCACCAGGACATCTCTGATTCTGTCCGGATCAGGTGCTTTCTCGACGGGATGACCCAGTCTTGGAAAGGTCTTGAGTTTCTCTATCCCTTTGATCAAACGCTCAGCAATGGGGGCTGCTGCTGGTGGGCTCTTCTCGGCGATGAAATCACGAAGGCGCTCCAGGTCCTCGACGGCTTCCCGCGAATAGCTGAGCCTCATGACTTGGGCGGGGAAAGCTCATTCTCTTTTCCCCAACTCTGTAGCCACGCTTCTACAGCTTCGCCCTCCACCACCCTTCCCTCCTTGACCGACTCAAGCGCTACCAGGGTCTCTTGCCATCTCTTCTCTTCCAGTTGGCACCTCGCCAGATACTCTCGCAGAGCCTGATTGAGGACCCAGTTCTTGCTGCGTTTGAGCTTGGAGGCGATCCGGATGAGCGGTTGTTCCAGGTCCGACTGCAGGCGAATGCTGGTCACGGCCATTGCACCATACTCCTTAACAGATTGCTACATTGTACCACAGCGTAGCGTATGTGGTGCTCGGAGTCCCGCCGTCTTAACTTAACCGGAACGGATCGATTGGACCGACCGGTGCGGTGAGAGTCGGCGCGGGGGAATTCAGGCCGCGCCAGCCCCTCTGATGCCCGGGGCACGCCTACGCGGGTTCGATCTGTGCACAGGATTCGGAGAAGGGGCGCGCTGCGTAACGGTCTGGGCCATCAGCGGCGACGCTCAGCCCCGGCCGCTGAACCGGCTTGTTGGGCGGCTCGCTCCCGGAGACGCTTCAGGAAGGGGTCCTTGAGTTCCTGTGATGACAGCCACTCCAGCTCTTCCCGCAGCGTCATGCCTTCGATCTCGCCCGAGATCCTGTCTCGAATCGATCGCATCAAGGCAACCGCGTCAAGCTTCTTCTTGGTTCCACTCATCTGGCAACACCTCCCGTGGCGGCAGCGCGAAAGGTGGCAAGACAGGTTGTCTTCTGATGGGCCGTTAGGGCGCAGCGCTTGCAGGCTTCTATCGATAGCTATTATGTCAAGCCGATCCATCCACCTTGTCAAAACCCCCGACGTCTTTCTCGTGGGGCTGACGATACCAACCCACATTTCTCACACGTGGTCGGATCGAGCAACCTCATACCGCCCAGACCAGGGTACGCAAAAGCAACGAAAACGGAGCCGGGAGCGTTAGCGACCGGAGGGGGACGGCGAGTTTGAGCCGTGGCACTCCCCTCCCTCACGGTCGGGGCTCCGTTATTTGATAGTGTACATTGTTGCTAAGCGCGCAACTTGACCATTTTGTGAACTTCTTCTCGGGCTAGCCGCACTTAGCGGCCATTGAGGTGATGACTGGGTTGCCATTGCCCCTCTTGTGTCGGCCCTCCGGGCCTGTCGGAGGAAGACATCACCCCCACCCGGCCCTTACGGACCGGGCTATTCGAATGTCGGCCCTCCGGGCCTTTGACAAGGTCGACGCCGCGCTAAATGTTCCCGGGCGCCGAAGGGCACGACTGCTATTCAGCCCGGCGAAGCCCGACAGCTGGCCGCTACCAGCTCCTTACCCGTCTGGAGCCCGGTTGCAGGCGCTCCCGCCGGCCACCTTCAACACCTCGGCCGGCAAGCGGAATACGGAGGCCGGCAGTCCCAGTGCCTGTTTGAGGAGCACATCTCGATCCCACGGGTTGTCCACCCTGGAAATCGAAAGCATTTGTCCGATTCTCAGTCTCAGCGGAAAGTACCAGGGAGAGACGATCAGCATGTTGGTCAGGGGATGATCCGTTCCGTAAAGGAGACGGTCATGGATTTTCGGGGTGGCCAGGGCCCGCTGGAAAAAGCGTTTGCGGTTGATCTGGGTCAAAGCGGAAACATCCGCCCAGAGATTATCGAACCGGGCCATCAGAGCCACGGTTCGATCCATGTTGTCCTCTCCCCCATTGCGTCCGGTGGAACCGACATGGGCCGCGATCACCCGCACACCCAGGCTCAGCGGGAGCTCGAGTCGAGCCGGGTCGGCAAGCTCGTCCAGGGCTCTTGTAAAGGACGCTTCGTCACCCGCGTGAGACAGCAGAGGGAGGTCCAGCTCGACCAGTTTTCGGTAGAAGGGCTCCAGCCCGGGATCGGCTGGATCGATCCACTGAATGGAGGGCAGCCACTTGACCAGCCTGGCCCCATGAAGGCGGCACCATTCGAGTCGCCGCCCGGCATCACGCCGGTAGGGGTGGACGCTGGCGCCAAAGTAAAGCTGCGGGTAACGGGCTGTTTCCCGAGCCACGAACTCATTGGGGATACTGAAGATCGTGCTGGGACGATCCTCCCGTCCCTGGCGGTCGACGACGCAGTCCAGGGCCAGAATAACCGCCGCCGAGACGTGTCGCGACTCCTTCACCAGCTCGGCAATTCTCTTTATGCCAAGCTGGTCGCCATGCTTGAGGAGTTCGGTTTCGGTGGTTCCGAAACCACGGAGATAAAGTCGATACTTCCAGCTCCGGCGCATCTCGGGTGAGAGATAGCAGCCGCTGCTGCCGGCCCCGAGCCCGGCGCAGTGACAATGCAAATCGATTATCCCCCCATCTGGCAGGGGCGTTGGAGCGATTTCCGGACCCTGAAAAAACGCCTCCCTGAGCACCCACCCCACGACCACCAAGACCAGCAATATGAACAGAATCGAAAGCAACTTGTCCTTTCTCCTCTCAACCTGTCTTGCCCGGAATCCCACGCCTTCTTGGTAATGACGACCCGCGCAACCCACCCCTCCTCGAGAGGAACCTTGCAGAAAACAAACCCTCTTTCCTCCTCACATCGCTGCTACCTCCGAAAGGTCCACACCAGCTTGATCAGAAGCTGATCTGACAGAGGCAGCAGGTCATACGGCCGGCTACCCGAAGGATGCTCCCAGTTCCGATTCCAGACCACAAAGAAGTCCTTGCCTGGATGGATCGTCCAGCGCAGCCGATTATTCATCCCGAACCGGCCTGAGTCGGAGTCAAACTGGGTGAAGCTGTTCAAACTCAGGTCGGGAGTAAAGGAGTAGTTTATCTTCCATTGCCACAGGCGTTTGACGAAATTGCCCTCAGGGAGCCGGCCGAAGTCGTCTTCCAGATTGACCTCCAGGCGCAGGCGTCCCGAGAGGGTGGTCCAGTTGACGAATTTTTCCCACTGGGTCAGGCGCCCGTCAAAGAACTCTCCGAACCAGACCGTAGTACCGATTCGCCAGGAGCGGGTTCGAGAGGATTGAGCCTCGGCCCGGTAGCGGGTGAAATGATACTCTCCGGGTGGGATCACCACTCCGGGAGCGATCTCAAAGGGTTCATCCAGGTACTCGAACTGGGGAGACCCGTTAACCTCCAAATGCTCTCCCGACTCGGTTCTGGCATTGAATGGCGCGGTGAATATCCGCCACGATTCGGTTTCCCCTTCCAGGTTATCCACCTGGCTGTATGAGGATTCAAAGAAAAACTGGCGCACCCAGGAAAACATTCCACTCGAAGGGCGGGGTTGAAAGGCGCTTGAAATGCGATACTGGCGAGTACCGGGGCGGGGCAAGAACCCCAGTGCGGGATCCAGGCCCTCGCCGAACTCTTTGACCGATGCCGCAACATCCCACAGGTCATTGGGATAATCCACCAGAAATCCCCAACCTGTGGTCTCTCCCTCGGGAACATCGCCTCCGCTGCGCGCCGCCCAGGCGCTCAGGGCCAGATTCTTGTCACCTCGAAAGGTTGAGGTTTGCCAGACCGCATCGATACCCAGCAGGGAGTTGTCGTGGACGCCGTCCGGGTCCCCATTGGTGAAAACCGTCCCCAGGCGCAAACGGGGGCTCACATCATAGGTGACGCGCCCGGCCAGCAGGTTCGCACTCCGAGCCCCGGCAGCCTTGCGGGTGCGCACATCCAGAGCGGCGATTCCCCATGGTCCCTTGCGGCCCAGCAGCTTGAGCCCGAAATCGATGGGGACCTTCTGCCCCTGGAACAGACCCACCCGGCGCGAGAAGAAAGGGATAAAGCTGCGACCCAGTCCCAGCCCGAAGCGAAACTGGTTGGAGCCCTGGGAAAAGAATGTGCGCTTTTCGGGGAAAAACAGTGAAAAGCGGGTCAGATTGACCTGTTGACTGTCCACCTCCGTTTCCCCAAAATCGGTGTTGACGGTGAGCACTCCGGTCAACTGCGGGGTCAGATTGTAGCTGACGTCCACTCCACTGATGCCTTGCAGGGCGCGGTCTCCCCGACCGAATCCCGTGTTCCAGAGACCGGTTGAGAAGGGGCTCACATCCAATCCCAATCCCTGCTCCAGCTCACTCACACCAGCCAGGCGGCCGGCGCGTTTCAGGTCAAAGAAAGAGGAGTCCAAACTGGCCCCGGCCCACCGCAGAGTCATCCTCTCTCGGGCTACGAAACGCTCCACGTTGAAGCCCCAACTCTCCAGGAGCCCGGCGGTCAACCTGGGGGGCGAGGAGGCCCAACCTTGAGCGGGTAGCAGGACAGTCAAGTCCAGTATCAGTTCGAGGAGAAGCGCTCTCCCGGGCAATGATCTCTTCACGGCATTTTCAAGGCTTGCGAACCAGCAGATCGTCAAACCAGGAAGCGGCGTCAACAAGGCAGCAAGATGCGAAAGATGCTGCCGCCACCTTCCTCACTTTCCAACTCGATGCTCCCTTCGTTGGCCTGAACCGCCCACCGTGCAATGGACAAACCCAGCCCAATTCCTCCCGTCTTACTCCCATCCCCCCTGTCTACTCGGTAAAAGCGGTCAAAAATCCGCTCCTGATCGCAGGTATCGATCCCCGGACCCTCGTCAATCACTTCGATGGCGGCTCTGCCCTTCGACGACGGCCTCACCACAATCCGGATCCGACCCCCTGCGGGTGTATATTTGATGGCATTGTCCACAAGGTTGACCAGTGCCTGCCGCAGAGTGGCGCGGTCACCAGCGACTACCAGTCTCTCTTGAACCTCGAGGCGCATGTCCTGCTTTTTTTCGTCCGCCAGCACGCGCAGGTAATCGCAAACGTCTTCCGCCAGCAGACTCAGGTCCAGAGGTTGACGATCCAACCTCGCCTTTCCCGAATCGGCACGGGTCAGGATGAGCAGGGCATTCACCAGGCTGGCCAGACGGTCCGCCTCTTCCAGCATACTTCCAATGACTTCCCGGTAGGCTGCCGGCTCTAAACTCTTGCTGAGTCCAACCTCGCCCACACTTCGGATGGCGGTCAGGGGGGTGCGCAGTTCATGGGAGGCGTCGGCTGTGAAACGGCGCAGCCTGCCAAAAGACTCCTCCAGCCCTGCCAGGGTCCGATTGAAAACGACTGCCAGGCGTCCCAACTCGTTATCCGGATCCTGCACCGGAAGCCGCTCAGAAAGTCGTTGCGCGGTGATCTGTTCAGCCTTGGAGGCCATGGCGCCGATTGGAGACAGCACTCTCCCGGCCAGGAAATGCCCCACCACCACCGCCAGGATGATGGCGAAGGGAAAAACGATGAAAAGAGTGGTTTTCAGACGCTTGAGGCTTTGTCGTATGGTTCCCTCCTCACGTGCCACCGCGATCAGCCGACTGCCCTTTGGGACCGGGACAGTGGAGATCTTGAGGCGGTAGGACCTGCCTGTTACCGGCTTCCAGGAACGGGAAGCATCGCCGTTGGCACTCTCCAGAGCGGCCCCTAACCCTGTTATGTTCCAGAGACGGGTTTGATAAATAAGCCGCTGCCCCTCCGCAACGTGGAAGAGTTGCATCGACCCGTGTTCTTCGATCTCTGCCAGCTCAACGACTCCCTCCCCCAGAACCGCTCTGATGGCCGAGATGTCATGGGCGAGTTGCCGGTCCAGTTGCTGGAACAGACTGGACCGGGCGAGAAAATAGACTCCACCTGAGAACAACGAGATGATGGTGGCCAGGGCCAGGGTATCCAGGAGGCGTAGTCGTGCATTACGTCGAGGAGGCCGAGGGTGGGCAACGCAGTCAGCGCGGATGATAACGGCGCCGCAGCAGAAAGCTGGTGAATAGTCCGGGCTAGGTTCAAAAGCGGGCTCTTGGGGGCAGGTGGTCGAAGTGGTGGGTCGCGGGCGTAAAGAACGCAGGTTGCGGCACAGTAGCCAGGCGGCGATCCAGACATCACTGCTCGGGATTGCCGGTCGCCTGAGTAGAATTCAGGAGTGCCGCCGTCATTGCCTCTCCACCTCGCTCAGGAGTCCTCTTCGCCTCCCAGCACCACGTTCAGGAGGAGGTTCAAGCCGATGCCCAGCAGGACCGCCAGAATGACCGGATTGGTCAGGATCAGTCTCGGAAAGGTGGGCAGTTGGCCCAGCCATACTTCTCCCAACCGAAACTTTGCATAGACGGGAATGGTGAGGGCGCAGATGAGTGTCGTTCCCGCCAGGAGAAGGTTTGCGGTGGTGGGTCTGGACGCGTTCAGGAGCCGGATTCCGGAGAGCGAGATCATGCCGCAGACGACAATGAAAACGCCTCCCAGAACGGAACGCGGCATAGCCACCAGAAGGGCTCCGAACTTGGGACAAAGCCCGTAGAGGAGCAAGACGCAGGCCGCCAGCTGGACCACGAAGCGACTGGCCACTCGGGTAGTGGCGATGATTCCGATGTTCTGCGTGTAGCTGGTACAGGGAAGACCGCCGAAGAGGGAAGCCAGGGCGCAGGCCAGTCCTTCGGCAAAGATTCCCCGGTTCATGTGCTTCACTTTGAAAGTCTCGCCCGCAACCGCACAGGTGGCCGCATAGTCCCCAATCGACTCCACGATTGAACCCAGGTAGCCCGCCATGACCGCTAGAATGGCAGCGACACCAAAGGCCCAGCCTGACCCGGGAGCGCCGTAAGGGAACAGGACCGGCCACTCCAGCCAGGGCTTCTCGGCCACCAGCTCCCAGCGCACCCGACCCAGCAGGGTGGCGAGGCCGACGCCCACAATCAGGATCGAAAAGAACACCGCGCCTCGCGAGAGAATCCCCGAGAACGGTTTCCTGAAACGGACTTGCAGCACAAAGATGAGGGCGATCACGGCCCCTGCAAAGAAGAAGTTGAGAGGAGCGCCCTCTCCAACCGCCAGGCCAACCGCCACCTGCCCAAGCGCGATTCCGATGCTGACGACGACAATGCCTGAGACGATGGGGGGAAACAGTCTTCTCAGAGACCTGAGAACTCTGGAAGCACCGATGAGCATCTCCACCAGAGCCCCTACGAAGACAGCACCCCACATGGCGGGCGCCCCCAGTTGGCCGGCGATGGGTGCCAGAGTGGCCGTCAGGGTGGCGGAGGGACCCTGAATGATGGGCAGTCGGTTCCCGATCGTAGTCTGCAGGAGGGTCGCCACTCCCATAGCGAAGAGGCTGAAGTTGATGAATTGAGCCTTTTCGGAAGAGGACATCTGGAGGGCCCCCGCGATCGCCAGTGGCAACACAAATGGAGAAATGTCCACCAGTGTGTGCTGCCAGCCGTAAAGGAGGCACTCCCACCACCTTGCCGGCCTTTCGTCTATTCCGTAGACAGGGGTGTCCAGGTGCGGCGTTTCCTCCCACACGGCGTCATCAGGGGGGTCATTCCCTCCGGCTGCAACCATGCCTTTTAACTCCCAACTCCCAACATCGGAATTCTCTGCCGATTTGGAGCTTGACTCACTGGGGTCACCGATTAGAATAGAAAACGTGCCGGGGCGCATCCTATCAGACCGTCCCGGAGAGAACTCTGTGATTACCCTGGAAGTGTAGCGAGATCCTTATGGCCGAGCAAAACATTCATGTGGAAGATCAACCTCCAGCCGGTTGGGATTCTTCTCCCGGCTCCTGGTGGCGACTCTATGGAATCTTTTTAGAACCCACGCGAACCTTCCAGGAAATCAACCGTCGTCCCAACTGGGCGCCGCCGCTGTTGCTGGTGGTCCTGATCGCGGCCTTAACCAACGTTTACATCATCAACTCCATCGGTTTCAAGACCATTCTGCGCCAGCAGATGCAGCAGAATTCCCAGTTTCAGGAACTGACGAGGGAGCAACAAGAAGAGCAGATTGAGCGGGTCAGTGAGCAAGCACTTGTCCGCTATCTCTCCTATCTCGGACCCATCTTCAGTGTCATCGTGGTCTTGCTGGTGGCCGGAGTTCTGCTCTTGGGCCTGGTCCTTGGCGGTTCGGAGAGCACTTTTCGGAAGGTCTTTTCCGTCACCTGTCACAGCTTCTTTTTTTACACCGCTCTGGTGTCGGTGCTGTCGGTCCTCGTTGTCATGCTGACGGAGGACAAAGAGGGGATTCAGGTCCAGAACATCGTCCAATCCAACCTGGGTCTCCTGGTCGAGCGAACGGAGTCTTCCGTTCTCTACACCGTTGCCTCCTCCGTGGACGTCTTCTCCTTTTACCTCATCTATCTCCTCTCCCTGGGCCTCTCCGTGGTGGGAAAGAGGATTTCGTTTGGAAAGGCTGTGGGCACCGTTGGAAGCTTCTGGTTGCTCTGGGTGTTGGCCAAGACGGGGTGGTCCGCCCTTTTTTCTTGAGCGGCTCGCTCACTTTCAAATGTCCTTGGCGGCAACAAGTGGCGCCAACCCGCAGTCGAATCGGAGAGATTCGGCGACACGTTCCGTTGGGCTGAACGCGTTGTCTCACTTAGGAGAGGTCCAGGCCGAGAGGTTCCCCTGGAGAACAACC
>JBHHYX010000185.1:0-9988 GCA_046757765.1 Acidobacteriota bacterium | reverse complement strand
TATAAACATATCACTCCTAACGGAGTTGAGCTGCCCGGGTTTGCTTGCTATGCACCCCCCGGCTGATCACTCCTTTAACGACACCCTCGAATCGGAGTAGCCTCGGGCCCCCCAGGGCGTCGCTTCAATGCTGCCGTCACCCTCTCGCCGCTCCTTCTTCTTGCGCCGAAGCGTTGAGTTCCCGCAATCAAAGAAGGGACGAAGCTCCGCAAGGCTGCCGTCCCCGGAAATACTTTCTCTGGCCGGGATTGGGGAGAAGTCTTCAGTGCTATAATGAAGCTTTTCACTTCCGCCCATGAAGAGCATATCCGTAATCGTTCCTTTATACAACGAGTGCCAGTCACTCTCGGAACTCTACGAGGAGATCCTGGCGGCGGTGACGGCGATTTCGTCCGACTATGAGTGTATTTTTGTCGACGACGGCAGCACGGACGGCTCGTTTCAGGTCCTGCGGCGGCTTCAGGAGAAGGACTCTCACGTTAAGATTGTTCGGCTGCGGAGAAACTTCGGCAAGTCCGCGGCTTTGTCGGCCGGTTTTCGTCTGGCCACCGGAGAGATCATTGTGACGCTGGACGCGGACCTGCAGGATTGTCCCGCTGAGATCTCCAAACTGGTGAAGAGGCTCGACGAGGGATGCGATCTGGTTTCGGGATGGAAACAGAGGCGGCAGGATCCCTTGAGTAAGAGATGGCCGTCAAGACTTTTCAATTTCCTCACCTCGAGACTGACCGGAGTCCCTCTGCACGATATCAATTGTGGGCTGAAGGCTTATCGCCACCGAGTGATCGAGGAAATCAAGGTCTATGGTGAAATGCACCGCTACATCCCGGTGTTGGCAAGTTATCGGGGTTTTCTGGTGTCCGAAGTTCCGGTCAAACACAGGCCTCGAAGATACGGCAAGAGCAAGTTTGGCATTGGACGTTTGGGGGGGGGCTTCTTCGATCTACTGACGGTCATCATGTTGACTCGCTATAATAGCAAGCCGTTGCATGTCTTTGGCGTCCTGGGAGGGGGGCTTCTGGCGGCGGGTTTTCTGATCGAGATCTACCTGACGGTGGGCTGGTTTCTCGGTCACTATATCGAAGACCGACCACTCTTTATGGCGGGGATCTTGCTGCTCATCATCGGAGTCCAGTTCATCTTTTTTGGACTGATGGCCGAAATGATCGCCTACTCCTCACGGCGCGAGGATGAGTATTCGATCCGGGAAGTGCTGGTGGTGGGAGCAGACGAGGTGAAGAAAGCCGTCCCGGCACCCTTGAGAAGATGAAATTTGTTCTCGTTGGTCCGGCCCACCCGTTCCGCGGTGGGATCTCACAATACAACACGTCCCTTTGTGAAGCGCTGCGAGCAGAGCATCAGGTCCTTCTTATTTCCTTCTCTCGCCAGTACCCGTCCTTCCTCTTTCCCGGAAGCGCGCAGACGGACAAAAGTGGAGAAGTATTTACGGCCCAGGGAGAACGCCTGCTCGATTCGATGGGTCCGCTCAGCTGGCGCCGGGCCGCACGCCGCATTCGCACCTTCCAGCCCCATGCCGTAATTTTTCAATGGTGGCAACCCTTCTTTGGACCCTCCTACAGCGGAATCATCAAGAGACTCAAGAGGGAGATCGCAGTCTTCTTCCTGTGCCACAATGTGTATGCCCACGAACGGATCGGGTTGCCCGGTGCCAAAAGGCTCGAAAGATGGGTCATAGCAAGAACTTTCAGGCAAGTGGATGGCTTTCTGGTCCATTCCGCCAAGCTTGCGGAGCAGGTGCGTCGGTTCAACGCGACGGCTCCGATCCGGCGCATCTACCATCCCTGCTACAGCTTCTATTCCAGATGGGACGGCCGGGCCACGGCCGGCAGTTCAAAGCATCGTCTTCTCTTCTTCGGAAAGATCCGACAGTACAAAGGCCTGGATGTTTTTCTGAAGGCACTCCGCCTGGTGGGTGATCGGCTCGACTATAGAGCGACGATCGCCGGTGAGTTTTATGTCGATCCCGAACCCTATCGCCAGATGGCCGGGAAGTGGGGACTCGCCGGGCGCCTGACCTGGCATGATCGTTATGTCCGGAACGAAGAAGTCCCACGCCTTTTTCAGCAAGCCGATCTGGTGGTGGTTCCCTATCGAAGGGCCACCCAGAGCGGGGTGGTTCCCCTGGCTTATGAGTTCGATGTTCCCGTTGTCGCCAGCGATGTCGGAGGTCTGTCCGAAGTCGTCCTGGATCAAAAAACCGGTTATCTGTTTCCCGCCGGAGATGCCCGTGCTTTGGCCGAGAGAATCACCGAGTACTTCCGCGACGGGAAAAAGGAGCAATTCCAGCGACACATCCGCTGCTTCAAGCAGAATTTGTCCTGGGATCAAGTGGTTGATAATATTCTGGCCCTTTTGCAGGCCTCACAGGAAGCTCGAAAAAGATGATGGCAAAGCCTCGCGTTCAGAGCCGCGCGAGATCCCTGAGCGCACTCAATCCTCCCCACTTTTGGATTGTTGCGGGTCTCATGGCTCTGTCGTTCTGCCTTTATGTGAACACCCTTCATCACGGATTCGTCTTCGATGACGCGACCTTGATCTCCCAGAATCCCGAGGTGACTCGACTCCAGTGGGGGAAGATACTCAGCGGAGGAGTTTACCGACCTCTGCGAACCCTCAGCTATGCCGTCAACTACTTTTTGGGCGGTTTGGATCCGTTCGGGTACCACCTCTTCAATGTGGCTCTGCATTCCCTCAATGTCCTTCTCGTCTATCTTCTTTTCTTCCGGCTCACCGAGTCCGGGATTGCGGCCGGGGCGGGTGCGCTTCTTTTTGCCGTCCATCCTGTTCAAACGGCGGCTGTGGCTTATGTGTCGGGACGGAAGGACTTGATGGCGGCCTTCTTCGTCCTGCTCAGTACTCTATGCTACCTTTCCTACCGGCGAAAAAAGAGGTTCCCACTGTTGCTTGCCGCCATCGTCAGTTTTTGGCTTGGGGTCTTGTCCAAGGAGGTGGCGATCATCCTGCCCGCCCTGTTGGTGCTGGTGGATCTCTTGCTCGCTTCGAAAACGGGAGAAGGCGCCTCATTTGTCGCGGCCCTGGCAAAATCGATGAAGAAGTCTCCTCTCATTTACGTGACTTTAACCGCCTTGGCGGGTCTGGCTCTCTACTACGCGATTTTTCTCACCCAGGCCAGTCGCAAGGTGGGGCTTTGGGGAGGCACGTTGGCGACTCACTCGGGAACCTGCTTCAAGCTGTTTGCCCACTACCTGAGACTCGCTTTTTCCCCCTATCCGCTCCTGGCCGACTATACGGGTGAGGTCTTTCCAATCTCCACTGGATTGCTGGAGATCTCCACTCTACTGGCCGTGTGTCTGTTTGCAAGCTACCTTCTGGTGGGGTTGAAACTGTACCGGCGCCAAGCCCTGATCTCGTTCGCGATGATGTGGTTTCTGATCGCACTGACTCCCGTTTTGCAGATTGTTCCTTTCCACGAGATCGCCGCCGATCACCTCCTCTACCTCCCTCTTTTGGGAATGGCTCTTGTAGCGGGAGCGGGCGTTGATTACCTTGTGCGTATGCGGGGTGTGGAGGTCCTGACCTGGGCCACTTTCGGCCTGCTGGTCCTGGGGGCATCATTCATGACCCTGGGTCGGAATCGGGACTGGAAGGATGATCGGACGCTGTGGGAGGCGACTTACCGGAAAGCGCCGGGCTCCTACCGGGCCAACCTGAACCTGGGCAGCTTTCTGTATCAGCAGGGGGATTGGCGGAAAGCGGTTCGGTTGACGAGGAGGGCCGCTGAGCTCGGTCCCGACCAGGCTCTTCCCTGGAACAACCTGGGCGCCATGTATCGGGAAAGAGGACATGAGAAGTTCCGGCTGGGTCAACTGGACCAGTCGGAAAAACTGGAAGGAGATGCTATTCGGAGCTTTGAAAAGGCTTTTGTGCTGGAGGCGAGAGACCCCTTTGCATACAGCAATCTGGGAGATGCTTTCAAAGACCTGGGGCTGATCTGGGACGCCCGGGGAAAGCGGGACGAGGCGACCCGATTTCGAGGAAAGGCCATCGAGAATTATCGGAAAGCCCTCCAGATCGGCTCGCGGCACGACCTTTTTCCCCTCGTCTGGTTCAAACTGGGGATGGTCTTTGTCGACCACGGCCTCTATGGTCAGGCGCTCTCCTACTTGAAACGGGCCCTCGACCGCCTTCCGGGCTTCGATCGAGAGCGCACCAATGCGGCTCAGTTCAACGGCCGGATACGGTATTGGGTGGCCTTCTGCTACTTCCAGGAGAAAGACTATTCGCAAAGCGCTCACTACTTTGAGCTGACCCTCCAGTCACAGCCCACAATTGAAGTGTTCGGATACCTGGCCGACAGCTATGAGCGATCGGGAGAGACCGGAAAAGCGATTGGGGCCTACCTGCGAGCACTGCAGGTGATCCCCAATTCCGTCAAAGCGAATTACAACCTGGGAATCCTCTATCAACGGAGGGGCGAAACCCGAGCCTCGGTTCGATACTTCGAACGGGCTCTGCAGCTCGACCCCAGCGGGGACCTGGCGTCCGACATACGGCAGAGACTGGGCCGCCTCTCGGGTTTACTTTTCCCTTCTTCGGACGGACATGTACAAGGATCTTAAGATCACTGTCGTTATTCCCTGTCTCAACGAAGAAGAGGGCATTCAAAAAGTCCTGGCTCGCATCCCGACTTTTGTGGATGAAGTGATCGTGGTCGACAATGATTCGACCGATGGTACTTCCGGAATTGCCGAGCGCATGGGGGCCCGTGTGATCAATGAGAAGGTTCGAGGATACGGCAGGGCCTACAAGACAGGCCTGATGCATGCGTGTGGAGACATCATCGTGACGCTTGATGGCGATCACTCCTATCCCGTCGATGCCCTCTCCTATCTGATTGAAGCGCTGTTGCACTCGCGAGTGGGTTTTGTTTCAGCTTCCCGCTTCCCTGTTCAGGACAGTGGGGCCATGTCGCTCACCAGCCTGGTTGGGAACAAGTTGCTGAGCGCAATGATGTCGATTCTGTTTCTGCACCGCTTTCGGGATTCCCAATCCGGCATGTGGATCTTCTATAAGGACGCCCTGAGAAAGATGAGGCTGAGGAGTGACGGCATGGCCTTCTCTGAAGAGATCAAGATCGAAGCCCACCTCAACAAAGAGATCGGGTTCAAGGAGATCCCCATCAATTTCTCCAACCGGGCTGGCGAGAAGAAGTTGAAGCCCCTCAGAGACGGCTGGGACAACTTACTCTTTTTGTTCCGGAAACGATTCTTTTGACAGCAGGCGAAGGAGGCGGCGTGCCCCGGCAGTGTCCCATTTGTGAATACCCTGACACGAGGCCCCGGTATCGAATGCGTGACCGCTTTTTCGAAGTCACCAGCGAGGAGTTCGTTCTCAACTACTGCCCGAGCTGTGGTCTGCTCTTCCAAGATGAGAATGGGATGGGCGACCCACCGGAAGAGTGGTATCCGTCGGGTTACTGGTGGAAGAAGAGTGGGCGATTGTCCCAGCTGGAGCGCCTGTATCGCATCTGGATGCTTCGCTTAGACCAGCTCAGATGGGTAAAATCTTGTTTCCCTGAACCGGACGGTCGCCGTCTCCTGGACATTGGTTGCGCCGGGGGGGGCTTCGTCCAGCAAGCCCGAGCGGCGGGCTTTGACGCTTTCGGGCTGGAGTCGTCGGCGGAAGCGGTGGGCCTGGCCCAGGAGGAGTCCCCTGGTCGTATTATTCGGGGGGATGTGCGTGACTTGATCGAAAGAGGAGAACAGTACGACATCCTCACTCTCTTTCATGTGCTGGAGCATGTGCCGGAGCCCTTCCGGTTCTTGAAAGAACTTCGCCGGCTCCTGAAGAGGCCCGGCGCTATCTTCGTTCAGGTTCCCAACGCCGCCTCCCTCCAGGCGCAGGTTTTTGGATCCAACTGGTATGGCTTCGATTGCCCCAGGCATCTCTACAACTATAGTAGTTATGCGGTCTTGTACCTGATGGGACGAGCGGGTTACCGGATTGATCGGGTCCGCCACTTCTCGCTTCGCGACAATGCGGCCGCTCTGGTGTCCAGCTTGTTCCCCTCTTTGGATCCTATGTCCCAGAGGGTCAGGTTCCTGAGAAAGAAGGGAAGGGAGCCCCAGCTGGCCCGTTTGTGGCGTAGCGCACTCTATTTTAACCTGGTCCTCCTGGCTCAACCCGTGGCCTTTCTGGAAGCCAAGCTGGGCCGGGGGGCGACCGTCACGATTTGTGGCGGCATCGACGACTAGCCCGGTTTATTCACCGGCTTTCGTCACGAAGCGCGAAGGCGCCGGGCTGGCAAGGCTTGCGAAGGAGGTTCCCGCAGGCGTCTCGTGCAGTACGTCGAGGAGGCCGACCGAGTGTAACGCAGCCAGCCCGGATGATTTCGCCGCTGCAGTAGACAATTGGTGAATAGTGCGGACTAGGAGTCCCGGCGCCGCAGTAGATGGCCCATGAGAAAATGCGGCTGGAGGCTCGAGTTCGAAAAACAGAAGAAGAGGAAACCTCATGAGGATTTGCTTTATCGGAACCGGCTACGTCGGTCTTGTCTCCGGGACCTGTTTCGCTGAAACAGGTAACGACGTCATCTGCATGGACATCGAAAGGGACAGAATTTCCGCCCTCAAGGAGGGGAGAGTTCCGATCTTTGAGCCGGGGCTGGAGGAAATGGTGCGTCGCAACCTGAAGGAAGGACGTCTGGCCTTTACCACCGATCTGGTTGAAGCGGTCAAGGAGTCCCTCGTTGTCTTCATCGCCGTGGGCACTCCCGCGGAGGAGGATGGATCCCCCGATTTGTGCTATGTCATGAATGCTGCCCGGGGTGTCGCTCAAGCGATGGGCGGTTACAAGATCGTCGTCATCAAGAGCACCGTTCCGGTTGGCACGGCCGACAGGGTGGAAGAGTTGATCGCCTCCCTCACCCGCTTCAAATTCGATGTGGTCTCCAACCCGGAATTCCTCAAGGAGGGTGCGGCAGTGGACGATTTCATGAAGCCCGACCGGGTTGTGGTTGGCACCCGGGAAGTTCGGGTGGCGGAGATGGTAAAAGAACTTTACTCTCCCTTTACGCGCACCGGCGCCCCGATCATTATCATGGACACTCGAAGCGCGGAGATGACCAAATACGCCGCCAACGCCATGTTGGCCAGCCGCATTTCCTTCATGAATGAGATCGCCAACCTCTGCGAACATGTGGGCGCGGACGTCCATTGGGTCCGGCAGGGTCTGGGTTCGGATCGTCGGATTGGATCCTCCTTTCTCTTCCCCGGCGTGGGCTACGGCGGGTCTTGTTTTCCCAAGGATGTCGCCGCCTTGATGAGTCTGGCTCGCCGCCATGACTACCCACTGAAACTGGTGACCGCCATCCAGTCCGTTAACCAGCTTCAGAAACAGGTCCTGATCAACAAGATCTTGAAGTTCTATTCCTCAGACCTCCCCTCACTGCTCGAGCAGCGTCGCGAGCCGCCTCGAGAGAGTGAAGCATTGTCTGCGGACAACGGGATCACGGCCATTCATGAGGTGGCCGGCGAAAGCGCCGAGATGGCCTACGATCAGATGCTCGCTCTCGACAGGGATAAACTGCCCAATATGGCGTTTGGAGAGGGCAATCAGCTGCTTCAATCGGTGACCCTGCCCGAAGGTCGGCCTTCACCGGTTCAAGGGAGAACATTTGCCCTCTGGGGACTCTCCTTCAAGCCCCAGACGAGCGATATGAGGGAGGCCCCCTCGCTGGCGGTGATCGACAGACTTCTGGAGCTGGGCGCCCGAATCCAGGCCTACGACCCGGAGGCGATGGAGGAAGCCAGGAAGACCTACGGAGACCGGATTGTTTACACTAAGACCAACTACGCCGCTCTGGAGAATGCCGATGCCTTGATCCTGCTGACGGAGTGGAACGTCTTTCGCAACCCCGACTTTTCAAAGATGAAAACTCTGCTCAAACATGCTGTCGTCTTCGATGGTCGAAATCAATACAACCCCCAGGAAATGCGGCAGTTGGGGTTCCTCTACTTCGGTATCGGACGCCCCTGACCCACCGGGCTTGTCCCGGTGGGGGTGTTCCAGGCGAGGACTCCGCTCGTCGGTCTGAGGCGTGAGCCTCGTTCAGTGTGAGAAATGCGGGCTTAACAAGAGGTCTTCCGTCCATTCATGACTTCTTCCCCCTTCGTTTCCGTCATTGTCGTCAACTACAACAGGGCCGGATTGCTGCGGGACTGCCTGGACTCTCTGGTTTGTCAAACCTGGCGCAGCTGGGAGGTCCTGGTGGTTGACAATGGTTCGACAGACGACAGCTGTCTGGTGGCTTCCTCCTTCCGGGACCAGGGGGTCACACTCCTCCCTCAGCCTCGAAATCTGGGCTTTGCCGCGGGAAACAATGTGGGCATCAAGCGAGCGTCTGGTGATCTGGTGGCGTTGCTCAACAACGACGCCGTAGCCGATCGGAAATGGCTGGAACGGCTGGTTGCAGCGCTCGAAAGCTCGGATCGTCGGGTCGGCATGTGCGCCTCCAAGATCCTGCTTGCCGGCCAGGGTCTTATCGACAAGGCGGGTCACCTGATGTACCCGGATGGCCAGAATCGTGGCCGTGGAACGGGCCAGAAGGACGAAGGACAGTTCGATCGGCTGGAAGAGGCCTTCTTTCCCGATGGCTGTGCCGCGCTTTACCGCAAGGGCGTTTTGGCCGAGGTCGACGGGTTTGACGAGGATTTCTTCGCCTACGGAGATGACGCCGACTTGGGAGTACGTGCCCAATGGTTGGGTTGGAAGTGCCTTTATGTGCCCGATGCCGTCGTGTATCATCGACAGTCATCCACCTCAGGGATGTATTCGGCTCAGAAAATCTACCGGGTGGAAAGGAACCGGTTCTGGCTGGCCACCAAGAACTTTCCCTGGCCCCTGCTCCTGCTCAGCCCGGCGTTTACTTTGTACCGTTGGTTCTGGAACTTCCTGTCGGGTCTGTCGGGCCGAGGCGCGGCCGGAAACTTTCGAAAAGAGACCTCCTGGAGGGAACTCTTCCGCACCCTGGGTCGGGCCTACGGGGACGGGTTTCGACGGATCAGGGTCATGTGGCGAAAGCGAGCGAAAATACGGTTTGATCGGCGGATTTCGGACCTGGACTTCTACCGACTCCTGTGGCGCTTCCACATTTCCGCTCGCCAACTGGCTTTTCAAGATCCCAACCGGAGCGGCATCGCTTCCGTTACCTCGACAGACGGGGGGAGGAGCAGGAGACTGTCCCCTGGTCGGTTCTCGCCAGAGGAAGACGACTTGGACCGGAGACGATGACGCGGACGGGTACCACGGGGGAGAGGCCGAGGCGCGGGAACCTATCGACCGCCGCAATCCACGCCTCCGGCCGCTTCCGGTTTCATGTTTCCTCTGGCTTCGGCGCGTGGATCCTTAGATACCCTGCTGTCATGGGGCAATCGGGGTTGAAGTCGCCGGTTGGCTGTGCTATCTTTATCGTTTCTGCGCTGGCGTAGCTCAATGGTAGAGCAACTGATTTGTAATCAGTAGGTTGGGGGTTCGACTCCCTTCGCCAGCTAAGACAGCTGAACTGAGCCGACGGAAGAATGGCCGGCGGCAGGGGGAAGGATCGTCCTGCCGGGTTCGACTGAAGCGGCGAGAGGGGGGTGTCCAGATGGAGCGATGGACGATCCCTGTAGCCCTTCTGGAGGGACGTTCTGGTCAAGTTCAACCCGGCGGCCCGTCTGCTTGTCGCAGGTGGGGGAAAGGCGTCCGGAGTGGCTGAGCCGAGTTGACGGCAACCGGAGCGGAGTGGGAGCGGACAGGCATCGAGGCGTTCCGGCGAGGCTGATGATCCCGCCGTTGGGGTCGATTGTGTTTCAAGGTGAGGGACGCCGGTTTGCGATCGGCCCGAGGTCAAGACTCCATGTGATCCAGTCATGCTCATGGAATCAAATCAGTAGGGAGGGGTGGTCGAGCGGTTAAAGGCAACGGGCTGTAAACCCGTCGACCTTCGGGTCTACGCAGGTTCGAA
>JBHHYX010000184.1:0-10011 GCA_046757765.1 Acidobacteriota bacterium | reverse complement strand
GGGCAGGCCCGGTGGGGGCCCACGCTCCGGCCCTTGGCTGGTTGCGTTACGGTGTCATGTGTTATCAGGTGCGCAACTTGACTCAACTATAAAGATTACCGCCATTCTAGTGGTCCAGCCAAAAATATTTGAGACTTTGATGCCATCGGTCAAGCGATTCTGACGTCACTGAACCACGAACGTGAGTGAGTGGCCATCCGGATTGGCCGGGCGATGACGCTTCGGTTCAGCTTACAGAGCGAAGGCAACGGCGCACGCGTCGTCCCTACAACGCATCTGAGACCAAAATTCTCAGAATTCGGCGGCAAGCAGCTAACCCGGATCGGGGCCGCTCCGATTCCTGGGCAGCGGAATCACTCGCACTCTCAAGCCTCATCGCGCCGCTCTGGCGATTCACCTCCTGCATCTTGTAGCTTGATCGCCGCCTCGGCGGCGCGGTTCGGACGGCCGAATGATAGAATCGAGAGAGGAGCCCATTCCAAGGATGGGGGCCGGGAAAGGAGTGCCAGGACGGGTTGGCTGGTGTCGCCGTGCTCAAGTTTGGCGGAACGTCTCTGGCCGATCTGCAGCGGATTTGCCGGGCCGCCTCCATTGTGGTGGAGAGAAGGCGTGCCGGCCATCAGGTCGTTGTTGTGGTCTCCGCCAGAGCCAGGCTGACCGACGACTTCATCCAGGAAGCCAAATCGCTCGCCCCCCAGCCTTCCCCCCGGGAAATGGATATGCTGCTCACCAGTGGGGAGCGTATCAGCGCCGCTCTCCTTTCGATTGCCATCAATGCCGCCGGGATCACTGCCGTCTCCCTCACGGGCTCTCAGGCCGGCATCATCACCGACGACAACCATACCAATGCCCGGATCATCGAAATTCGCCCCTATCGAGTGGTTCGAGCCCTGGGCCAAGGCTCCGTGGTCGTGGTGGGCGGATTTCAAGGGGTGAGCTTCAAAAAGGAGATCACCACGCTGGGACGGGGAGGCTCAGACGTCTCGGCCTCGGCACTTGCCTCCGCCCTGGATGCAAGCCTGTGTGAAATCTTCACCGACGTGGACGGAGTTTATGCGGCCAATCCTCACCTGGTGCCGAATCCCAAACGACTGGAGCGGCTCTCCTATCAGGAAATGCAGGAGATGGCCGAGGCGGGCGCCAAAGTACTCCATCCCAAGTCTGTCGAATTCGCCAAGATCAAGAGAACGCCTCTTCGCGTCAGATCGGTCATGGCACCGGATGGAAGCGGCACGCTCATCAAGAATCTCGAGGGCAGGATCCGGCCGCGCGTCGTCGGCGTGGTGTCGGAGGAGAAGGTCATCCTTCTCACCCTATGGGAAGCGGCCGGATCAGGACTCGGGAGGCTGCGCCGAATGATTGACTTGCTGGAGGAGAGCGGGGTCAAGACGAAACAGTTTTCCTTCCACCTCGACTCCAACCGAAGGATGGTCGGAAGCCTGGTCCTTCCCGAAAGGGAGAATTACCAGATCGATTCGGTCGTTGCCCGGCTGAGCCGCGATTTCTCCGCCAATACCCATCTGTGCAAAGAGTTCTCCGCCGTTTCCTTGATTGGGGCGGGCATTACCGACCGCTATCAATACCTGCAGGAAACACTCGAGATCTTGAGACGCCAGGGCGTGACGGTGGGGTCTTTGCACACTTCCTCTTTCCGGATCAGCCTGCTTGTCGAAAGTTCCCGACTGGGCGAAGTGGTTGGACGACTCTATGACCACTTCGTCACAGCCCCCGAGAGGGGCGCTGGGGGAGTCCCGTCCAGCGGTGGAAGGACTGGACATGGGAACTGCTGAGATGGGATCCTGGAGAAAGTGAAGATTTTTCCCCGCTTCTCGAATGTGTGGTCGGAAGCCAGCCAGCTGGTTTGGGAGCGGCGCCGCCGTCTGAGCCTGGGTTTCGTCCTGATGCTGGTCAATCGGCTTTCCGGTCTGATCATTCCCGGTTCCTCCAAAATCCTCATCGACGAAGTGGTGGCCAAGCAGCGCGGTGAACTCTTGCCCCTATTAGCGATCGCCGCCGTCGGCGCCACCCTCCTCCAGGCGGCAACCTCCTTTGTCCTGGCTCGACTGCTGGGGCTGGCGGCGCAGGTTTCCATCACCGAAATGAAGATACGTCTCCAGCAGCACGTTATGCGCCTGCCGGTCGCTTTCTTTGATTCCACCAAGAGCGGAAAGCTCGTCTCACGCATCATGAGCGACGCCGAGGGCCTGCGCAACCTGGTTGGAAGCGGGTTGCTGCAACTGATTGGGGGACTGGTCACCGCCGGCATCAGTGTGGCTGTTCTTTTCTATCTGAACTGGCGCTTGAGCCTGATTGTCGCAGGCGTGGCGGTGATCTTCGGAGGCGCTGTGGCCTATACTTTCAGCCGTATTCGCCCCATCTTCCGGGAGAAGAACAGAATCAACGCCGAAGTAACCGGCCGGCTGGCCGAGAGTCTCGGCGGTATCCGCATCGTCAAAGCTTACAACGCCGAAAAGCACGAGGATTGGGTGTTCGCCCGCGGCGCTCACCTGCTGTTGCGCAACGTGGAGCGAACCATTACTGCCGTTTCAGGTTTCACCGCACTGTCGATCGTCTTGTTCGGGAGCATTTCGGTGGTGCTGATTCTGGTGGGCAGCCGCTCGATTCTGGACGGTTCGATGACGCTTGGCGATTTCGTCACCTACATCTTTTTCACCGGGATGGTGGTGGCCCCGCTGATCCAGGCCGCTTCAACCATCACTCAGTTGAGCCAGGCTTTTGCCGGCTTGGACCGGATCCGCGAACTCAAGCGGTTGCACACCGAAGAGGAAGAGAATCAAGGGCATCTCCGTCTCCCGCAAATGGACGGCGAGGTTGTCTTCGAGAACGTCAGCTTCGAATACAAGCAGAGGGCCCCCGTTCTGAAGCAGGTGTCTTTTCGAGCTCCAGCCGGCTCGACGACCGCCCTGGTGGGGCCCAGCGGCGCCGGCAAGAGTACACTCATCAGTCTCATCATGGCCTTCCACCGGCCCCAGGAGGGAAAGATCTTCATTGACCGGCGGGACCTTGCCAGTATCCGATTGGCCGACTTCCGATCCCATTTGGGGGTGGTCCTGCAAGACAATTTCCTTTTCGACGGCACCATCGCCGAAAACATCGGCTACGCTCGTCCACGCACGGATCGGAAGGATCTCCTGGAAGCCGCCCGCATTGCCCACTGCGATGAGTTTGTCAACACCTTCGAGGACAAACTGGACACGGTCATTGGCGAGCGGGGCGTCAAGCTTTCAGGGGGACAGCGCCAGCGGGTGGCTATTGCGCGGGCCATCCTGGCCAACCCCAGGATCTTGATTCTGGACGAAGCCACCTCCAGCCTGGACAGTGAGAGCGAAGCTCTCATTCAGGACGGATTGCGCTCCCTGCGCAGGGGACGGACCACTTTTGTGATTGCTCACCGTCTCTCCACCATCCGAAGCGCCGACCAGATTCTGGTGATGGAGGAGGGGGCCATCGTTGAACGGGGAACGCACCAGCAGCTGCTGGCGGCGGGAGGACGCTACCGGCAACTCTATGAGACTCAGTATCAGGTTGAGCACGACCGCTTCGTCAATCCGGGCGAGGATCTCACCCCCGAGCCTCCCGAACGGGCCCTTCCTCCGCCGGAGCCGCCAACCGAGCGTAAACTCTTGTAACCCGGATTTCTCACACTCGATGGTAGCGAGGCGGTGGAGATGCGCGTGGATACAAGGCGCCGCGACCGAGGGCCCCGCAGTCGCACTGGACGGTACGTCGAGGAGCCCGACGGAGCGCAACGCAGTAGACGCGGGGCATATCCGCCGCCGTAGTAGATTGGGTGTGAGAAGTGCGGGTTAAAGTTAACCGTCTCCCTGCCCGACGCCCGAGGGCTGCCCTCCTCCAGACTTCCCTCCCTTCGGTCCCGCCCACGTTTAAATGTTAAAAAATTCGCATTTCTCCCCACTTTTTCCTTCGGTTGGCATCTATAAGGGTTGCCTGTACTGAGCAACTCTTGCCGCTGTGGGACCGAGAGGTTGGGCTCGGAGGGGCTGGCCGGGTCTGTCGAGAGTGTGACGAGACCCACCCGGCGGAATCACTCACCTCAAATGCCGGTTGTCGCGATTTCTTCAAGTCCTATTCGACAGCCCGTCGCAAGAGGCCGCTCAACACACCCGGAAGGGACGGGGCAATACCCGGTGGACCCGTGAAAGGAAAACTGGGAGGGGTCAAGTGATGACTGTCTGGACGGCATTTTCAATCCTGTTGACGATTGCAAGCTTTTACCTCGCCCTCTCCATCTACCTGGCTTTCCACATTCTGAGCCGCTGGTTCTCGGGTCGCCAGGATTGAGTGGGGCTCGGCTTGCCGCCCTGACCGTGAAGGCACTCTAGATGAGTGGGTTGATGACGAGGACGGATTGATCGGTCGCAGTCTCGGGTTACGTCCCCTTTGCCCCGTTGTCAGAGCCTGGCAACTGAGAGCGCCCGAGGAACAGGATTTCATGCAACGCTGTAAACTGAACCGAAGCGTCAGCGACCGGCCAAATCCGGATGGCCACTCACTAACGTTCGTGGTTCAGTGACTTGGCGGCAAAATTGTTCAACCTAGCTGCTACGGTCCAAATGTTTTTGGCCAAGTTGTAGCGAGCCACCTCATACCGCCGAGAAGCAGGTATACGAAGCGACAACGAATACGGAGCCGGGAGCCTCAGCGACCGGAGCAACGACGAGGGTCAGCCCTGGTACGCCTCCCTCACGGTCGGGGCTCCGTTACTCGGTAGTGTGCATTGTTGTCAGGCGCACAAGTTGATCGTCTTGTGAACTTCTTCTCGGACTAGAAATTCCTTAGCCGACTTCAGTCGCTCGTGAATCCACGGCCTTCAGGCGGTAGGAGTGGCACGAGCCTCTCAAGGCTTTAAGATGAGGGGAAGCCCCTCCTTCTGAGCCGTCTGGTTGAACTCGGGGATGCCCTTTTCGACAACATCATTGAGCTTTCGCAGCTCTGTGTCGAGCTGGGCCGAGAGAGATTGGAACACCTTATAAGACTGGGCGGTGGGCCCCTGGTCGGCACTGGCGACCACACTCTGCAGATATCCGATCTTGACATTCAGCTGGACCGGGTAGAGCAACATCTGGTCGTCGACTCCCGAAAAGCGGAGCTCGACAATCCTCCCCAAGACATCGGACAGCTGCCGGCTCAAGTCATCGATCCGTGCCCTCAGGCGAGCGGCGCCTTTCAAGCCCTGTGCCCGTTCCCTGACGCCTTGGAGCTGAGCTTTCAACTCAAGGATCCGGTTGGCGGCGTCGTGGGCGGCGGTGAGCCGGTCTCGGATCTGAATGAGCAGATCGAACTGCTCCTGAAACGCCTCCCTTGAGGTGGCAATCCTGGGATCCTTCCGGATTTGGAAGGTCTGAACGAGGGAGTGGTCGCCCACCTTCAGCTCCACCTGGTAGCGGCCCGGCACGGCAAGGGGACCTCGAAGGCTGCCTCCAAAAAGGTGGGTGCCCCCGGTGAGTCCGTGAGCGTCCGGGTAGCGCATGTCCCACACAAAATGGTTCATGCCGGCTTCGGCCGGCAGGCCCTTGGAAGGGTCGGAACTTGCAGGGCTAAAAGACCGAATGAGTTGGCCCCGCTGGTCCAGAAAGTCCAGCCGGAGTGTCCCTGGCGGTTTCTCTCCCAGATAGTAGTGAACTGAAACGCCACCGGTGGGATTCTTTCCCAGCGGGCCGGAGGGCCGGCGGCGACTGGGCTTCATTCGATAGCTCTCCCGAGGTTGAAACAGGTGGACAGGAGAGGATTTCGGTTCCCGAGGCCGTTGTTCCAGCCAGCTCAAGTCGTCCAGGATCCAGAAGGCGCGCCCGTGGGTGGCCGCCACCAGGTCGCTCTCTTTGACAGCCAGGTCGGCGATGGGTACGGCCGGCAGATTGAGTTGAAGGCTGTGCCAGTTTTGGCCGCCATTCCAGGAGACATAAACGCCGGTTTCGGTGCCGGCAAAGAGAAGGCCAGGTCGCTTCGGGTCTTCCCGAACACTCCTCAGGAAGTCGGTGGCGGGTATCCCCTCCACCAACAGCGTCCAGCTCTTTCCGTAGTCAGTTGTCTTGAAAATGTAGGGGGCATAGTCGTCCAGCTTGTGCCGCTCGACGGCCAGATAGGCTGTCCCGGCCGCGTGGGGAGAGGCCTCGATTCGGTTGATCCGGGCCCAGGGAAGCAGCTGCGCGGGGGTGACCCCCTCCCAGCTCCGGCCTCCATCGCGGGTCAGGTGAACCCGTCCGTCGTTGGACCCCGTCCAGATCACTTCCTGCTGCAGTGGCGACTCTGCCAGGCTGGCCAGAGCCCCATAGATTTCGGTCAGCCGCTGCCCTTCCTTTTCCTTCTCGTCGCGGGTCAGGTCGGGACTGATCACCTCCCAGCTTCGACCGCCGTTTCGGGACCTGAAGACCACGTTGGCAGCGGCGTAGAGCGTCCCGTCATGGCGGGAGAGGAGAATAGGAAAAGTCCAGTCGAAACGGTATTTCCACTCAGCGGCGGGCAGCCCGCCAGGGATCTCGGGCCAGGGTTGGATGTTCTGGAGCGACCCCGAACCCCGATCCAGCCTGGTCATCAATCCCCAGTAGCTGCCGGCATAAATGACGTTGGGATCCTTCGGATCAGGGGCAATATAGCCGCTCTCGCCCCCGCCCACCGGGTACCAGTCAGAGCGGTCGATCCCCACGGCCGTGGTTCGGCTGGGGATGGAAACAGTGGTGTTGTCCTGCTGAGAGCCGTAAATCCGGTAGGGAAACTGGTCGTCGGTCGTCAGAGTGTAAAATTGAGCCGTCGGCTGATTGTCGAGGCGGCTCCAGCTCTTCCCACCGTTGAAGGAAATGCAGGCCCCACCGTCGTTCCCATTGATCATGCGCTGGCTGTCTTCGGGAGCGATCCACAGATCGTGAGTGTCTCCGTGGGGGACCCGTATCCTCCCAAAGGTCCGACCTCCGTCGGTCGATTTGAGAAAGGGTGAAGTCAGAACGTAGACCGTCTCCTCATCCCGGGTGTCGGCAAAGATGTGGGAGTAGTACTCAGGGCGGCGGCGCACCTGGATGCCGTGGTTGAGAAGCTGCCAGCTCAGGCCTCCGTCGTCGGAGCGATAAACACCCCCCCGCTCCGCCTCCACCAGTGCCCAGACCCGGTTGGAGTTGACTGGTGAGACGGTGACGCCGATTCGTCCTTTGGGCCCGGAGGGCAGTCCCTCGCTCAGCTCCACCCAGCTGTCGCCGCCGTTGCTGGATTTGTACAGGCCAGAGCCCGCGCCCCCACTGAAGATCCCCCAGGGCCGGTGCCTCACCTGCCACATGGCGGCATACAAGATGTGGGAATGGTTGGGGTCCATGGCCAAATCCACGGCTCCCGTCCGCCTGTCCACAAAGAGCACCTTCTCCCAGGTGGCGCCTCCGTCGCGGGAACGGAAAACGCCGCGTTCCTCATTCTCCCCGAAAACATGGCCCAGAGCCGCCACGTAGACCCACTCCGGATGATTCGGGTGAACCCGGATTCTGCCAATGTGCCGAGTCTCATCCAAACCCACATGCACCCAGCTTCGACCCCCGTCAATGGACTTGTAGACGCCGTCCCCATGAGAGATGTCATTGCGCAGGCAGGCTTCTCCCATCCCCGCGTAAATGACTCTCGGGTCGGAGGCGGAGACGGCAATGGCTCCGACCGATCCCCTCTTGAAGTAACCGTCTGAAATGGGGTGCCAGTTCAAGCCTCCGTCTTCCGTTTTCCAGACCCCTCCACCCGTTGCCCCCATGTAATAGACCAGGGGCTGGCCGGCTACGCCGCTGACCGCGGTCACCCTGCCGCCCCGGTAGGGTCCAATAGGCCGCCACTGGAGCCCTCTGAAGAGGTTGGAGTCGAGGTCTTGTCCCCAGCCAATGGAAGTCAGGCCCAGTGACAGCACGAGTCCAACCACTAGAGCCGCTGCGTTTCTCCAGCGCCGAGTGTCATTCCAATTCTTCATATGCTCCCATTGTTCCTTTCCTGAGCCTCGGGATCAATGGGAGTGCCTCCACTTTTCCACCCTTCAACCCCTTGGCGGGATTGTGCGATACTGTTTCGAAGACAACGAGATCCACCTCAGATCGGAGTCACGACTTGGGGAGTTGAGAGGGGAGTTGGTCGCATGAATAGAACCTGGTTTCGATTCCCGTTCCTCTTCTGGTTGGCCGCCCAATGCCTGTTTCCCCTTTGGGCCCAAACCAGGATCAAGCCTGGATTCAATCTCTTTTCCGCTGAACAAGATGTTGAAATCGGTCGAAAGTCGGCAGCCGAAGTGGAGCGGCAGTTGCCCCTCCTGGAGCGACGGTCGGTGGAGCGATACATCTCCAGGGTGGGGAAGCGGTTGGCCCGGGAGGTTCAGGGCCCCAAGTTTCCCTATCAGTTCAAAGTGGTCAATGTTTCGGATATCAATGCCTTTGCGTTGCCGGGCGGCTTCATGTACATCAACCGCGGTCTCATTGAGGCGGCTGAAAACGAGGCCGAGCTGGCCGGTGTCATGGGTCACGAGATGGCCCATGTGGCGCTGCGCCATGGCACCAATCAGGCGTCCAAGGCTTACCTGGCCCAAGCGGGGCTGGGGGTCTTAGGGGGGTTGTTGGGAGGTGGCCAGGGTTCAGCCAACCAGATCATCGGGTCTGTTGGCGGCTTCGGGCTCAATGCCGTTTTCTTGAAGTTCAGTCGAGGCGCCGAAGAGCAGGCCGATGTAGTGGGGGCTCAGACGCTCTCCAAGGCGGGATACGACCCGATGGCGATGGCCGACTTTTTTCAGACCCTCCGGGAGCAGGCGGGACGGGATCCCGGCAAACTGGAACAGTTCTTCAGCAGTCATCCGACTCCAACCCATCGAGCGGAACGGATCGAGGAAGAGATTCGCCTGATGGGCAGAAGAAGACCTTCCGCTCCGGTGGGAGGGTTCAAGAGAATTCAATCGGAGCTGCGCCGCCTTCCCAGGGCCCCTTCCATGCAGGATCTGGTCCCCAAGACAGGGGGCCCCTCCACCGGAGACGAGAAGAGGCCCGGGGAGACCAATCGCGGCCCGGTGGAGGTCAGGGCGGATCCTCCATCCGCGCGGCTGGTACAGTTCGAGCAACGGGACCGATTCTTCCGTATCCGCTATCCCTCCAATTGGAGACCGCTCGAGTCGACGTCCGGGTCAGTCACCCTGGCTCCGGAGGGTGGCGTCGTCGAGCAGCGTCGGGGCGAGCCCAACATTGTTTATGGCCTGATGGTGAGCCAGTTTGACCCCAGAGGTTCAGACCGTCCCTCCTCGCAGGGGCCTTTTAGAGGACGGGACTACCTTTCCCGATCCAGCAATGCTCTGGTTTCCGACCTTCTGAGGGGCAATGATTATCTCCGGGTGCAGCGTCGCTCCAGCCGGGAAGAGCTTCTGGATGGGGCCCCGGCCTTGTCGGTGACCCTGTCGGGGAGGTCACCCGTAACCGATCGGGGGGAACGGGTGATACTCTTCACCCGGGCTCTGCCTGATGATCGGCTGATCTACCTCCTCTTCATCCTGCCGGAAGACCGCCACCACGAGCTGGACAATCTCCTGAGACCGATCCTGTCCAGTTTCAGCCTCAACGACCACGCCCTTCCCCGTTAGAGGCATGGCCAAGAACCTCCGCAGCCAGGTTGAGAGATTCTACGGCCAAGTCACTGAACCACGAACGATTCAGCAAATGTGTCTGGACTTTTTTTCTGCCTTCGATCTTTTTTGGAGGCAACGCCGTCGCTTCGGGTCAAACGGAAGTCTTTTTCCCACAGGTGATCCGGGGAAACTCCCAGAACACGACCCGTATTCTGGTACAGAACCAGGGAGAGCTCCCGGCGACGGTGACCGTTCAATTCTTCGACCAGAGTGGTCACCTGCAGGAGACCGACAACCTCCAGGAATTAGCGCCCAATGGCAGTACCCAGGTCGTTCTGGGAGGAGTGGACGTGCCCCTATCCTCACGCGGACACGGAAAACAACCCGAAACTCCACTCTATTTCCGTATCCAT
>JBHHYX010000183.1:0-10029 GCA_046757765.1 Acidobacteriota bacterium | reverse complement strand
TTGCCGTCTGTTGCAGGCCAGGCCAAATGTCACTCCTACGGAGTTCGAATCCGGTTTTGGCGTTTTGGCTACAAACATTCCACCCCTAGCGGGGTTGTGGAGGGTGACCGTGCTGCAGGGCCTCAAGAGACTTTTGCGACACCCTCGTGAGTGAGTGGCCATCCGGATTGGCCGGGCGCTGACGCTTCGGTTCAGTTGACACGGCAGGGGCAACGGCGCGCACGTCGTCAAAGCATGCAAAGTTCTCAGAATTGGGGGTTAACAGCTGACGAGATCTGCCGCTGGGCAGACTCCTACACCTGACCGATCCACTTCACGCTCGGGAAGCGTCGATGAGTGCTGTTGAAAAAACGCCTGTCCCCCGTCCAAAGATCGCAATGGCAGGATTGCGCCAACGCCAAATACTGGCAATCGTAGGTAGTGGGCCTTTTGAGGCTGTGGGCCAGCCGCATGGCGGAGACCTGTAGACCCGGCTGTTCGCTGATCTCGATTCCAAATCCCAGAATGATCTCGAGCGCTTTCAATGCCACTTCAATCGTCATTTCGCCGCGGGCAACCCGTTTGTACACAGCATTGTTTGTCTCTGCCAGAATCAGACTGGGCGCCAGAAGGTCCGTGCCCGCCTTGGCCCAGCGGTCTGCCATATCCAGGGCTTTCGGGCTCTGCTTTCCGGGAATTGTCCACATCGTTGCCAGGCTGGCATCAACAACCACCGTTCCCCTCACGACGTGTTCCGATGCTGCCGGGCTTCGCGAATCAAATCGGCTGAGTTGGCGGAAAAGACGATTTCTCCAAACGAGTCTTGCTGAAACACGCGAGCCAACTTCACAGCCGTCCGCAGCTGTCGGTTCTCGTTGCCGCCCTTGCCCTCGTGTCTTTCCTGTCGGAGTCGTTCCGAAATCGCGCCCAAGCAGTATTCTGACATGGACAGATCCCGTGCGGCCGCCGCCGTTTTGACAGCGCGCCGGATCGAGATATCCGGCAAGTAAATGTTGAGTCGAACGGATGTTCCAGTCTTTTCCATGGCAGCACTCTAACACTAAAGTGTCACTATTTCAAGATTGGGCTCGGATCACTGAACCACGAACGTGAGTGAGTGGCCGTCCGGATTGGCCGGGCGCTCACGCTTCGGTTCAGCATATGGGCCTCGGTCGTAACGCCTTGTCAGCCTGGCGCTTCCGCCTTCGCGCTACGACCGGGTGTGAGAAATGCGGGCTAGAGAGCATCGGTTCACTGAAGATTGTGGCCCAGGAGCAAGAGTGCACCTGTCGCAAGCATAGTGGCAAACCCTCCCCCCAGCCAGAAAGCGAGCCGGCGGTTTCCGTTCAAGAGTGCCAGAATCCATTTGAAGAGCGCATTCATAGCCACCGCCAACAGGATGGCGGTGGAAGCCGTTTCCACGGCAAGCGAGCCACTGGCGACCAGCTTGGCCGTGGACAGCGCAATGGCGCTGGCACTTCCCAATCCGGCAACTGCCGCAGCCAGAAAAATGCCCTGCTCGCCCCACCAGACGGTCGAGGTCTTGGCCAGGAACGAGACACCCACGAAGAGAAGGCCGAACTTCAGAGCCGGCAGGAAGGAATACGGATTCTGGAGCAAGAGTTCGACAGACGGCTCCGGAGCGGTACCGCGACGGGCCAGGATCCGGGCTCCCAGCAATCCCACTGCGGACATTCCGAGCAGGGGCAGCGCCAGCGCGGATCCGAGTTCCGTGCTCACGACCGAGATCAAGAGAAGCAGCCGCGGGAATTGGACGGCGTTGGCCATGGCCGCCGCCACGCCGCAAAGTCGCGAGAACTGAGGCGCTCGCCGAGCCCGCCCCGCCAGCGACATGGTCACCGCTGTCGTTGACACGATTCCCCCCAACAGGGCGCTCACCTTCAAGCCCCGCCCGCTTCCCAGCAGTCGGGTCAGGATGTAGCCCGAATAGCTGAGCGTGGAGACCAGGATGATGAGGAGCCAGATGCTGGCCGGGTTCAGAAAATGGTGTGGACCGATCCCACGGTCGGGCAGAAGAGGATAAACCACGAACACAACGGCCAGAAACTTCAGAGTGTCGTAGAACTCCGTCTCACTCACCCCCTCCTTGACGAACTCGTGCATCGGATCCTTGGCGGCCAGTAGGATGACGAGAACAATTGCAGTGGTGATGGACAGTGACTCGTTGGCATGCACCATGTAGCCCAGCCAGAAGGTCAGCAGGGCCGCCGCTTCGGTGGTCACCCCAAAGCTGACTGCGGATTGCCTGAAGTACCCGATCACGAGGAGTATCGCCAGCGCCCCCAAGGTCATGACCGTGAAAGCCACCTGGTGGAACAGACCGCACACGGCGCCCAACACGGCAAAGATGGTGAACGTCCGGATCCCCGCCGATTTCCGCTCTCCCGGATCCCGGTCTTTATAGCGCTCCACCCCGACCAGGAGACCGATGGCAAAGGCCTCGCCGAACGCTCTCAGGACCGCCGTCTCCATTTCATCACCTTTCGATCCGCCCGCCCCCCCCCCAGGGTGTCCTACAAGAATTCGGCGAACCCAGTCAAGTGGCGGATCGTCAGCTGTGGTGGAGGGCGACGGACAAGTCTGAGTATGATACCCTCCCTCACGAGGGTGTGGCAAAAGTCTGTTGAGGCCCTGCGGCACCGTCACCTTCCACAACCCCGCCAGGGGTGGAATGTTTGTAGCCAAAACGCCAAAACCGGATTCGAACTCCGTAGGAGTGACATTTGGCCTGGCCTGCAATAGACGTTAACTCTTGTGATAGCATCAACAAGCATCACACTAGTGGCTCGTTGCGCAAATCCGTTCCCCCCTCTCGACGGCCCTTTTCGTCGCTGGCGGCGTTGCTCCTCCTCGAAATATGGGGAATATGACTCCGTCGGAGCGCCTTGCCAGCGGGCTCAAAAATTGCTCGCCGATAGAGGGAAAGGACTTCCGCAACAAAGCACTAGGCTCCATACCACTCCTACGGAGTTTCTTGTTTTCTATTGCCCGTGATAGCTATAAACATATCACTCCTAACGGAGTTGAGCTGTCCGGGTTGGCTTGCTATGCCCGAATTTCTCACACTGGACCGTAGCGAAGAGCCGGAAGCGCCGCGCTGACAAGGCGTTACGTCCGAGGTCCCCGGAGCCGTAGTTATGCACTACGTCGAGGAGGCCGAGGGCGGGCAACGCAGTCAGCGCGGATGATTCCGGTTCTGCAGTAGATCGGGTGTGAGAAATCCGGGCTAGGCACTCCCACCGGCTGATCACTCGTTTAACGACACCCTCACACGGTCGGGGCTCCGTCAATTCATGGCGCACATTGCTGCCAACCGCACAACTTGAACGGTTTGTGAGGTTCCCCGGCTGACCACTTGCGCGCTAAACTGATCAGGCCGGGAAGCCTCCTCAGACCGCTGATGGAAAGAAATAGTCCTAACCTAGCCACCTTCCTCTCGGCCCTCTTGCCGGGTCTGGGTCAGCTTTACAAGGGCGACAGAGCCAAGGGCGCCGCCACGCTCCTGACCAGTGTCGGCATTCTGGCCGCCATCCTGGGCGCGAGCTTCGGTCCGGTGGCGGTGCGTTCGAGGATGTCAACCCTGCTTTTCGAAGTGGCCTACCTGTTTGTATGGATTCCGGCTGTCCTGGATGCCTATGACACTGGGGACGCGACCGGGCGGTCGCTGCTGGCCGGAGAAAGTCGATGGTACGTGGTCCTGATGCTGGTGACGGTGGGTCCCATGGCTCTCCCCTTGCTCTGGCATAGCCGACGCTTTTCGCGGGCATCCAAGGTGATCTGGAGCGCTGTCGTGGTGGTGGCTGTTCTCCTGGGAGTACTCTTCGTGATGCTGGCCGGCCCCATCCTGGAAGAGTTTCTCCGGCAACTCCTCGAGAGCCTGAAGGCAGGGCGGTAGCTCAACTCCCAACTCCTCATCCCAACCAAGAATATTTGAAATCTCGTCTCTCAACCGTTGTCGGCTGTCAGGCTCCAACAACAGGGGCCCGCCACTCCCTTGCTTAAATGAAGCAACCGACCCCCCGACCGTGGGAGGGAGGGGAACGTCCACGGCTCAAACTGGCGTGCTTCCCCGATCGCGGCCTCTAACGAGCGGTGTGGTTGGGCGGGTCTTCATCGGTATGCCGAGCCCCCGGGCAACGCGGTAGATTGAGTGTGAGAAATCCGGGCGAGAACTTTATCCTGGTGAGTTTTTCTTGTCGTTCCGATCGGGGCCTCGTCGTTGCGCCACCACCACCAGGTCGTGAGAAACCTCCGCTTCAAAGAGCCCGCCCCGCATGTCTCCGTAAAGTGACCTCAATTGAAAGCCGGCTTTCTCCAGGGCCGGCAGCAGGTCTCGCGACCGCCAGCCCCGCAGCTCTACAATTCGGGAGCGGACCAACTGCAGGGGAGGGTCTCCATGCGGGTCATAGCGAAGGGTGGTAGGGCAAAAGCGGACTCGGCCGTCTTCCAGGGGCTCCATCAGGCGAAGGAAGATGATTTCTCCCTCCCCCTCGGGGCGAAAATTGAGGGGCAGATGACGGATGCCCTGCTTGAAAATCCGTTCGTAGTTGAGGACCTGGAAAAGAAAGATCCCCCCTTCCCGCATCACCTGAGCCAATCCAGACAGGAAACGGCTCAGCTCCCCACTCTCCTTCAGATGAACCAGAGTGTTGCCAAGGCAGATCGCCGCCCCGAAAGTCGTCTCCAGCCCGCCACCCACCTCCTGCATCTCTTGCACTACGAAGTGCAGGTTGGGGGGGGCCTGTTCCTGGCGGGCTCGGGCAATCATGGATTCGGAGCGATCGAGTCCCACCACGCGATAGCCCTTCTCAGCCAGGAACCTGCAGTGTTCTCCGGTGGCACAGCCGCAATCCAGAACTGACCTTTCCGGGGCCGACTCCAAGAGGCGACGCAGCAGGGGCCATTCCCTTCGAATGCGCTTCTTCCAGGCTACAAAGCGGCGATAATCGACTCGAGAATAGGGATCACTCCCTTTCACGGGGTTGCCCTCATCGGTCATGGTGAAGATGCGGACCTCCATCGGCGCGCAACGGTTCGCTCGATCCCTCCCGCCGCCCGCGTTCGCATTTCGGAAGACCCGACCTGACCGCCAGGCACTTCAGTAGCGCCAACTCTTGAGGTCGGCGCCCCGGGGTGCACTTCGTCGGATGCGTTCCAGAATCTTGTCCACATACATCGTATTGTAGCGCAGCCGGGAAATGTGGTTGGGGTTGGCATGGTCACCGTTCCAGCAGTGTTCGGCGCGGTCTCCATAGTCGACCTCGCCGTCGTAATGGGGATCCTGGGTGCCGTCCAGGAACTCTTCGGTGAGATAGACCGCGTTGTTCAGATAGTAGCTGTCCATGTCGCCGCAGTAGATGTGGATCTTCCCTTTCAGCTGCGGACCCAGCTTCTTCCAGTCCCGCTGCAGGATGTAGCGAAGATCGTAATGATCGCGCCAGTAGCGGGCCACCTCGTGATCGATCTCGCCCGTCAGCTTGTCCCAGATCGGCTTGGGATAACCCTCTTCTCCCATGGGGGAGTAGACCGCCTGCCAGATGTCGAACTGGTCTCCAGAGCGGCTGTTGGTGCCCAGTGCCAGTTCCAGATGGTTGTAATCCTCTACTGTCACGGTCACGTTGCCGAGATAGTCCCGGTGGGCGGGACGGGCCAGCCGGTTCATCGGGCCGGAGACGTAGTAGGCGTTTTCGTCCTGGTAGATGTTGACGAGGCTGTAGGCGCGGAAATCGATTGGATCCGGGCAGGCGGCAAAGCAGCCGTTGTATTGGTCGGGATAAAAAACCTGTACCGCCAGGGCCTCCCACCCCCCGGTGGAACCACCATAGAGGAAACGGGCCCAGCCTTCACCGATGCCACGAAACTTTTTCTCGAGGGAGGGAATCAGCTCGTAAGTAATGGCATCCCCATAAGGACCCAGGTTGGCGGAGTTGACCGCGTAGGAGTCGTCGTAATAGGGGTTGGCATGCTGGATCTGCACGATCAGCAGGCGGGGAAAGTCAGGTCCCGTCCATTTCTTGTAGAAATCATAGGCTTCCTTCTGGACGATCCGGTTGTACCCCTTGACGTGAAACCGCTCACTGTAATCCGGTTCCAGATCAGGATCGGGAGGAATCGTTCTGAAACCACCAAAATCGGCGGGAAAGTGTCCGTGGAAGATGACAAGGGGATAGTGGGCTTTCGGGTGTTCCTCGAAGCCTTCGGGCAGCAGGACATGGGCGCCAAGGAACATCGGTCGTCCCCAGAATTCACTCAGGCGCTTGCTCTGCATTCGCACGTGCTTGACATATTTTGTATCCTCGGGTTCCTTGATGGGGGGAATCACCCTCTGGAGCCGGATCCGTATCTCCTGGGAGCGGCCGGCCTCAATTCGGATCTTGACCGGATCACTGTAAAGATTTCCGGGTGCCCGGTTCCAGTGCTGGCCCTCTCCTCGGTCCATGGGCAGCTTGACGGTCTGGCCGGTCTTGAGATGAAAGGTCTCATAGCGATGCAGCAGCGCCTGGGCGTAGTATTCCCCCGGCAGGAGCTGGCGGAGACTCGGAGTGGGATAGCCGAAGACGGAGGAATCGACGACTGCTTCCTCACCAGGCTGGAGCCCCTCGACATTCAAGCCGAAAACCGCGATCGCTCCCACTCCTGCCTTGACTTGAAATCGCGGCTCACGGGAGCCATCGGTGGAAAGCAGCAAGAGAATCCGGCCATCGAGCGGTCCTTCGTCCGTCTTTGAATCGTATGAAATCGCAAAGCGGGGACCGGCTGGCCGCTCCTGTGAGCAACCGACCATTCCCAACACGAGCATCGAGAGCAGCAAAGACAAACAGGTAGGTTTCATACCGATTCTCACCAGACTCCCTCCTCGATCGACCTCATTCATGAACTCTCTATGCCGTGGGCGAAACAATCCGTGCTGACTGCGTTGCATCTTTGGCTACCTTTAGCTTTAGCTGCTTACCGCCGAATTCTGAGAATTTTGCTCTCAGATATGTTGCATTGACGACGTGCGCGCCGTTGTCCCCGCCCGTAAACTGAACCGAAGCGTCAGCGCCCGGCCCAATCCGGATGGCCACTCACTGGCGTTCGTGGTTCAGTGACGGTGAGCGGGCGCGATCCGTTCAACTGTGGCGGCCCGAGGGAAGCAGCCCCCCCAGAGCCCAGCCGATGAGACCGGCGACGGCGCCAATGATGCCATTGATCACGAGCCCGCCCGTCCGTGCCGCCAGGGCTTCGCCAAAGGAGACCACTCGACTCTCGCCCACCATCGCCACTGGATTGTTGAAGTGCGTCTCCACGCCCAGCAGGTAAGAGCCGCTGGTGGCGACCAGGATAAGAATCTGAGCCACCAGAGCAATGAGCAATCCTGTCACCATGGCGGCTCCAGCTCCGTAGCCGTGATAGGCGCGGGTCAGGGCCCCCCAGATCAAGCACAAATGTACGGTCAGCGGAACCATAGCGAAGAGTCGCGTGCCCAGTTCGTAGGACCCTCCCGTGGCGCCTACAATCAACTTGCCCACACAGAAAATCAGGATCAGCAGAATAGGCAACCGAATCAAGACAAGCTTTTCACTCATGTGCCCTCCGTAGGATTGAAAACTGTTTGGCAATCTCACACCTTAACTCAAAGACTCATCAGACGCCAGAATGCATCTCACAGGAAACTATCCTTGTGAAGGCTCGGACGAGAAACGCCCGATACTCTTTTCTGCCCCCAAACTCTGAATCGCGCGTCATCTGTTTCGTGGTACAATACACTCCCCCCATTGAGCGCGTCGCTGAGATGCGCTCACCAGCGCCTCGCGACGCTGTGAACTCGCCGCGAGCTGCGCGATACTCACCGCACCGGCGTCGGGCCGGAGATGGGGGAAAATTGGCCTTCTATCACACAATCAGCCAAGAGGAAGGGATCGCCTATGTCACGGCCAGCGGTCCCGGCGATCTTCAAGCCAGTGAGGATGGGGCGGCCGAATTGGCCGCCGACCCCTCCTTTCAGTCCTATTACGGCGTCCTGGTCGACCTTCGACTGGTGGAATATCTGCCATCGGCAGAAGAAACTCGCGAGATCGCGGCCCAACTGGGTCAATTCAAGGATACCTTTGACGGCAAAGTGGCCGTGGTGGTGTCGGGAAACGTCGCCTTCGGGTTGGTTCGAATGACGTGTATCTACGCGGAGTTGATGGGATGTTCCATGACCGCCTTCCGCGACTACCAGGCCGCGCTTCAATGGCTGAAGGAGCCTCTGGAGGCCCACGCCTGACCGCTTCGCTCGAATCGGACACGTGACCGGTGAGCGCCTGGTTGGGTACCCGCCGGCGCGTGTCCCGCAATCCCCCCGACCCCTCTCCCCACAAGAGCCAGCACGGCCAGGCTCGGTGTGGTAAATTCTAGCCTGGCTCCGCCAGCCGCTCGAGTGGCCCCGGGAGGGCAACCTAGAGCGGGGTTTAGGGCGCAAGGCAGGGCCTCTCTTCTACTCGACCAGGGTCAGGGGATGCGAGCTCTCTGACCGTGAATCATGGACCGATGGGGGTTAACCCGGATTTCTCGCGCCTGGTCGTAGCGAAGAGCCGGAAACGCCGCGCTGACAAGGCGTTACGACCGAGGCCCCCGGAGGCATAGTCGTGTGCTACGTCGAGGAGGCCGAGGGCGGGCAACGCAGCCAGCGGGGATGATTCCGGCTCTGCAGCAGACTGGGTGTGAGAAATGCGGGTTAAAGGAGCGGAATATTGAGCGCGAGGAAATGGAGAACTCATAACCCTTCGGGGGAAAGACGTGTGGTGGTGACCAAGGAACTGCCTGGGGACCGCTGGCTGGAAATACTCACTCAGGGAAACTGCTGCGTTGAGTTCTGCACCTCGACTGATATTCTGAGCGCCACGGAGATCGCAGCCGCCATAGGCAAACGGTGTGAGGGCGCAATCGGACAGTTGACCGAGCCTTGGGGGGAGGACCTTTTCGCGAGGCTGGCGGCGGCGGGTGGAAAGGTCTACAGCAATTACGCGGTCGGTTTCAATAATGTCGACGTGGAGGCCGCCACCAGGCATGGCCTGGCGGTGGGAAACACGCCGGGCGTCCTGACCGAGACCACTGCCGAGATGGCTGTCGCCCTGACCTTTTCCGCTGCGCGGCGCATCATCGAGGCGGATGCCTACATGCGGGCAGGACGTTATCGTGGCTGGCTGCCTACTCTTTTCCTGGGAGAACTCCTTTCCCGCAAGACCGTCGGCGTCATCGGCGCGGGACGAATTGGAGCCACTTACGCTCGAATGATGGTGGAAGGGTTCAAGATGGACCTGGTCTACTACGATATCTACCGAAACCGGGCCCTGGAGGAGGATATCGCGGCCTACTCGACTTTTCTGGAGTCAAGGGGTGAGGAGCCGGTGACGTGCCGGCGCGCCGAGTCGCTGGAGGATCTGCTGCGCCACGCCGATGTGGTCAGCCTCCACCCGGTCCTCGACGAGAGCACCCACCATCTGATCGACAGCCGTCGACTCGGCTTCATGAAGGAAAACGCGGTTCTGGTCAATGCCAGTCGCGGTCCCGTCATCGATGAGGCGGCCCTGGTGGCCCACTGTCGAAACCATCCCCGCTTTCGAGCGGGGATGGATGTATTCGAAGATGAACCCAGGATGAAAGCCGGCTTGAACGAGTTGGACAATGTGGTCATCGTGCCCCACATCGCCTCCGCAACCATCTGGACACGACAGGGGATGGCCATTCTCGCCGCCAGTAACGTGGCAGGAGTCTTGAGAGGCCTGCCGCTCTGGCCCCATCCGAACGATGTTCTCCCCTTCCTGGGTGAAGATCCGCCTCAGGCTGCTCCCAGCATCGTTAATGCCAAAGCGCTCGGACTTCAGATGGACCGGTAGTCACCGGATCCATTGCGTCACTCCTGCTTCTCGGGAGTACGAAAAAAACAATGAAAACGGAGCCGGGAGCGTCAGCGACCGGAGGGGGACGGCGAGTTTGAGCCCTGACGCTCCCGGGCGCAGAGGCCGACTCTCCCAATCGCGCAGGCGCTTGAGCCCTTGCTGC
>JBHHYX010000182.1:0-10071 GCA_046757765.1 Acidobacteriota bacterium | reverse complement strand
ACAAAGCTACAAACTCGGCTTCCAGATGGTTCTCCCACGGTGTATTGACCTCTTCCTGCCTCCAATCGCCCCCCTCCCTGAAAAGCAATTTCCTATCGTTTGGTACGGCCTCCTTTGGTCGCGGATTGCCCAGCGCCCTGCGCATCAGCCGCGCAGGTGCACCTGGGTGGTCCCCCTTTTCCCGGATCACTTCGTGCGCTCCTTGCGCACATTCACATATTCGGTGCCGTCACCTCAGTCGAGACCGTCGGGTGAAGAAAATTTAGAATCGAATTGAAAATTGCTAAAACTCTATCCTAAGAAAATAGGTTTTGTCCACTACAATTTAATTAATAATCACTGTGGACCTTGGGAATGTTTGCGGATGCGCTGGGTGCACATCAGGCGCGGACGGGCATTGCAGTTCGGCGAAGGTGCGTGCAGCAACCAGGGGTGCGTCAAGTACACGTCACCGGCCTGGCCCGTCAACTCCACAACCCGCACCGGAATGTCGTCGATCACAGCTCGTTGCCGGGCCATCCAGGCCTCCGGGCGCGGTCCAGAGACCGCCCTGGAAACCTGCTGCAACCAGGGATGACTCTTCAGGAACGCCTGCCGAGCCCGCTTCATCTTCTGCAGGGTCTCCCGGGACGCCTGGACCACGAACTTGCGAATCAGATGATGGGAACCTTCTATGGCCAGAGTCCCGCCCCCGCCCGGTTCCAGGTCGGCCAGCAGGCAGAAAACCTGAGCCCCCCAGATCTCATGGGGCGGCGTGTCATAGGAAAAGTCGGTATGCCAGGGGATCCTGGATAGCTTGACCTGCCCCTGGAAGAGACTGTTCCAGGACCAGCTCTTGGCGGGAAAGGTGACCAGAATCTGCCCCCAACTGGAGGGCTGGCGCCAGTTGTCTTTCCCCAGTAAATTATCCAGCGCCGATCGGATCCGGGGCGAGCCGAAGGGCCGAAATTCCGGTTCTCGGTTGAGATGGCCGATGCCTCGTACGCCGCCTTCGATCCAGGTGTTGGGGTCGTCCCGCTGCAGGCCCTGACTTTCTTCGAGGGCCTGCCAGATTCGAGAGACCATCCCCTCGGCCAGCTGTGGAGGCAAGGCGCCCGGCAGACATGTCAACCCTCGCTCGAAAAATTCCTCGCGCTGCTGCTCGCTCAGCATAGGAACACCCCCTCAGGAGAAAATAGCATGACCGTCGTCCACGTCCTGCCATCCCAGCAGTCGACAGTGGTCGCCGCCCACCGGCCTGGCTCATCTTTATGAGGCTGGACGCTTCGCAGCCTATCGGCTTTCCTCTGCCGTACAGAATACAAGGTCCCGGGTGAGTACCGAGACACCGGGAGCAACAAACCTTTTTTCCCGGCATACTTGGCGCTGTAGTAGTTCACAACCTCCAACCCAGCAGCCGGGATAGGAGCTGACTGAGACGTAAGCCCCCAAGAAAAGCTTCTGCGAATTGCGAAAAAAAACACTCCGTCCCTTTCTGCTTTCTCCTTCTGTAGTGGTAAAGATGCCGCCATCCGCTCTGCTCGCTGAACCAGAGGAACGAGTTGTCTTTGAGCCAGCGGGGTTGGCCCAGAACATTGACCCAGGCCGGCGAAGTTTCGCGGATGAGCCGGCGAAGTTTTCCGGTTCGGGTTGACGCCAGGTTGAGATCCAGCCAGGTTTGCTCTCGATTCTGAGCCTGAAAGACGACACTCCGGCTATCGGGAGTCCAGCCCACGCGGACGATCAAAAGGTCTTGAGGATCGTACCGGCTCAGGTCAACCCACCTGAGCTTTCCGCCGGAAGCAGATAGGATGCCCAGCCGTGCCCGTGGGTTGGGGTCTCCGGCCTTCGGGTAACGGGTGACCTCCGTCTTCAGATGTTGGGGAATGTGATCGACAACGGTGAAAGCGGGCACCGGTGACTCGTCCAATTGTAGAAAGGTGAGGCGCCGGGAATCGGGGCTCCACCAGTATCCTTTGAAGTGTCCCCGACTATAGATCTCCTCCTAATAGACCCAGTCGAGTAGTCCGTTGAGCAGGTTCGCCCGTCCTCCTTTGGTGAGTCGCCGCTCCTTCTTTGTCCTGATGTTGACCACGTACAGATCGTGATCACGGACAAAACTGACCCTTCGGCCGTCGGGGCTGAAGGCCGGTTCCTTCTCCTGGCCGGCGGTTTCAGTCAGGCGAGCCGCCTGGCTTCCATCGAGACGAGAGTAGAAAAGGTCGCCCTGGAAAGAAATCAAGACCCCCTGTTCATCGGGGCTGAGATGGAAACTGCCTTCTTCCGCCAACTTTCCGGCCTGATCCGGTGTGATTCCCGCCAGTTGGGCGAAAGCTTCCCGTAGCTGGGTTTGATCGATCAGAGGCTCGACGTTTCCGGTCCTCGCCTCAACCTTGAAAAGGTGCTTCTCCTTGCGTTGCAGGTAGTGCTCCTCGTCGTTCATCCAGCCCGTGATGGTGGGAGGAGAACCGTCGAAATCGACTTTCTTATCAGGGTCGTAGAGCAGGTCGATGGTCAAGAGTTGGGACCCCTGTGCCAGCAGCATCGACGCCTGGAGCAGGGGACAGAGGAGGGTGGCGGTCACCAGTCGTTTGATCATGGCGGTACTATAGCGGAAGCCTGAGACCGTTACCACCGAGTGGGAGGGCGGCAAATCGCGGGCCGTAAAAGGGCGAAGGCCCCTGACCGCCCAGACCGATCTCTCCCCCATGAACGGGTGCCCGCTCGAGCTTCAAACTTTTGTCACCTGGTTCTCCGTGCTGTTGAATTTCCAACTGACGTTCGCGCGTTCTACCCCCTACACTCTGTTGTGATTTGTTGAGGAGGTTTTCAGTTTGCGCGACAGTCGTCATTGCGGCAGTGCGAGGTGGATCGTTTCCCCTCGGTGGGGGTGTGGGCTGGCGTGTCAGCGGGAGTCTATGAATTCCAGCGCCGGCCGATTGACCTCTTGTACCTGCGGATTCACAAAGGGAGGATTCCCCGGTCCTGGGCATTGGCATGGCCCCCCGAGTTGGCGCCAGGCTGAGTTTCAGTTCTCGGGCGCTCGGCGAGTCTGTAGCTTACCGATTTAGAAAATCACCAGAATGCAGCCGCTCTCTCCGGGGGCGCCTGGCGACAGGATGGGGGTGTCGTCAGGGTTTGTTGCAAAGGAGTTTCATCTCAAGTGTCAAGTGCTAGCTCAGTTTGCGCGAGGTCGAAGGGCATGAATCCGAAACGAGTTTTCTTGAAAGGGAGTTCCAACTTTGTCTTGATTCTCTTCTCACTGGCCACATTTATGTGGGGCCAGGGGACCACCACCACGTCGTTGACCGGTGCGGTGACTGACCCTCAGGGAGCTTTCATTCCCGGGGCGACCCTGCATCTGATCAACATGGAAACGGATGTGGGCCGTGAGGTCCTCTCCGATGATGCCGGGCGCTACCAGTTTGCGCAGGTTCCCCCCGGGCTCTACAAGGTTGAAGTGGAGGTGCCTGGGTTCAAGAAGCTGGTGCAGGAGAATATCGAGCTGCTGGTCAATACGCCGACCACCCTGGACTTGAGTCTGGCATTGGGAGAGGTCAGTGAAGTGGTGGTGGTTTCAGCAGAGACCTCGCAGCTCAACACCACCGATGCCACCATCGGAAATGCCTTCAACGAGATGCAGGTCTTGCAGCTTCCTCTGGAAGGGCGCAATCCGGTCGGTCTGCTCAGCTTGCAGCCGGGAGTGAATCCGGCCGGAGAGGTCAATGGCTCGAGGCGGGACCAGAACAACATCACGCTGGACGGGGTCGACGTCAACGACCAGCAGGCGCCGGGAGCCTTTGAAAGCGTCCTGCCCCTCACTTTGGACGCGGTGCAGGAATTCCGAGTCACCACCTCCAACCCCACGGCCAGTCAGGGCCGCAGCAGCGGAGGGCAGGTGGTGCTGGTGACGAAGAGCGGGAGCAACGACTTTCACGGCTCTATTTATGAGTTTCATCGCAACACCAAGACCACGGCCAATGATTTCTTTAACAACTCGGCCGGTCTGCCTCGGCCGGCCCTGCTGCGAAATGTCTTTGGGGCCTCCTTCGGGGGACCCATCAAGAAGGATCGCGCCTTCTTTTTTGTCAACTTTGAAAGGCGCACCGACCGAAGTCAGACGTTGGAAACCCGGACTGGCCTGCCGACCCAAGCCTTGAGAAACGGGACTCTGATTTACGAAGCGCCGGCCGATGATCCGCGCGGCGTCCCTTGTCCGGACGGTTCCGGCCGCAACTGCGGGATCCTCACACCTGACGGCCTGAGGCGCCTGGATCCACTGGGGCTGGGGGCGAATCCGGCGGTTCAGGCGCTTTGGAACAGTCTGCCCCAGGGCAACGATCCCGCCATCGCGCGGGATCTGGGTCTGGCTTTCATCGGCCTCCGTTTCAACGCCGCTCAAAAGGTGGACCGTAACACGACAATTGCTCGTTTCGATTATGACTTGCTTGGCGACGGCAGGCATATGCTCTTCTGGCGCGGCAACCTGGCCGATTTCGTGGACCAGACCGGAGCCCCCAATCTACCGGGACAACCCCCTTCCCAATTCCTGGTGGACAACAGCAAGGGATTCGTCGCCGGCTACACCGCCCAGATCAGCCCCATTCTCATCAATGATTTCCGTGGGGGTTTTACACGTCAGGGGATCGAGGCGACCGGGGGCGAGGGGGGCATGATGGACGCTTTTTCTTCCCGCAGCTTCGTGCCGCCGATCTCCTTCAACAGGGCCTTTGGACGCCAGGTTCCAGTCTACAATTTCGTGGATGACGTGACCTGGTTGCGGGGCAAGCACACCATCCAGGCAGGGATTAATTTCCGCTTCATTCACAACAACCGCTTCACTTTCGGCAACTCCTTCGTCTCGTTCCGAACCAACAACGGTTTTCTGGGCGACAGCCTGGGCCGGCGTTTGGGCGATCAATTGGGCTCGGGAGATTTCGCCAACTTTCCCGTCACCAAGGATCGAACGACCTTTGCCCGGGCCTCCATGGCCCTGTTGGGATTGGTCAATCAGGCTTCCGGAGCCGCTCTTTTCGATCGCAGCGGCGAACGCCTCCCCTTCGGTCAGCCCCAGAATCGTAATTTCGGGGCCAATGAATACGAATGGTATCTGCAGGACACCTGGAAAATTCGTCCCAATTTCAGTATCGTCTTGGGTGTCCGCTACTTGAATTCAACCGTGCCCTACGAAAGAAAAGGGTTTGAGGTACGTCCCACCGTCAATGTCACCGAGTTTTTCAACGAGAGGGTCGGGAATGCTCTCAAGGGGATCCCTTCCAACGCCACCGACCCCCTGGTCTTCGATCTCTCGGGCGCCAAGAACAACCGGCCCGGCATCTTCTCGCGCGACAAGAACAACTGGGCCCCGCGCGTGTCGCTGGCCTGGAGTCCCAATTTTGGCCACGGGGTGCTGAAGGCCATTTTCGGCGGCCCGGAAAAGTCTTCCATTCGAGCGGGATACTCCTTGACGTACGATCGGACGGGCGGTGCCTTCGTGGTACAGACGGACCTCTCCGGGGCGGTGGGCCTGGCCACCAACTTCATCACCGACGTGTCCTCTCTCGGTTTCGGTTTCCCTGACGGCCCTCCGGCCGCCCCCCGTTTTCAGGGTTTTGGCAACTTGCCTCCGGTGGAATCCCTGGCCACCATTCCCACCGGCGGTTTCCCCACCACTCTGGGCTCCAGCATAGCCTTGACCGGCTTTGGGGTGGACACTCAGCTCAAGACGCCCTATACCCAGAGCTGGAACCTGACCTGGGAACGACAACTGCCCAAGGGGTATACGGTGTCAGCCGGCTATGTGGGTCGCGTGGGGCACAGACTCCTCCAAAAATGGGATCTGGCTGCTCCCGTCAACCTCGTTGATCCCGGCTCGGGAACCAGTTACTGGAACATGGTCAACGGCCTGCTTGACCTGAAGCAAGCCGGCCAGGGGCTGTCCGGCCCAGTACCCTTCATCGAGAACGTGTTTCCCGATCTGGCCAACAGCTTCTTTGCCGGCTCGGCTTCTGAGAACTTTTTCCAGCTCATCGACTTCTTTGCCCCCAGCTATTCCGACCTGCTTTTCTTTCTCGACGCTCGGGGTCTCAGCAAGTTTGGTCAGGCCGCCTTTTTCCAGCAACAGTTCAATTCCCTCCCTTTCTGGAGAAGCAAGGGGAATTCTTCCTTCAACTCTTTTCAGTTGAGCGTTCGCAAGCGCTTTAGCGACGGTCTTCAGTTCGACCTGAACTACACCCTTTCCCACTCCATTGACGACGGCTCCGCCATCGAAAACGCAGGCCGGCTCGGAGGCCAGATTGCCAACGCCTTCGCACCCCGTGACTTCATCGCCTCTTCCGGTTTCGACGTCCGCCACAACATCAATCTCAACTGGCTGTACCAGTTGCCTTTCGGCCATGGAAGGGCGTTGGGCTCGGGGGTCTCCAATTGGGTGAATCAAGTCATTGGGGGTTGGGAGATCACGGGTATCTTCCGTCGTCGTAGTGGCCTGCCGCTGGGTGTGGGGAACGGCTTTAATTTCCCCACCAACTTTTTTCTCACCGGGCCGGGCACCCAGGTCGCCAACGTGGAGACCGACGTCAGCAAGAACGTGGATGGTGTGCCCAACCTGTTTGCCGACCCGGATAAAGCCATCCAGGCTTTTGACTTCACTCGCCCGGGCAGCTCCGGCACTCGCAACCCGCTGCGGGGACACCGCTTCATTACCCTCGATTTCGGACTGAACAAGCGCTTCTTCATGCCCTGGGAGGGGCACTCCCTGCAGTTCCGCTGGGAGGTTTTCAATGCCACCAATACGGTGAGCTTCGCTCCCCCCAGCCTGGACATTGAGGACCCCAGCACGTTCGGGCGTTTCACGGGCACGGCGGGCCCCCCACGGGTCATGCAGTTTGCGCTCCGTTATGAGTTCTAGAAGCTTCAGGACTTTGGCGGCCACGATGTGTGGGTCCGAGTCTGCAACTGAAAATCGTCCTCAACCTGTAGTTTCTGGTTGCGGACGGAGTCGGTTACTCTCAGCTGGATGTGGTAATGGCCCGGCTGCAGGTCGCGTATTTCCAAGTCTTGGATCAAGACGATCCGCTGGGCTGAAAAGAACTGGATCGATTCACCCCCGGCTTCGGCGACTTCCAGCACCTTTCGGCCCTGTCGAAAGAGGGAGTACTCCACTGAAAGGGCGGGACTGAGGGTGGCCTGGTCCAGACCCGCGTTGTAGACCTGCAGATAGGCCACCAGGGGTTTGTCGATCCTGAAGGACTTGTTGAGGCTGGGCCGAACCTTCACCTTCCCGAGCACAAATCTTTCGCTGTCGCCGGGAAGAGTTGAATCCTCGATCTCCCGAACCGAGTCGGAGAGGATCAGGGAACTGGCGGTCAGCCGATCCTTGAAGGAGGGCGGGATAATCGCCTTGCGGATAACGCCCACACGTCCGCTGTTGAGATCCTTGACCACCAGATCGATCTTGTAACGCATGCTGGCATCGACGGGCACGATCTTCTGGTAGGCGGACCGGTTATGCCGGCCTTGAGGAAAGAGCCGCGGGGGGTAGGCGATCTCCAGGTCCTCCTCGAACTCGGTGATCAGCCGGTTGGTGATGCTGGTGACCACTCCGTAGGCCGCCACCCGTGCTACTTGCGCTCCATTTTCCAGCTTGAAGCTCAGATCTCTGTTTTCAATCTCCAGAGTGATGGGAACCAGAACCCGCTCCCGGTTCAGCTTGAAGTAATCCTCACGTACTTTGAAAGGGAGATCATTGTAACTAATGTCCACTTCGACAATTTTTTTTAGGTCGGGGTACTTGACCGTCTTGGGGCGCTGCAGGTTGACATAGGTCTCGTAGCGCTGGAAGGGACTGTCTTTCACGCGTTGGGGCATGAGCGGATAGGTATCCCGATTCCCAGGAGAAAAGAAGGGTCGGTCCGACTTCTTGGCCAGGCCCATCTCTTCAGCCAGGGTGAGACCGGCGCCGGGGACATAGAGGAGGGCATCCTTCTCCTCGGGACGCAAAGCCAGACGATACTCGCCGCTTCCGCTGGGGTCAACAAATTCGATCTCCACATCACTCCCAATTCCTTCCAGGTAGCGGTATCGCCACTTTTCGAAGGGATAGGTGGAGGTGAAACCGCCCCCTTCGTTGTCGGGGCGCTGGTAAGTTCCCCCGGCTGGATGAGACTCGATCTCAACGGGGGCGCCGTGGATGATGTAGATGCGCCCACGATCAGTCTTCCAGCCGGGCAGCGCGCTGGTGAAGCGTTCGTTGGCATAGGCTATTCGACGGTAGAGCTCATCTTTGAACTCATTGGCCGCCGTCCTGGGGTCGGGGTCTCGCCGCTGCCAGAACTGTTCGATGAACTCTTCCTTCTCCTCGTCCTGAGTCAGCTTCTGGAAGACCGTTTTTTCCTCCTCGCTGATGATGTAAACGACGTCCTGCTGGAGCCATTTCTGGAAGTAATCTTCCCGCTCTTCCCGGCCCAAGCGTTTCTCCTCGTGTTTCCGCTCCCGCTGTGGCGCCGTTGCCCCAGTCGTTAGACTGCCGCCAGGCCCCATGGCCAGAAACGAGAGCAGACCTACAGCCGAGAGGAAGGCCAGGGAGCGGCGCCTGGCCCCAGTTTCTTCACTCCCCGGCCGGCCAGCCGATCTTTCCACTCCATTGATCTTCACGAGAGTGCTCATTGCCAACTCCAGATGTCCACCTCAATTGAGCTATCTTCTGCGGCCTGATCTGCCGCACTACGCTGGCGACTTGTCGATCCTCGACACACCTAGCCAGCAGGTATACCGCACTCCCTGCAACGGTCCGAAACAGAACATCTTGGCGCTTCTCGTCCGCCAGAAGGGTTCCACTCAAGTTCAAGGTTGTGCCCCTGTCCCGGCATTCCCCTTACTCTTGAATCATACCCGAGGTGGGTCAGGGATTCCGTTTGACATCCAACAGAGAAGAGAAAAGCGCTCCCGTCGGAGCCCCGCCTGGAGAGGCCCTCCAGTGGCACGGCGCTTGCGCATAAATCACCTGGTGCTCGCTTCTGGAAATACCGTAGCCGTTGTGGCCATCGCGACGTCGTCCAGTTCGAGGCATCGGCGAGGCGCGGCAACAAAGAAATGGCGCGTTCCCCCGCAACCCTTGTAAGCATTTGGATTGCGGGCGAACTCTTTGTCTTTTCCTCCTCAACCTTGCCTCGCAAGCCCATCGGCAATGGTCAGGTTCATTCGAAAACGGAAGACCAGGCAGCCGGCAAGCACCACCCAATCGGAACTCGCGACTGTTGACTTTTGGCGACCCCCTCAGGCAAGAATGAGGCGAATGGCTTAGGCATGAACTACGGATTTGTCATCGATAACCGAAAGTGCATCGGGTGTCACGCCTGCACGGTGGCCTGCAAGTCTGAGCACGACATCCCCGTTGGAGTCAACCGCACCCACGTCAAGTATGTGGAACGTGGCGTCTTCCCGGACACGCGGCGGACCGTTACGGTGACACGCTGCAATCATTGCGAGGACGCGCCCTGCGTCACCATCTGCCCGACCTCGTCTCTCTTCGGCCGCCACCTCCCAGCGTTCGGCAGCCTCGTCCAGAAGCCTCTGGCGAGCAGTGGCGGCGACCCGGCGGAGTTGTCGGGCCATCGTCGGAATCGAGCGACTCCCGAAAGTTCCCCGGTCGTAGGGTGTCCGATCGGTGTCGCCCATGACCATTGCCGAGAAGCTGCGGTCAGTCGGCCGGGTCCACGTCATCGCGCCGTGTGGAGAGCGCAGCGGCAGCAGCATGTCGGTGGCCCTGCGCGATGAGCTCCAGCTCCGAGCAGTCGAGCGAGAAGGCCGGCAGCTGGGTCATTGCGTCGATACAACGCCGGCGGGAGCGGTGTTGCTGGCTGTCACCAGTCTTGCCCCGGATACGGGCTTTGACCTGGTGGTCAGCGGGATCAACCGCGGCGCCAACGTGGGTGATCTCTCGCATATGTCCGGAACGGTGGGGGGCGCGATGGCCGGTGCCCTTTACGGTGTGCCGGCGATCGCCGCATCGCTGGGCGGCGGGCGAGACTTCGACTATCCGGCCCGTTTCGTCGCCGCTTTCGTCGAGGAGGTGAAGCGACACCCCCCTCT
>JBHHYX010000181.1:0-10119 GCA_046757765.1 Acidobacteriota bacterium | reverse complement strand
GCCTTCCACCGGGACAGGCCCGGTGGGGGGCTCTGGCACCGGCTCCACCGTCTAGTTGTCAAACCTGCCTTCCACCGGGACAGGCCCGGTGGGGGGCTCTGGCACCGGCTCCACCGTCTAGCTGTCAAACCTGCCTTCCACCGGGCAGGCCCGGTGGGGGCCTACGCTCCAGCCGTTGGCTCGTTGCGTTACGGTGTGATGTGTTATCAAGTGCGCAACTTCACTCGACTTTAAAGAATACCACCACCCTAGTGGTCTAATGAGAGAGGGGGCGGTAGCCCTCTTCAGTGACGAGGACCGCATCTTCCAGCCGCACGCCGCAACGTCCCGGGAGATAGATCCCAGGCTCCAGAGTGAACACCATTCCGGGCAGCACCCGCCGAGGCCAGCGCTGCGAGACGCGAGGTAGTTCGTGCACTTCCAGCCCCAGCCCATGACCCGTCCCGTGGCCAAAACAGTCGCCCAACCCCGCCTTGGAGATGACGGCTCGGGCGGCATTGTCGATTTCAGTCGTGAGAACGCCCGGTCGAATGGCTTGCAGGGCCGCCTGCTGAGCTTCTCGAACCACTCCCAGGATGTCGGGCTCTCGGCAACCCGGCAGAAGAACAACTCTCGTCAGGTCGCTGCAGTAGCCGCCGAAAACCGCGCCGAAGTCCAGAAGCACCAGCTCCCCCTCTCCCACCACCCGCGCAGTGGCCACGCCATGGGGGAGGGAAGAGCGTGGGCCGGAGGCTACGAGGGTCTGAAATGCCGGCCTTTCAGCGCCGGCCCGACGCATTTCCAGTTCCAGAAGACCGGCGATCTCCGTTTCCGTCAGCCCCGGCTCCAGTCTTTCGGAAACGACGGCGAAAGCCGTCAAAGCCATCTCAAAGGCTTTCTCGATGAGCCCGATTTCAGAAGCGTCCTTGAGGAGTCGAAACTCTTCGATGACATCCTGAGTGGGAACCCATTGACAGCTTTCGGACCAGGCCTTCAGACGCAGCCACCGGCCGTGTGAAATGTGCTCCGATTCCACCGCGATACGGGGAGAGGACGCCGGCCAGCACTTTCTCCAGACTTCCCGAAGGCCGCCTTCCAGGGAGGAGGTCGCCAGCACGGGAGTGCAGTTGGTGGTCTCCTGTCGAGCCTGCTCAATGTACCTCGAGTCGACCAGCAGAAAGGCGGCACCGTCCACACAACAGGCCATCCCACTGGAACCGGAGAAGTTGAAAAGGTAACGGAGATGGGGTGGGTGAGTGGTGAGAAAACCATCCAGTTGCCGGGCGGCGAGCTGGCGCATAAGGCGCCGGTAGCGGTGTGTAAAATCGTGCAAGTTCAAACCTCGTGTTGCGACCGGTCTCCGCTGTTCAGGACAGGCTGGAATGGAAACCCACTATGCGGGCCGGCCCAAAAGAAGGATGACCTCAGCCGCAAGCCTCACGAAAACGCCCCGAAACATCAGGTCACGACAATTCCGTCCCTTTTCCGGGCGGTGGCGCCCCGTTCCTTCCCCGCACTCTCCGAGCCGTCCCTCGACGGTTTCGCCGCTCGTCATTATACCCAGCCCCAAACCATTCTCCACGACTTCGGAGCTGGCCCCCATTTCTCGTGAGCCGTCCACCGCGGCGCCGGAATCGTCCCCGCTGACGGCATTGCGCTTGCTCGGCCTCATTGACATATTGCACGAGTAACGACCGCGGCGGCCCCGGGCGGGATGATCTGCAATTCTGGGGAGTCGGTATCGCTATCGGTGATCGACATCCCGCGCATTGCTCCCCGCCATCACAATCGACGGCGATTGCGAACCCGATTCCGATGCCGATGAAGACCCGGCTACCCCACCGCTGGTCGGTCGCGGCGCCGGGAGAGGTAGATCCCGGCCACGATCAATCCTCCTCCTCCCAGCTGAAACAGGCTGATCGACTCCTCCAGAAAGAGCCAGGCGAAGACGAGTCCGACGAAGGGAATAAGATTGTTGTAGATGGAGGTGCGGGTGCTTCCCAGTTGCTTGACGGCATAAAACCAGAGGGTGTAGGCCAAGGCCAGCCCGAAAACGGCCGAGTAAGCCAGCTCGGCATAGCTCCGAAGGGAGATCCGGTGCCACTGCTGTGAGGTCAGCGCGGGAACGGAAAGAAGCAGAAAGCCAGCAGCGCCGAAGCCGAATGTCAACGTCGTGAACGTCAGCGGGGAGTGCTCGTGCATCATGCTCCGACCGTAAACCGTGTAGGAGGCCCAACAGGCCGAAGAGCCGAGAATAAGCAAGTCGCCGCCAAGGCTGGCACGATGCAGAGCGAACTCCGCGCTTTCAAAGAGAATCAGGAAGACGCCCATGATGGAGAGGCCGATTCCCGCCCAAACGTTCGAGCCAAGCCGCTCGTGGCCCGCCAGACGGCTCAGCACCGCCGTGAAGATAGTGGTGGAGGAAAGGAGCAGAGCCACGTTGCCGGCCTTGGTGAGTTCGATTCCGTAGATGAAGAGAAGCTGGTAGGCCGTGTTGCCCACCAGCCCAAAGAAGACCAGGCTGCCCACATCTTGGCGGCGGCAGCGCACCGGTTCCTCCAACCATCGGGTGAGAGACCAGAGCAAGCCCGCCGCCAGGCAAAGTCGCGGTCCGTTGAAGCCCATGGGTGTGAAATCCGCCAGCGCGTCCTTGACCAGCGACAGGTTCGAGCCCCAGATCAGCGTAATCAAAAGACACGCCGCGTCTGCATGATCCAAACGTTTCATCCCCATTTGAGATCCGAATTCTCTCAGTATACGGGAGGCGCCGGTCGCCTACCCAGCAGGTTCGCGCGCCACCCCACTCTCCTCGGCGTCAGGGTTGCCTTTCCTCTTGTGCGAGGTGTTTGACGATCTGAACGGGCAGGTGCTGGCACCTGAAATGATGTTGAGGGGGTGACCGCCATCCTGGTTTTCGCCTCAAGTCACTGAACCACGAACGTCAGTGGCCCTCGGATTGGCAGGGCGCTGACGCTTCGATTCAGTTTACAGGGCCGAGGCAACGCCCGCACCTATTGTCAATGCAACACATCTGAGAGCAGGATTCTCAAGATTGCGGGTAAGTGGCCAAGCGAATCGACTCTTGTCCGAAATCCCGTCCAGGCTTGTCCAGCCTGGTCCAAAGAATCCTCAAGGGCCACGGACTTGACACCTCTCAGTTGAACTTATACAATACCCGGGTAGGGTATATAGAGATGTTGAATGAAGCCTCGAAGAAAAAGTTAAAGGCGCGTTTGAATCGGATCGAAGGCCAGGTGGCGGGCATCCGACGGATGATCGAAGAAGGGAAATACTGCGTAGACATTCTGCTTCAAATCTCAGCCGCCCAGGCCGCTCTGGGGCAAGTCGGCAAGATCGTGCTGGGCCGCCACATTGAGACCTGCGTCTTCGAGGCGATGAGCAGTGGAGACGAAATCGAACGCCGCACCAAAATTGAGGAGCTGATGGAGGTTTTTTCACGCTATGGACGACTCGATTCGTATCAACGGCACCACGATCGACCCGGTCTGCGGGATGGAGATCGATCGGGCCCGGGCGGCGGCGAGCTTTGACCACGAGGGTCAGACTTACTACTTCTGCTGCCCCTCCTGCCGTGACCGCTTTGCCGCTGAGCCGGGAAGTTTCACGCTTTCGGCCCAACTCGAAGAGAGAGCGGAAAAGGCGCCCGGGCACGAGGCCTCGGCTGAGCCGGAAAGGCGGCTCCAGGCTGTGGCAAACAGCGCCAGGGTCATTGATCCCGTCTGTGGGATGAGCGTGGACCCGGGTCAGGCTGCAGGACCCATCCCTCACGGCGGGAACGATTATTACTTCTGCAGCCAGCACTGCGCCGCCAGATTCCGCGCCGATCCCGCCGCCTATGCGGCGGGCGGGCAGAAGCGCTGCGCCGGAGCCGGCAGGGCCGATGATCAATCTTATTTTTGTCCCATGTGTCCCGGGGTTCATTCACCATCGCCGGGGCCGTGCCCGAAATGCGGCATGGCACTCGAGCCCGAACAGCGGGCGGCGGCGAAGGCAAAAACCGAATATGTTTGTCCCATGCATCCCGAGGTGGTCCGGAACGAACCGGGTAGCTGCCCCATCTGCGGGATGGCCCTGGAACCTCGCCTGTCGGCACTCACTCAGGAAGAGGAGAACCCGGAACTGAGCGCAATGCAGCGCAGATTCTGGGGAAGTCTGGGACTGGCCCTGCCGGTCCTGCTGGTGGCGATGGGGGAGATGCTCCCGGGACGGCCCCTGCAGAACCTCGTCTCCACTCGCGTCCTTCAGTGGCTGCAGCTGCTGCTGGCTACGCCCGTCGTCTGGTGGGGCGGGTGGCCTTTCTTTCAAAGGGGCTGGGCATCGGTCAGGCATGGAAGCTTGAACATGTTCACCCTGATCGCTGTGGGAACCGGCACGGCTTACGTCTACAGTCTGATTGGCGTCTTGTTCCCCGCAATCTTCCCTCCGACCTACCGGGGCGCCGGGGGCGAAGTGGGGGTTTACTTCGAAGCGGCTGCCGTCATCGTGGTGCTGGTCTTGCTGGGGCAGGTGTTGGAACTGAGATCCCGAGCTCAAACCAGCAGTGCCATCCAATCCCTTCTGAGCCTGGCGCCGAAGACGGCGCGGCGGGTGGATGGAGAGGAGGAAGTGGACGTGCCCCTCGATCAGGTCCAGCCTGGGGACCGTCTCCGTGTTCGTCCCGGAGAGAAGGTTCCGGTCGACGGCATCGTCCTGAGTGGCAATAGCTCTGTCGACGAAGCCATGGTCACGGGCGAAGCCATGCCCGTGACAAAGAGGCAGGGGGACCGGCTGGTCGGAGGCACCGTCAACGGAACCGGAACCCTAGTGATGGAAGCGGAGCGGGTTGGCGCGGATACGCTGCTGGCTCAGATTGTCCGAATGGTGAGTGAGGCGCAGCGTTCGCGGGCTCCCATTCAGCGACTGGCCGACCTGGTGGCCGGGTACTTTGTTCCCAGCGTGATCGGAATCGCTCTGGTAACGGCGCTGGTGTGGGGTTTCTTCGGCCCCGAGCCGCGCTGGACTTATGCTGTGGTGAACGCCGCCGCAGTGCTCTTGATTGCCTGTCCCTGTGCCCTCGGTCTGGCCACACCCATGTCGATCATGGTGGGGACGGGACGGGGGGCTCGTGCCGGCGTGCTGATCAAGGATGCCGAGTCTCTGGAGATACTCGAGAAAGTCGACGCGCTGGTGGTGGACAAGACGGGGACCCTGACCGAAGGCAAGCCGAGACTCGTCACCGTGGCGCCGCTCCAGGGATACGATGAATCCCGGCTTCTGAGGCTGGCGGCGAGTCTGGAGCGGGCCAGCGAGCACCCACTGGCCGATTCAATCGTGGCAGGAGCCCGCCAGAAAGGGGTTAACATCGACCAACCCACTGAGTTTCACTCCGAAACCGGAAAAGGAGTGGTGGGCAGGGTCGCAAATCACACAGTCGTTGTAGGAAGCCGAAAGCTTCTGGAAAGCCTGGGCCTGGATCCGGTCGCCCTCGACCAGGAGGCAAAACGCCTTCGCCGTGAAGGCCAGACGGTGGTGTTTGTCGCTATCGACAACAGGGCTGCGGGGTTGCTGGGAGTGGCCGATCCCATCAAGTCGTCGACGCCGCGGGCCATCCAGCAACTCCAGGCTGAAGGCATCCGGGTAGTGATGCTGACCGGAGACAACCGGACCACCGCCCAAGTGGTTGCGGAAAGACTGGGCATTGACGAAGTAGTCGCCGAGGTGCTTCCAGATCAAAAAAAAGATGCCGTGGCTCGGCTCCAGAAGGGCGGCCTGACGGTGGCAATGGCTGGAGATGGCATCAACGATGCTCCGGCTCTGGCCCGGTCGCATGTCGGCATCGCCATGGGAACGGGCACGGACGTGGCCATGGAGAGCGCCGGTGTGACCCTTTTGAAGGGAGACCTGAGAGGGATCGTCAGGGCTCGCAGACTCAGCCGCGCGACAATGCGAAATATCCGCCAGAACCTGGTTTTTGCCTTCCTCTATAATTCCCTTGGAGTTCCTGTGGCGGCGGGAGTCCTCTATCCGTTCTTTGGTCTGCTGCTCAGCCCCATGCTGGCGGCTGCGGCAATGAGCTTCAGCTCGGTTTCGGTCATTACCAATGCGCTGCGATTGCGCAAGGCCGTTCTTTGACAATGGACCCGGAGCCTGAACCACTGCGGCCGGCCGGTAGATCGGCATGGATTGGCGGACCAAGCAGATGAGTGAGGTCGAAAGGATTCGGGACGGTCAGGTAGACGGCATCCGAGTTGGCCGATTCCCATCGGCTGTCAACACCACCTGCATGGTTTATCGTCTAGGTTCACCGGCTTTCACTTTTCCAAGCAAAACCTCATTGCAGCGTGTCTGAGGCTGACTTCAGGGACTTAAGCCGCATTTCTCACACTCAACAGAATCGAGAGCTGCTGGCCGCCGGCGGCGTTCGACCGGGACGACCGTCCCCGGTGCGGTGATCCAATTGAGATTGCCGCTGGGATAGCTGGGGTGACCATCATCGGCATCGGACTACGGGTGACCGGACGCCGATGTCCCGAAGAGCTGCGCCAGCAGGTACAATGGGACCCGCTAACCGAACGGCGGGACGGAATGGAGTTTCAGCTTTTCACGCGGACCTTCGATAATCGGTTCATCTTCAGTCTCTTCGAGTTGCTCCTCTCGGGGATTGTGGTGGTCATCTTTCTGAAGAGCTGGAAGCAGAAGTCAGTTCGCCGGTATAGTGGCGACTTCCTGCCCGCGAGCCTGCTTCTGAGTGGGTCACTGGCGTATTTGGTCTTCTGGACCGGCGCCCAGTTTCTCCTCAGGCTGGACCTCTATGGATTACCCCTCTCCTTCGCCTCCCACCTCTGCCTGGCCGGAAGCTGCCTCCTTTTCGGGATTCGTCTTTCCGCCAAGGCTGGTAAGAGGCCGCGTCGCCATTGGAAGCTTTCGCTGTGGGTTCTTGCCTCTTCAGTAGCGCCTCTCGTCTTTGCCTCGTCTCTACCCCATATCGAACCTCTGGTCCGGCTGGCGACTCGAGTGCTGGACTGGGCGGCGTTGCTGATTCTGACCGGGCTCATTGTCATCCTTCTGCGGCGCCCAAGCCGCTGGGGTCGCATCTGGACCGCAGGCATCTTTTTCCTCTGGCTGTCGGTGGCCCTCCATCTGGGAAGCGGCGAGCAGGTGGTCTTTCCCATCAGCCATGGGGAGCTTCTCTGCTGGAACCTGGAACATTTCTGTTTCTCCGCCGCACTGTTACTTCTGGCTCTGGCCATCGGAGAGATGAACACGAAGCTCTTCGATATCGTCTTTATCCGGGTGCAGCTGGTCTTCATTCTGCTGGCCAGTCTCAGCATTCTCATGGTGACACGCACGGAGCGAACCGAGTATCTGGAGCAGCTTCGCCAGCGCACCGCGGACCTGGCCACCTTTCTGGCCGCGGGAGTGGAAGCCTCTCACCAATCGGGGCCCTCCCTTTCGGCAGCCCTCCAACGCCAGGATCTCCTGACCCGCATTGTCCTGGACTTCGGAAACGTCCCGGAAATGGCTGCTATCCACCTGGTGGCGGAGCCGGAAGCCGCTATCTTCGAGATCAATCCGGAGGGAAAGATCCAGACTTCCTGGTTCAGGGCGAGCCCAGACCCACCGGTGAGATTTGCCGATCAGGATCACTACTTTCTGATCGGAGTCTTCCCTGTGGAGGGCTCTTCTTCCATGGATCGGGTAGCGTTTTTTGGCGCTAAGGAATCGATCAACCAGTTCACGCGGCGGCGGACTGCCGTGATTTTTATCCTTTTCACGGGGGCGGTGGCCCTGGCCACCCTGGCCTTCGGATTTGTGGTCCAAAATGCCGAACGGACACTGGCGCGTCAGGCGGACGAGATCCGATCCAAGCAGGAAGAGCTGGTAATGGCCTCCAAGCTGGCACTGCTGGGCGAAATGGCAGGATCGGTGGCCCATGAGGTCAACAACCCGGCGACCACCATCATGACCCGTGCGAGTTTCCTGCTTAAACAGGGGGCGAGAAGGGGGTTGTCCGAGTCGGATCAAGCGGACCTGAAGGCCATCCTGGAGCAAGCCCATCGCATTGCCCGCATCACGGGTTCGCTCCTCGGCTTTTCCAGGAAGCACGTGTTTGAAATCGGTCCCGTACCGATTTGCCAGGTGATTGAGAAGAGCCTGCAGCTGGTGGGTCAGGACCTGCGCAGCCGCGCCATCGAAGTCTCTATCCAGGGGTGTCCCGCCCCTTACCCGGTCGCTGGAGACAGAAACGCCCTGGTTCAGGTGTTTGTCAATCTTCTGCGCAATTCCATCGATGCCATGCCCGGCGGCGGGAAGCTGGCTATTGAGATTTCTTGCAGCCGGCTCGATCTGCCCCTCAGGATAGGCCTTTCTGACACCGGCCGTGGAATCGAACCGTCTCAGTTGAGTCAGGTTTTCGTCCCCTTTTTCACCACCAAACCGCTGGGAAAGGGGACTGGACTGGGTCTTTCGGTCGTCCATGGCATTATTGCGGAACACAAGGGGTCGATTCGGGTCCGATCCGGGGAGTCCGGCGGCACGACTTTTATCATTGAGCTTCCCTGTTGGAGAGAGGATGGCTAGGAAAATACTGATTGTGGACGACGAGGAAGAAATCCGGGTCAGTTGTGTCAAGATCCTGCAAAGTACCGGTTACGAGCCTGTTACGGCTCCCGACGGCGAACAGGCATTGGAACTGCTTCCCCGCCACAAACCGGAACTCATGCTGCTGGATCTGCGATTGCCGGGCCGCGGCGGTTTGGAGGTCCTGAGGGCCGCCCAGGCCACCTCGCCCGAGACTTACGTCATCATTTTCACCGCCTTCGCGGAGATCAGCACGGCTGTTGAGGCCATCAAGGGGGGCGCGTTCAACTATCTCTCCAAGCCCTTCACCGATGATCAGCTCCTGCTGGCCATTGAGCAGGCCTTGGAACACCGCGAGTTGAGAATGGAGAATCTGACTCCTGCTGGTCCGCTGGCGGAGGGTTTTGACGAAATTCTGGGCGACTGCGCGGCCATGCAGCGAATATTCGATCTGGTCCGCAAGGTGGCGGACAGTGACGCCAGCGTGCTGATCACGGGTGAAAGCGGAACCGGCAAGGAGCTGATCGCGAGAACTCTGCACACACACAGTTCCCGCAAGTCGGGACCGTTTGTTCCCGTCGATTGTGCCGCCCTTCCCGAGAATCTGCTCGAAAGCGAGCTGTTCGGTCACGAAAAGGGGGCCTTTACGGGCGCCCAGAAACTCAAGCGTGGCCTGCTCGAAATGGGCCAGGGCGGGACCGTCTTTCTGGACGAAGTGGGGGATCTTCCGCTCAGCCTGCAACCCAAGTTGCTGCGAACTCTGCAGGAACGTGAGCTACGACGAATCGGAGGAGAGAAGCTCATTCCCATCGACATACGGCTTGTCTCCGCCACCAGTCAGGAGCTGGTGGAAAAGTCGCGGGAGGGGACTTTTCGAGAAGAGCTCTACTACCGGCTCAATGTCGTCAACGTGCTGCTCCCCCCTCTTCGTGACCGGGATCGCGACGTGGTTTTGCTGGCCCATCATTTTCTGGGCCAGTTCAACCAGCAGTACCGAAAACCCGTGAATGCTTTCTCGCCCGAGGTGGTGAAGAGGTTTCTCCACCACTCCTGGCCGGGCAATGTGCGCGAGCTGCAGAATGTCGTTGAACGAGCGGTGCTCGTCGCCTACGGCTCGTCCATCCAGCTGCACGACCTGCCCGAATCATTGCAGACTCCCCAGGCCCCCGATGCCCTCTCCTGGAAGAGCGTCCGCCGGCAGGCCTCCCTGAGCGTGGAGCGGCCCTACCTCATCGACCTGCTGAAGCGTCACCAGGGTAATGTCTCGACGGTGGCGAAGGAGGCCGGAGTACCACGAAAAGTGATCTACCGGCTGGCCGATCGTTTCGGCATCGAGATTGCCGCCTTCCGACCCAAGTAGTTCGCTGGCTGGTCTGCTCACCATCCCGACAGGGAAACTGGGAGCGCCACGGCTTTGAAAAGCCACCTGGCCTCTGGCAAGAGCCAGGGGGAGTCCTCGGACCCCTTCACGGCCGAGTCATGGGGACGGCCAGATAACCAGGGGCACGTCGTCAAGACGATTGGGCCGGCGCTTGGCTTTCGGCAGCCCCCTCTGAAAGA
>JBHHYX010000180.1:0-10124 GCA_046757765.1 Acidobacteriota bacterium | reverse complement strand
ATTATTGTAATCTGATGATCAGTAATGAGTTCCCGCGGTCCGACCCCAACCCCGAGTGCAGTGGCTCTGGTAGCTTTCCGGAAATGACGGCCAGAGTGTTGATGTCGATTCGCGCTTCGTGGCCGGAGTACTCAGCGTGGAGGTGTGGCGGATTGTGATCGGCGAAGTACAGCCTTATGACGATGCCGTAGAACCGACTGATTTCAGGCACTAGCGTCGGCTTTCCTCAGTGCTGGAAACACTTCTTCCGGCGTCTTCCCGGTGAGTCTCATGTATGTGGCATCCGGACAAAGCTCTATGTCATCGCTCCAAGACAACTGCCCCTGAGGCCCAACAGAAACCGTCTCAAACCTACCCGGAGTGTTCCAAGAGGTGAACACACCACGACCAGCGAGATCGGCAAGGTCGACCTCGCCTTGGGAACCGTCGTCATATCGTACCCACAATTTAAATTGCGGCTGGGGCTTTACTTCGAGCAACCGGGGCATGAGTGCGATTCTACCACGCGAAACTGGCCTTGAACACGCGGGCTTAACGGTTCAGGATCTCCAGATCTCTCTTTTCTCGGGCCTCGCTCCGGCGCCGCTCGACAAACTCAAGAACAGCCTGTTCAACAATTCTGGACCGGCTGGCCTGGCCGGCCACTTCCTCAATAGCACGCAGGGTCTCCGGGGAAAGAGTGACAGATGTCTTGACTTTCATACTACCAACATACCACGCTCGGTTCGCGGTCAAATTCTCGCCGGGGAAGGGGCCGACTGGGAGCTGAATCCGAGACCTTGAAAGACCTACTGGAGCCCAGGGCTGAAGAGCGGGATCCCCGGTCAGGCACGCGTTGAGCCCCAGCAAGCCGCTTTCGCGTGACGGTGGGCTTTCTTCGGGAGCTTGAACATCTTCAGGATCGATTCCGGCTCGGCGCCAACGCTGCAGCCGGCGAGGGCCACCCCCTGGGGCCAAAGTTCATCGAGCTTCACGTGTGCTCCTTTGACGATCTGCAAGCGGGACGCTTCCTGGGCGTTTGGCTTGTCAGGACCAGCGGAAAACTGCTCAGAACCGCCAGAACGGCTTCAAATATGGCCCGAACCCGGCGTTCCTGCGCTAAAATGCCACTCCATGTCACGAGAGCTGGGAGCGCGGATGCCGGATGAGGTGGTCAGGGAAATGAGAAAGCCGTCGCCCAGACTGACGGCCGTTCCTTTGCTCACCGTGGACCGAAAGGGGTTTCCTCACGTCGCCTTACTCTCCTATTTCGAAATCTTGTGGAAGGCAGAAGCAGTTCACTTCTTTCTTCACTCGTCCAGCCGCTCGACCCGATTTCTCCGCAATCACGGTCTTTGCACGCTGGTTTTCATCAACCGCGATTTTGCCTACTACGTCAAAGGCAGGGCTCGATGGAAGGGCGATCTGGACTCCCAGTCGCTCTTCCAGTTCAGGGTAGAGGCCGTGCTCGAGGATTACCCGTCAACTCAGGAGGGAGAGGCTTTTCTGAAATCCGGGATCCGCTTTGAGACCGGCAAAAGGGAATCCGACCAACGTCTGCAACTGAGGCAGAGGATGTCCTTGCTCATCGAAAGACGAAGTTGAGCCTCCTCGACAAATTGTCCAGTGCGACTGCGTGGCCTCGGGTGGTGACGCCTTGTCGGCCCGGCTCTATCAACGATAATGCGGGTTGGAGAAATCCGGGTAGAGTCCCTAAACCTAACCAAAGATATTTGAAATTTCGATTCCCCAGGTCGAGCAATTCTGGCGCCAAGTCACTGAACCCGAACGTTAGTGTTAGTGAGTGGCCATCCGGATTGACCGGGCGCTGACGCTTCGGTTCAGTTGACAGTGTGGCATGAAATTTTGTGCCTCGGCTGCTGCCAGTTGCCAGGCTCTGACAAGGGGGCAAAGGCAGGCCAATGACAAGGGGGCATACGTCGTCCAATGCAACGCATCTGAGAGCAAAATTCTCAGACTTCGGCGGTAAGCAGCTAATGGCACTGCGGGAGAGCCGGCGCGGCGATTGATCCAAACCGCCCACTCACTTCCAGGTCACTTCCATGGCGAAGAAGTGGTCGAAGACCTTCCTCGTGGGGTTGTTCCGCTCGTCTCTTTCCGGGCTTCGAATGTAGAAGTCGAGCTGTTGCAGGGCGGGGTCCACCGCCCCGGCCGGGCCCTTCCGGTCGACCAGGGGATACTCCACCTTCAGGCTGTCCCGGGCCCGCATCCCCTGCGTGATCATGAAATGCATCTGATAGTCCTGATAGAGGGTCGCCCCGTTGAGGGTGGCGTGGCCGTAGCCCCAGCCGGCCAGGTAGAGGAACGACTTGGGCCAGTTGGAGTCTCCGCAGCCCGAATCGCCATGTTCGAAAATTGAAGCTGCGATTCCTCCGTCCTGGCAGGGGCTGAAGGGGTGGAAGCGATCCATTTCAATCACCAGATCGCCCTCGGGAACCTTCAGGTGGGCGACGAAGGTACCCGTGTTGCCAATCTCGTCCACATCGATGTCGACAGCGCCCTCGAGCGGATGGACGCCTTTGGCCTGATTGTCTATGTGATCCCACCCGGGAGGGTCATTCAAGCGGCCAACTTGATAGATCCGACCGGCGCTGAGAATGAAGTGGCCTTTGTAGAGTTGGTGTTGTTCCGGCGTGTAGATTCCCATCCCGGTCCCGGGCTGGGATCGGGGCCCCGCCTCGGGGATTGGCTCACCCGTGCCTTCCTGCAGAACCGGACGACAAGAAGTGAGGGCGGCGGATGAGGTCAGCGCCAGCCAAATGAGCATTCGAAGAGAATGAACTCGCATCGTGTTCCTCCCTATTTTGCAAACCGCGGCTTTTCACCATAGTACAGGGTGACCCGCGACACCGTGCCAGGAGGGATAGTGACCGCGGTCTGTTGCCTGCCGAAGTACTCGTGCCAGGCCTCCAGCCGATAGCTTCCGGAAGGAATGTTTTCAATCCGAAAGCCTCCATGGACGTCGCTCACCGAGTGGTAAGGATGCTCGTCGACGCGGAAAAAGGCTTGCATCCACCCGTGAACATCGCACTTGACGACGATCAACCCAGCGTGTTTCACCACCCGAACCTGCTTGGACTGGCCGGGGCCCAAAGCCAGATTCAGGTTACGAGGACCGTAAAGGTGCACTGAATGAAAGACGGCGTCGCGATTCACCGCCTCAATCGCGCTGCCTGTCGTCAAGACGCCGGCGTGGGGTTGGAACCGGCAGTCTCGATTCTCCAGCAGAAGACGGGAAGTTGGCACGGGGCCGTGGGCGGAGGGCGGCACGCCTTCCAAAGAGACGATGACATTCTGAATGCCGCTGTTCTGACCGGAAATCAGGATATTCTCCAGCGACTGGGAAGGGCCGCAACCGGAGGGATCGGTGGTGTTCCTGACCCGCGTCGATCGAGGAGGGTCAGACCCCCGAAAGAGCACCTCCCCTTCAAGACTTCCCCGGCCGGTTGAAGTGGAAGCCGCGCTGGTGCCAGGGTCCAGCACCCTTTGAACCGATGTCCCATTCGGCGTCGGTGAATTGGAACAATCCAGGGCCGGCACAATCGTGGCTGCGACCAGAATACCGACCCTGCCGAGTTCTTTCATTAAAGTTGCCTCTTACTGCCAGGTCACCCCACAATGGTATTGTTTCTTGTTGATGACACCAGCAAGGTTTCTCTCGCCCGAGCCGGAAGTGCGGCTGGCCAATGCCTTCGTGGAGCCCTTCAAGAACTTTGTCTCCACGGCCAGAACCTGTTACTCCAGCAAAGGCGCCATCGAGATTCGAGAACTCTCCCAGCGAGACCGGGAAATCGCCAGGTCAATCTACAAAGCAGGACACCATACCACCTTACAACACGCCCACTTTCAATTCATTTTGAATCACGTCTCGCGCCAGTTCATCTGGAGTTTCCTACACAGCCATCCCTTTTACAACTCGGAACAGGTCAGCCAGCGGTATGTGGCCGTGAAACCTCATAATTGCGCCGTTCCTCCGCTCAAGGGCAGTGCCCTCGACATCTATTTGAAGACCATCGAGCGCCAGACCGAGGCCTACCAGCAGCTCTGTGAGAAGCTCATCCCGGTAACGGAGATACAGTACGGCTGCAGGTTTCCTCATCGCCGGCTGGAGAGGAAGAAATACCGGCGAGACATCCGGAAAAAGGCTCAGGAAGTGGCCCGCTACGTCCTCCCGGTGGCCACCTTTGCCTACCTGTACCATACCCTCAGCGGGATTACTCTTCTTCGCTATTGGCGCTGCTGCCGGCAATTCGACGCTCCCATGGAACAACGGATCGTGGTGGCCAGGATGGTTGATGAACTCTTGCGCCTGGATCCCAACTTCCGACTGATCCTGGAAGAGCCGTTGCCACTGGAGGAGACTCCCGAGTATGCGCTTTTCAATGAGCTTAGGACACCGGCTCCTTCATCGCGCTTTCGGGATCAGTTCGATGAGGAACTACAGGGGCGGACCTCGCGTCTGGTGGACTGGAAGATCAACAACGAGGAAATCCTGGCTGGAGCGGTCCGGGAGGTGCTGGGCCTGTCGCGTGACGAGCTCTCCAGGGAGAAGGCCATCGAACTGGTGATGGACCCGGCCCGCAACCGTCTGATGGCTGAGTCCATGAATGTCACCACGCTCTCCAAGCTCTCCAGGGCGATGGTTCACGCCCACTATTCGTTCCGCAAGAAGCTGAGCCACACGGCCGACAGCCAGGACCAGCGCCACCGTATGGCCCCCGCCAGCCGACCCATCCTGGCCGCGCACAGCTCGGACGAACCGGATTACATCACCCCCTCACTGGTTCGCGCCGATCCCTCGGTAAGACCCCTCTACGATGGCGTCATGGACTACTCCTGGTCGCAGATGGCCCGCCTGCGAAAACTGGGAGTGGCGGAGCAATTCGTCCTCTACCTGCTTCCCAACGCCGCCTCGGTACGCTTCACGGAGTCGGGCGATTTGCTCAGCCTGCGCCACAAATACGCCATGCGTCTGTGCTACAACGCACAGGAGGAAATCTGGCGGGCTTCGTTGGATGAAGTCCAGCAAATCCGGGAGATCAACCCCTTGATCGGGAGGTATCTGCTCCCTCCCTGTTCGCTCCGGGCCCTGGCCGACCTTCATCCCACCTGCCCCGAAGGGGAGCGCTACTGCGGCGTCAAGGTGTGGAAACTGGATGTGGCTGAATTCAGCAGGGTCATTTGAGTCCACACCCATCCGCCCGGGCGCGCTGTTGGTTTTCCGACTCAACCATTTCCCGTGCTCCCACAGGTGACCTGAGGCGAGTTCCCGCTCTTCCCCATCCGCCCGGAATCGAGTATGATAGTGGAGAGATGTGAATCCCTTTCGTCCTTCGGGAGGAGAGTGGGTGACCCGCATTTTCTCACGGGCCTTCCTGATGCGGATGTGAAGGCCCCGCGCTGGCAAGACTTGCGAGCGAAGTCGGCGCGGGCGGACTGCGCGGCAAGTCGAGCAGGCGACCAGCATAGGGAAGCCAGGGCGGATGCATTTCGGGTCCGCAATAGATCGTTTGTGAGAATGGGGAGTCAGGTCGCACAACCGGCTGGCCAGGACCGGCTCGAAGCTGTAACCAGCTTGCCCCAAGGAGCAACTTCGTCGATCAGCCCATCGCCGCTATCCCGTCCATTTCCGCCACCGGGTAGAAATTCGAGACTTCAAGAAAAGGACTATGCCAAGAAATAAGATCGATCTCAGTCTCCAGTTCGAATCGCTTTCCATCCTGGACCCCGAGGGCCGGTTGGACAAGGCGCTGGAACCGAAGATTCCGGAATCCAGGCTGCTGGAGATGTACCGCCTGATGCTCCTGACCCGGGAATTCGACAGTCGCATGGTCCTTCTCCAGCGTCAGGGCCGGCTGGGGACCTTTCCGCCTTGCCGGGGGCAGGAAGCCGGCCACATCGCCGCTTTCTTGCTCCAGGAGAAGGATTGGTTGGTTCCTTCTTTTCGCGAGCCGGGGGCCATGTTGGTTCGTGGATGGACGATGGAGCGGATCCTCCTGTACTACGCGGGCTACGAGGAGGGATCGGCTCCGCCTCCCGGCGTGAATGCCTTGCCGATTTGTGTTCCCGTCGGGAGCCAGTTGCCTCACGCCGTCGGCCTCGCCCTGGCCTCGAAGCTCAAGGGGACGGACCAGGTAACCTTATGCTTTCTGGGAGACGGCGCCACCTCCGAAGGCGACTTCCACGAAGCGATGAATTTCGCGGCCGTCTTTCAAGTTCCCGCTGTCTTCTTCTGCCAGAACAACCACTGGGCCATTTCGCTTCCGGTGGAACGGCAGACCCATTCCCGCACCCTGGTCCAGAAGATGGGCGCCTACGAGATCCCGGGGATCCAGATCGACGGCAATGACGCCCTGGCCGTCTACTCGGCCACGGAGGAGGCTGTGGAGCGGGCGCGAAAAGGCGAAGGTCCCAGTTTCATTGAAAGCCTGACCTATCGTCTGACCGTTCACACCACCGCCGATGACCCCAATCGTTACCGGAGTGAAAAAGAGGTTCAGGAGTGGGAGAAGCGGGATCCGCTGCCCCGCTTTCGCCGTTACCTGGAAGGCAAGGGTCTGATTGATGATCGGCACCACGATCGGCTCGAGGAGGACATTCGCCAGGAAATCCGCCAGGCTGTCGGGAATGCCGAGAGCCGGATGAAGGGGAACCCTCTCGATCTTTTCGACAACGTCTACGCCGAGATGCCGCCCTCGATTCTGGAACAACGCCAAGAGCTGGAAGAGTTTTTGCGAAGCTCCGAGGAGGTTGCCGCAACACAGTCCTGAAGTGCGGAGGGAGGTGAAATAATGGCTCGGCTCAATATGGTCCAAGCCCTCAACCTGGCCTTGAAGGAGGAGATGACCCGAGATGCGGATGTCATCCTGCTGGGTCAGGACGTTGGAATCGATGGCGGCGTTTTTCGCGTGACCGAAGGGTTGATTGAACGTTTCGGAGCAAAACGTGTCATCGATACTCCACTGGCCGAGAGCGCCATCGTCGGCGCGGCCATCGGCATGGCGCTCTACGGCATGAAGCCGATCTGTGAGATCCAGTTCTCGGGCTTCTCCTACCAGGGTTTCCACCAGTTGGAACAACACGCCTCCCGATTTCGCGGGAGAACCCGCGGCCGCTTTCATTGCCCCATGGTGGTGAGGATGCCGTACGGCGGAGGCATCCGTGCTCTCGAACATCATTCCGAAAGCCGGGAGGCCTACTTTGCTCACACTCCCGGCCTGAAAATAGTGATCCCATCCGGACCGGCCACTGCGCGGGCCCTTTTGACAGCAGCCATCCGCGACCCGGACCCGGTGATTTTTTTTGAACCGAAGGCGGTCTATCGAGCCTTCCGCGAAGAGGTCGCCGAGAACTCGGAGGAGACTCTCCCCATCGGCCCAGCCAGGGTGGTCCAGCAAGGCAATGATCTAACGCTGGCCAGTTACGGCGCTTCTCTGCGAGCTGCCCGTCAGGCGGCCGAGATCCTCAAGAACGAAGACGGAACCGATGTCGAGATCATCGATCTGCTGACGGTTTCTCCCCTGGATGCGGAGACTCTGGTTTCGTCAGTAGAGAAAACAGGTCGGGTGGTGGTGGTTCACGAGGCGGCGCGCCAGTGCGGCATTGGAGCGGAAGTCGTGGCTCGTCTGGTTGAAAGAGCCTTTTTCAGTCTGGAGGCGCCGGTTCGTCGCGTGACCGGGTTCGATACGCAAATCCCCTACTTTTCGCGTGAGCAGTTCTATCTCCCCGGCAGGGATCGGATCCTCAAGGTTGCACGGGAAACATTGGCGGTCTGAGAACGGTGTTCAGGGGTGCGGGAGGAGATTCCGGTGGCTGAGCGAAGTTTTCGGGGGGGGAGCGCCGCCAACCAAAAACAACCGAGGGAGTGCAGAAAATGTCGAACGTAGTTTATGTTTCCAAAGTGCGGATCGAACGCCGCTCGGGCCCCAATCGCCTGGCCTATCTGCCGGCTGAGTCCGATCCCGTCCCTTTCGGTGTCCACGGTGCGGTTGCCGAGCACTATAAAGTCAAGCCCAACCAGTTTGAGCCGCATGCCACCACGCTCGATTACATTGTGGCGGCCGCGGGGGGGTGACTCACCGGCACCTTCGGGGGCGCGCTGGAAGCGCGTGGCGTCGACGCCGCCAATGGCCGTCTCACATCAGAGGTCAGCGGTGAAATTGAGTCGGAGGACGGCGTCCTGGTCATTCGCCGGATTCATGTCGTCTACCATCTGTCCGCTCAGGAAGGGTCTCGAGAGAAGATCGAACGAGTGCACCAGATGCACGCCAGGTATTGTCCCGTGTACCGATCCCTCTACAAGTCGATTGGCATCACGACTGAGTTCCGTTTGCAGCATCCCTGACCCGGAGAGGGCGCAGGAGACCCTCGCTCCTGAGACCTGGCGAAGGGAGGTCCGCGCAGTAGACGATTGAGCCGAGTCCCCGGCGCGAGCTAACGGCGGGTTCGCACCCTGCCGCTCGCCCCCCCCCCGGGAGACTACGGGAAATCGTTGTAAAGGGAGGAGAAGAAGGATGGAAGAGAAAACAACTGGAATGGGTCGTGAATCAAATGTCAGCCGGCGCTTCTTCATGGGCGCCGTCGCTTTGGCAGGTGCAGTCTGGGCGTCCTGCAGGAGTCCTGTGAGGGGCGAAAAAATCCAGCCTGGACCCGAGACCGCGCCGGACGGACCCTTGTTGAAGGCCGGTCTGGTAGGCTGTGGAGGCAGAGGAACGGGCGCCTCCCTGAACTTCTTGGAGTCGGCCCCCCACGTTCAGATCGCCGCCCTGGCGGACGTTTTTCAAGATCGCCTCGATCGGTGTCGGCAGAAGCTGGGCGAAAAGGCGGGAGTGAAGGTTCCCGACGACCGTTGCTTCGTTGGCTTCGACGCTTTTCAAAAGCTGATCGATTCAGGCGTGGACATCGTTTTGCTCGCCACTCCTCCTCACTTTCGCCCACAACATTTTAGCGCCGCCGTTGAAGCCCGAAAACATGTGTTCATGGAGAAACCGTTGGCGGTCGATCCGCCCGGTGTTCGATCGATCCTGCAGACCGCTCAAAAGGCCGACGCCTTCAATCTCCGCATCGCCACTGGAACGCAGTTTCGGCATCAGAAGAGTTTCATCGAGACCTACAACCGAATCCAGGACGGCGCCATCGGCGACATTGTGGCGGCCCGCTGCTACAGCCTCCGAGGTCAGCTCTGGTACAAGACTCCCAGAGAAGACTGGTCGGAAATGGAAGCCATGATCCGGGACTGGGTGAACTGGCAGTGGCTTTCCGGCGACCACATCGTGGAACAGCATATCCATGGTCTCGACGTGATTCAGTGGTTTACCGGTTCCCGCCCCGAGAAGGCCATCGCCAGCGGCGGCAGGATGCGGCGGGTGACCGGAGACCAGTACGACTTCTTCAATGTGGATTTCGAACTGCAAAGCGGAATCCACGTCCACAGCATGTGCCGGCAGATCGACGGCTGCACCAACAACATCTCCAGATGGGTAGTGGGCACGCGAGGCTTCACCAATTGTCGCGACACCCTCTACGCCCCCGACGGGACGGTCAAATGGAAATATGAGAGCGAGGAAGACAAATCGCCCTACGTTCAAGAACACACCGACCTGGTGACGGCCATACGCACCGACACACCCGCCAACGAAGCGGCGCGCACCGCGCACTCTACGCTCAAAGCCATCATGGCTCGGATGTCCGCTTACTCGGGACTGGAAGTCACCTGGGACGAGGCCATGCAGTCAGAGCTTCGCCTCGGCCCCAAGGAATACGCGATGGGGCCCGTTGAGATCGAAACACAAGTGCCCGTCCCCGGTTCGGCAACCAAGACATAGCCCAAGAGATTTGAACCTCCGCGGCTAGCCCGCATTGCTCACACCCAATCTACTACGGCGGCGGATGCCCGCGTTGACTGCGTTGCGCTCCGTCGGGCTCCTCGACGTACTGTCCAGTACGACTGCGGGGCCCTCAGTCGCGACGCCTTGTCTCCACGCGCATCTCCACCGCCTCGCTACGATCGAGTGTGAGAAATCCGGGCTAGGTTGAGAGATTCTACGGCCAAGTCACTGAACTACGAACCTGAGTGAGTGGCCATCCGGATTTGGCCGGGCGCTGACGCTTCGGTTCAGTTTACA
>JBHHYX010000179.1:0-10141 GCA_046757765.1 Acidobacteriota bacterium | reverse complement strand
GCAACTTGACCATTTTGTGAACTTGTTTCGGGCCTAGCGGCCCTAGTTCCCATCCAGAAAAGAATAAGTCATTGAAAAAACGAATGTTACCAGGTCGCTATGGGAACTCGAAATTGCCGAGTTCCAACTGCTATCCCCAAGGTTGGTTGTCGATACGAGAATCGCAAATGCAAGAGCCGTTTTGGGGTTTGAAGCTTGGTCCTTGGGATTTGTTTGAGATTTGGCTCCTTGGTCCTTGGAATTTTCTAGTTCTCATCCCAGACCATAAGCTATTATGTCACAATTATTTACAAGTTCTTGGATGGGAACTAGCTCAGCTAGGGGTGTTCACCCACCTCCATCCCGAGCTCCCTGACCAGGAAAGCCCAGCGGTCGGCGACCTCCTCGATCCGCATCCAGGTCGGTTTGCCCGCCCCGTGTCCGGCCCGGGTCTCGACCCGCACCAGGATGGGATTGGCACAGTCTTGCGCATGCTGCAGGCGGGCGCCGAACTTGAGGCTGTGCCAGGGGACGACCCGGTCGTCGTGGTCGGCAGTGGTGATCAGGGTGGGCGGGTAGCAGGTGGTCTGATGGATATTGTGATAGGGGGAGTATGCGTAGAGCGCCTTGAACTCCTCCTCATTTTCGCTCACACCATAGTCGCTCGACCACTGCCGGGCGTTAGCGCTTGCCGTGTGGTAGCGCAGCATGTCCAACACTCCGACGGCGGGTAGGGCCGCCCCGAACAGGTCGGGCCGCTGGGTGAGCGCCGCCCCAACCAGCAGGCCCCCATTGCTCGCCCCCTGAATCGCCAGCTTGGAGGCCGACGTGTAACCTTTCTCGATCAGCCACCGGGCGGCGGCAATGAAGTCGTCAAAGACATTCTGCTTGTGCGTTTTGGTTCCGGCCAGATGCCAGGCCTCGCCGTACTCTCCGCCTCCTCGGAGGTTGGGAATGGCCAGCACGCCTCCCAACTCAACCCAGACCAGACGGGCCACGTTGAAGGAGGGGGTGAGCGAAATGTTGAAGCCCCCGTAGCCGTAGAGGAGCGTCGGGTTCTGGCCGTTGAGCTCGATCCCCTTTCGATGGATGAGGAACATGGGAATGCGCGTGCCATCCTTGCTTTGATAAAAGATCTGTCGGGTTGCGAACGGGTCTAGATCCATGGCCACTTTGGGTTGGCGGTACAACTCTCGCTCGCCGGTCACGACGTTGTAGCGGTAAAGGGTTCCCGGGGAGGTAAAGCCTGTGAAGCGGTAGAAGGTCTCCGGGTCATCCCCGTGCCCTCTGAAACCGGAGACGCTTCCGATCCCGGGAAGATCCACTTCCCGTTCCAACTTGCCCCTGGTGTCGAAGACCCGCACCAGTGCATGAGCGTCCTTCAAGTATCGGGCCACCAGACGGCCACCCACCAGGCTTACGGCGCGCAGCGTTTCTTCCGCCTCGGGAATGATCTCGCGCCAGTTGCCGGATCCCCGCCTGCGCAGCTCGACGGCGATGACGCGGGATCTGGGAGCGTCCTTGTTGGTCTGAAAGAAGGTGAGTGTCTTCTGGTTGCCCAGAAACCGGTAACGGGCGTCCCACTGGTCCATCAGCGGCTTGACCGGTTGGCCTTTTCGAGAAAGGGACTTGTAGTAGACGGCATTGGCCAGGCTGGGCCTGCTGACACTGATGATGAGGTATCGCCCGTCCTCGGTAACCCGAGGGTAGGGGTTCTCCCTGGGCTTGGCGGGAATGGCATAGACACGCTCATCCTCCGACTGTGGCCGTCCAATCTGGTGAAAATAGATGGAGACCGACTTCATCCCATCACCCTGACCGGCAGTGGCTTCCGGATAGCGGCTGTAAAAGAACCCTTTGCTGTCCCGCGCCCAGGAGGCCCCGGTGAACTTGGTGAAGCGGATTTCCTCCTTCAGGTCTTGACCCGATTCCACCTCTCGAATCTTCCATGTCTTCCAGTCCGAGCCGCCATCCGAGAGGGCATACGCGATCTTCTTCCCATCCGGACTCACCTGGTAGGCGGACAGAGCCACTGTGGCGTCGCGGCTGAAGGTGTTGGGATCGATCAGAGGCCGGGGCTGTGCCTGAGGAGAGTCGGCCGTGTAGAGAACGCTCTGGTCCTGCAGCCCGTCGTTTCGGGTAAAGAAGTACTTTCCGCCTTCTTTGAACGGAATCCCGTAGCGCTCGTAATTCCACACTTCCTTGAGCCGTTCGATGATCCGTTGCCGTTGTGGAATGGCCTCCAGAAAAGGCTGGGAGAGTGCGTTTTCCGCTTCAATCCAAGCCTGAGTCTGCGGGGAGTCCAGCGCCTCCATCCAACGGTAAGGGTCCGTTACCGCGACGCCGTGATAATCCTCCACCACGTCGCCTTGCCTGGCTTCGGGATAGCTCAGCCGAGCGCGTTGGCTTGCCGAACTGCAGGCGGCCAGCCCAAGAAACAGGCTGGAAACAAGGACTAGAAGCTGTCGTTGGATTCTCATGCATTCCTCCCGATTCTGGTTGCCCGCTCCAAGAGTACCAACCGACTGCCTCGCTCTCAACCCAGGTGAGCGGTTCTGGCGCCAAGTCACTGAACCACGAACGTAGTTGAGTGGCCATCCGGATTGGGCCGGGCGCTGACGCTTCGGTTCAGTTTAGAGTGTTGGATGAAATTCTGTCCCGCGGCTGCTGCCCGTTGCCAGGTTCTGACAACGGGGCAAGGGGGCACGGGCCGCCCGAACCTTCGATGGCGTACAGTTTGAAGTCAAACGAACCGAAGTAGACAGTGCCGTCGGGAACCGGCCCAGCCCTCCCGGCCCCCTGGACAAGAGCGGCGGAGCCGCCACTCTCCCATTGCCCGGCCGGAGTTTCTTGCCGGCGGGTGAGTGCGATGCTACCCTCGAAACGAATAAAGTTCGAACTTCGAACCTCGAACTTCGAACTTCCAAGGGGGCAGGACGTGGTCTGAATGTGAACCCTTCACCTGGAGGTCTTGATGCGGCGTTCCACTTTCTTTCTTGTGTCCATTGTTGTGTGGGGTTTTGGCGACGGAGTGGCGGGCGAAAAGCAGCAGGACATCCTGGGATTCCATGATGGCGGCGCTGAGCGGGTCCTGGAAGCCAGGTTCGACGCCCAGCTGGATGGCAACCACATTCGGGATTGGATGAAGCGACTGTCCGCGCGCCCCCACCATGTGGGCTCCCGCTATGGAAAGGAAAATGCCCTCTTCATCGCTTCATTATTTCGATCCTGGGGATATCAGACCGAGATGGAAGAATTCCACGTTCTCTTTCCGACCCCGAAGTCTCGCCTGCTGGAGCTGGTCGCCCCGGCTGAACGGGCGTTTTCGGCAACTCTGAAAGAGCCTCCGCTGGAACGGGATTCCACCTCCGGGCAGACCGATGAACAGCTTCCAACCTACAATGCCTACTCCGCGGACGGAGACGTCACGAGCGAGTTGGTCTATGTCAACTACGGTGTTCCTGACGACTATGAAGAGCTGGCCCGCCACAAGATCGATGTCAAGGGAAGGATTGTCATCGCCCGTTATGGTGGGTCCTGGCGCGGCATCAAGCCCAAAGTCGCGGCCGAGCACGGGGCGATCGGTTGTATTCTCTACTCCGATCCGCGGGATGACGGATTTTTCCAGGGCGACGTCTACCCCGAGGGCGCCTTTCGAAATGAAAAGGGGGCCCAGCGTGGATCGGTGATGGACATGCCCCTTTATCCCGGCGATCCGCTGACACCGGGAAGAGGTGCACTCAAGGATGCCGCTCGCCTTCCCGTTCGAGAAGCGCCCACTCTGACCCGGATCCCGGTTCTTCCGATCTCTTACTCGGACGCCCTTCCTTTGTTGCGGGCGTTGGGGGGGGCCGTGGCGCCCTCGGCCTGGCGGGGAGCACTGCCCGTGACTTATCACATTGGCCCGGGGCCGGCTCGAGTACACCTCAAGGTGGAGTTCAACTGGGACATCGCTTCCGCCTATGACGTGATCGCCAAACTGCCCGGAAGTGAGAAGCCGGACCAATGGATTATTCGTGGAAACCACCACGACGCCTGGGTCAACGGCGCCAAGGATCCCGTCAGCGGTATGGCGGCGCTGATGGAAGAAGCACGGGCCATTGGGGTCTTGGCGAAAGGGGGATGGGCGCCCGGGAGGACTCTGGTTTACGCCGCCTGGGATGCCGAAGAGCCAGGTTTGATCGGCTCAACCGAATGGGTTGAAGCTCACGCAGACTTGCTGAGGGGGAAGGCGGTCGTTTACATCAACTCCGACTCCAACGGTCGGGGGTTTCTTTCCGTAGGGGGTTCTCACACACTCGAGAAGTTCATCAATCAGGTCGCCCGCGATGTGGTGGACCCGCAGAAAGCAGTGAGCGTGTGGGAGCGGTGGCGGGCCAGACGACTGGCCGGGCAGAGCCTGGAAGCACGGCAGGACACCCGCAAGCGGGAGGACCTGCGCATCGCGGCTCTCGGCTCGGGTTCCGATTACACGCCCTTTCTGCAACACCTGGGGATTGCCTCTCTCAACATTGGCTTTGGGGGTGAGGACCGCGGTGGCTCCTACCATTCCATTTATGATTCTTTCGATCATTACGCTCGTTTCGCCGATCCCACGTTTCAGTATGGAGTTGCCCTTGCGCAAGTGTGCGGACGTGCCGTCCTGCGACTCGCCAACAGTGAGATTCTTCCCTTCGAATTCACGCGTTTTGCGGACACGATCCAAACATATGTCGGAGAATTGACGGAATTGACGAAAGAAATGCGCTCCCAAACTGCGGACAGGAATTGGCGGATCGAGAACCATGTGGACGTCATTGCCTCCGATCCCCTCCAACCCTACGGCGCGCCTCCGCTCCAGGACCCGGTCCCCTTTCTGAACTTTGCTCCCCTGAAAAATGCCGCGGCCGGTGTGGAGAAAAGCGCGGCCGAGTACGACACGGCACTTGCACAACTCGGCAACGGTGACAGCGTCAAACGGAAAGGTGTCGACGAGATTCTGATGAGGTTGGAGCAATCCTTGACCAGCCGTTCGGGCCTGCCGGGGCGACCCTGGTACACCCACTACATTTATGCACCCGGATTCTATACCGGCTACGGAGTGAAGACGTTGCCGGCTGTGCGCGAGGCCATCGAGATGAGAAAATGGAAGGAGGCGGAGGAACAGATCACCGCCACTGCCCAGATCCTCCTGCGTTTCGCCCAACAGATCAACCGAGCGACGGCGGCGCTGACACCCGACTGACCCGGACCCGTAATGCTTCCCGCAACAAAGACGATGAGGCGGATTATGAAGAGAGAAGCAGTCCGCCACTCACGCGACTCCAAGGGCGCTTTCACCCTGAGAGAGCCCGACTTCGAGGTCCTTTTCTTCGATCCGGGCGTGACCGAGCAGGATCTTCGTGAAGGGAAGCGGTTTCGTCGGTCAGAGCGTCCCAAGAGCAAACTGCCGCGACTCGATCCCGTTTTCTTCTAAGGGTTTGCGCAAGAATAACCTGGCAGAGCTGGCACTCAGATTTGGTATGAAGATGAGATGCCAAAATGTGAAAAGTCATTCTTGCGTGAGCTCTAACCCGGACTATTCACCAGCTTTCTGCTGCGGCACCGTTATCATCCGCGCTGACTGCGTTGCCCACCCTCGGCCTCCTCGACGTAATGCACGACTACGCCTCCGGGGGCCTCGGGCGTAACGCCTTCTCAGCGCGGCGCTTCCGACGCCTCGCGACGAAACCTGGTGCATAATCCGGGCTAAGCCGGGCCGGACCCTCCCCCTTTCCGGGCCCACCCCCTCGTCTGCTTTCCCCGACCGGCGTACCTCTCACTCCGCTGGATTCATGACTCGGAGGAGAGCTCTTTGGACTACCCTTCTTTGCTCTCAGCTGAATTGTCGGGCTCCCTCAACTGACACTTGACAAATGATTCAAATTGTTGGATAAAGAGAAGGCGTAGCGTTCAGTTTTTTGGATAATCACAAGCTTTTCTGCCTTGTCGGGTTTGTGACCGGACGATTGAAACTCGCTTTTTTGCAGTCGCTTAGATCACGTGTCGTGGGACAGACAGAAGGATGGCATGTAATTTGCTGGAAAGACTGGCGGCGGCAGAAATCATCTCGAATCGAGGGAGATCCCTTTTTTTTGAGTTCCACTACTTTATCCGAACCCAACGGGAGGTCCAATGAATCCGATCAGTAAGAACAAGTTCGTCTTTACCGTGTTGCTGGCTGTGATGCTCGGCTCTGTGGCCTGGGCCCAGACGGCAACAGGAACCGTTGACGGTACAGCAAAGGACGCCAGCGGGGCGGTGATTCCGGGTGTGGAAGTGTCCATCACCAATACGGGCACGGGATCCGTTCGCTCGACCATCACCGACGGCAGCGGACGCTTTCGCGTCACCAACATCCCGTCCGGCGACTATCGGGCCGAGGCCAAACTGACCGGTTTCAAGACGGCGGTGGGTGAGTTTAAACTCGATGTGGCGGGTCTGCAGACGCTCAACTTCGTGCTGGAAGTGGGTGAGGTGACGACCGTTCTCGAGGTCACGGATGTGGCCCAGAAGGTGAATACCGAAGAGGGCAGGATGTCCTCGGTGGTGAGCGGAAGGCAGGTGGTGGATCTGCCGCTGAACGGCCGCAACATCTATCAGCTGGCCATCCTGCAGCCCGGCATCACCTCAGGCCGGGGCTCTGGGATCGGCGGCGCCAACGGGACGGGCGGATCGATTAACGCCAGTGGCAACAGAAGCCGCGGAAACAACTTCAGTCTCGACGGCGTCTCCAACAATGATCCGGTTTCCGGCGGCGTGGCCACGGTCAGTCCCAATCCCGACATGGTGGCCGAGTTCCGGATTCAGAACAACAATTTCTCAGCCGAGTACGGGCGCAACAACGGCGCCATCATCAATGTGATCACCAAGTCGGGCTCCAATGACTTTCACGGCTCGGCCTGGTGGTTCCACCGCAACGATGCTCTGGACGCCCGGGAAACGTTCGACACGGACATCGCGCCGCTGCGCCGCCATCAGGGAGGATTCAGCATCGGCGGGCCGATCATCAAGAACAAGACCTTCTTCTTTCTCGGTTTCGAAGGCGAGCGCGACTTCCGCGGCGAGAGCAGCACGGCCCGCTTTGAGACGCCCGAGCTTCGACAACTGGTGCGGGATCAGTTTCCCGGCTCACTGGCCGATCAGCTCTTTCAGGCCTTCCCGGGCCGGCAGATCACCGACCCGGCCAGCATTACCGACTTCGGCTCGCCCAACGGAGTCTTTGGAGCGGTCTTCTTTGGAGCCACAGGCGCTCCCGATGGCATTCCGGACACAGGACTGGGCAGCTTTGCCGCCGACCAGTTGTTCAAACGCTACGACTACAACTATCGCGTCGATCATGAGATCAGCGACAACAACAAGCTCTTCGGGCGCTGGGTCAGCTCCGATCAGTCGCAGCCCTGCAACGCGGCTCGCGGCCCGGCCAACTGCGATTCCTTTGACGGCTACTTTGCCAACGCGATTTTCTCCGACACTCACATCTTCAGTGCCACCCTGGTCAACGAGTTCCGCTTTGGCTACAACCGCAACCGCGGCGACTTTGTGGTGGAGCGGGAGGACATCCCGGATATCAACATCTTTGCCGCCGGCACCGGCAACATTACGGGATTCGGCGCCTTCGGCGGCACGCCTCAGCTCTTCACCGCGGAGGAGTACAACCTGGTCGACGTGGTTTCCATCAACCAGGGAGACCATGGCATCAAGGCCGGCTTTGAGTATCGCTGGAACCAGGACGACAGCGACTTCCAGTTCCTGACCCGGGGCTATGTGGGGTATGCGGGGGTGTTCGATTTCATCTCCAACCTGCCTTACGAAATCACCGTTCGTGTCGATCCCAATGTCACCGGCGGCTCGCTACCGTTGCTCGGAACGCCGAGAAACTTCCGCGACTCGGAGTTCGCCTTCTTCTTCCAGGATGACTGGAAGGTCAGCGACCGGTTGACTCTCAACCTGGGCGTTCGCTACGACAACTACGGGCAGATCTCCGAAGAACAGGGCCGACTCGCCAACATCAAGCTCGGATCCGGGGCCGATGTCTTCGAACGGATCGCTTTCGCCACCGTGGGACGCGTCGACTCGGACGGTATTTTCGGCCGCGACAACAACAACTTCAGTCCCAGGATTGGTTTTGCCTACGACTTGTTCGGGGACGGCAAGACTTCCCTGCGTGGAGGCTACGGCATTGCCTATGACCGCCTTTTTCTAAACGTCACGGGCAACATCCGGTTCAATCCGCCCGACAGCGCCAACCTGAGCCTCTACCCATTCCAACTCGGGATCGGAAGTCCCCAGGACCTTTCTGAATTCATTTCCGCCCAGGTGAGCGTGCCATTCCCGACCAGCCTGGCGATTCCGGGGGTCACCGGCGCCGGCTTCAGCCCGGGAGGAACTCCGCAGCTGTCGATCGACTTCCAGGGAGCGCAGGTGATCCAGACCGTAGGTGGCTCGCTCCGCTCACCCGACCCGTCGCTGCGGACATCCTATTCGCAGAACTGGTTCCTGGGCATCCAGCGCGAAATGCCGTGGGATATGCTTTTTGAGGCCAACTATGTGGGCAACGTGGGCCGGAAACTGGGCTTTATCGAGCAGTTCAACCGCTTTAACGGAGCCCGCTTTGGCGTGCCCAACCCCTTTGGCAACCCGGGGGTGCGATTGAATCCTTTCTTCACCTCCGAAAACCTGCGGACCAACGACATCAATTCCTCCCACAATGGAGGGAACCTCTCGGTGACCAAGCGCTTCAGCCAGGGGCTGGCTTTCCAGAGCGCCTTCACCTTTGGAAAGACGCTCGACTTCAATTCCGATAACTTTGGCAGCAACGCGGGCGGCATTTTTACGCCCGACCCCAGGCTGAAAGCCCAGGAATATGGTCTGGCGGGCTTCCATGTGGGAAGCCGCTGGGTCAGCAATTTCATCTGGGAGTTGCCCTTCTTAAAGAACCAGCAGGGCTTTTTGGGAGAGCTGGCAGGCGGATGGCAGGTGCAGGGAATTCTGAGTTTCCAGTCCGGGACTCCCTACACGCCGCGTGCACGCTCGAGCGGCTTCGACTTCAATGGGGATTTCCGCTCTCACGACCGGCTCGATGCCCCCTCTGGTGGAACGGATCCGTTTAAAACGCCAGACCGCAACGACTATCGGAGCGGCGTGTTCGGCACGACTTCTTCCGCGGCTCGAGCCGTCTTCAACCCCAACGGACTGCCTGGGGACTGCGATGGCGACGGCAGCCTGGGAGGTCCGGCGGGCGCTCTGGAGTTCAACGGGGTCTCTTGCGTGCGTCAAGGAACGCTCGGGCGGAGCAATTTCTTCAATCCTGGTTTCAACCAGATTGACTTTTCGCTCTTCAAGAACTTCCGGCTGCCCTGGGTAGGCGGTGAAGACGCACGGCTGCAGTTCCGCGCCGAGTTCTTCAACCTCTTCAACCGCACCAACTTCAACGCTGTTCAGGAGTCCTTTACCAGCAGCCAGTTCGGTCGCTCCACCTCGGCTGCGGATGCTCGCGAGATCCAGTTCGCGCTCAAGTTCATCTTCTAGCTCTGGTGGTTTTCTTGAACCCTGACTGAAAAGGCCTGCCATCCCTCGGGGTGGCGGGCTTTTTTGTCGTCTTCGAAGAATTCCAAGAAAAAGTCCCAGTCGTGAGTGAGCCGTAAAGAACTGCACTTGAACAACGGTGCCGGTTCCGTCGCGGTTCTGTCGTTTGCCGTCTTCGAAGCGGGGAAGTGCGCCTGTGGGTCTGATGGAGACGCTTCAGGGCACACGCCTCATCGTCGCGTCCGCAAAGAGGAAGCCCGTTGCTTGGGCATTGGGGGTTGAGAAGTGGCAGGAGTTACCCCCAAAACTTGGGTCAGTATTGAGATAAGCAGTGGATTAACCACCACTTATGTTGACCGATAAGTGAAATGCTCAGAAGGAATGAGCTTCCAAGAAGAATTTCGGCCAATCTTTACGAAGCATGGAATCCAGACAGAGGAGCGATTCGAGCGGGGCTGAAGCCGCAGTCAGGGTTTTATGTCGCCCCGTCAGGGCTTTCTGTGTTGGCCTTGGCCGGGGAGCCAGGGCAACGCCCTGGGGGGCAACTCGAGGAGACAAAGAAACCCTCCTATGAAGCCGCGTTTGTCAAGTGAAAAGTTTTTCCGGCTCCGAGCAG
>JBHHYX010000178.1:0-10177 GCA_046757765.1 Acidobacteriota bacterium | reverse complement strand
CCCCGTTGGGGTTGATAGGGGATCACGACGACCGGCAAACCCAGGGTTGTTGCCAACCCTGGGCTGTAGAGTCGCGCCTCAGCCCGGGCCGCATACGCCTCGGCCAGCGTATCGGTGGGAACTAGCCAAGGCATTCCCGGGCCAGCCGTTGGGCCTCTCGGAGAATTTCTTCCAAGATCGAAAGCCCCGAATCCCAGAAGCCGGGATCCTTGATATCCAATCCAACCTTGGACACCAGTCTGGCTGGCGTGTCGCTTCCGCCCGCCTTCAACAGTTCGATATACTTGGGAACAAAGCTTGGCCCCTGCCGCCGATACTGGCTCCACAGCGCCAGCACCAGCAACTCTCCGAAACTGTAGGCGTAACAATAGAAGGGCGAATGAATGAAGTGACCGATATAAGACCACCAGCGCTTGTAGCTGTCGGTCAGCTTGACCACTTCTCCGTGCATGGGCAGGTTGCTGTCCAGCCACAGTTGATCCAGGTCGCCAGTGGAAAGCTCCCTTTCCGCCCGGGCGCTGTGGATTCTTTGTTCGAATCGCGTCAAGACGACCTGGCGAAAGACCGTGGCGAAGGAATCTTCCAACTTCTGGCATAGGAGCGCCAGCCTGACTTTGGGGTTTGTCTGCTCCTTGACCAGTCGGTCGAAGACCAGCATCTCGCCGAAAACGCTGGCTGTTTCAGCCAATGTCAGAGGAGAGGACTGTTGAAGAAGCCCCTGCGGCCGGGCCAGGTACTGGTGAACACCGTGCCCCAGCTCGTGTGCCAGTGTCATCGCATCGTTCAATTTTCCCGTAAAGTTGAGCAGGATGTAAGGGTGCACCGAGGGAACGGTCAGACTGCAAAAGGCGCCTCCTCGTTTTCCGGGGCGGGGATCGCCATCGATCCAGCACTTGTCCAGGAACTCTCTCGCAATACGCCCCATGACCGGACTGAACTCAAGAAAGGAAGCGTGCACCATCTCACAAGCCCTTTGCCAGTCGCACTCCGGTATGCTTACGCCTTCGATCTGCACCGGCGCGTAGCGGTCATAGTCGTAGAGGGGGTCAACGCCCAGGAGCCGGCCTTTCAGCCGGTAGTAATCCTGCACCATATCGCGGCGCTTCTCGCAGGCAAACATGAGCGCCTCCACGCTCTCGCTTTCGATTTCATTGGCCAGATGCCGACTTTCCGCCGGGTCGGTGTAGTGTTTGAGGCGATTGTCGACGGCATGGTCCCGCAGGACGGTATTGAGGATAAAGGTGGCCAGTCGGCTGTTTTGCTCCAATCCTTTGGTGAAGCCTGCATGAGCGGCACTCCGAACCTCTCGATCCGCATCATAGAGCAGGGCCAGGGCCTCACTCTGGTTGAGGGTCTTCCTCTCGCCCTTCAGTTCGATCTCAAACTTCGCAAGAGAGGTCATCTCGTCAAAGAGCCGGCAGAAAGCCGAACGCCCGGTGGCCGCCTTCTCCGCCAGAACGATCTCTTCCGCTTCAGTCAAGGTGTGAGGCCGATAGCGGCGAAGACTGGAGAGAAAATGTCGCCAGCGGGCGCAGAGGGGACTCTCGATAACAGCAGTCGCCTCTTCCTCGCCAGCCGCAATCCAATCAACTTCAAAGAACATCACCCGGGTCAGCACGGCGGTGAGCGCTTCTTGCGCCTCCGACAAGAGGGAGCCATGTTTGGGATTCAGCGTATCGGCCGCATGCAGGAGCCGTGCATAGGACAAGGGTCTGTAGGCCTGGTCGAGCAGCGTCTCGTAACGCTTCAGCGCCTCGGACATCAGCTTGGGGCCGGCACTCCCTATCTTTCCCCGGTAATCGGCCGCAAATCTTCTCGCTTCCTCCTGAGCCGTCTTTTCATCCCAACTCAGCTTGGGGTCGGATGGAGACTCGTACAAGTCCCGCAAGTCCCATTGAATCCCCTTTCCAGAACACTTCTCCGGTTCTACCAGGCCGGGAGATGAGCGCTGCAGTGTAGGGCCGTCGAGTCTTTCTTCCATTTCCACTCTTCCCATGATGGAGTTTTTCCCTTCCAGTTTTGCCCCCCGTTTTTCATGAGCCGTCGACTGCGGCGCCGGAGAACATCCAGGCTGATGTGTTGCTTTGGCTTGGCCGCAACGCCTTGTCAGTGCCGCGCTTCCAGCGCTCCCTGCAACCTCTCATGGGAAGGCGCGGGTTGGTGTTCCTGTATCGGCCAGTTGTTGCAGTCATCGTGCCCCGTAGTTGCGGGGCAGACGCGCTTCTCAGCCACTCCCTCTCAAACCGGTCACGATACTATGGACCAGGTTGCAGAGTTTGTGATTCCTCTATTCCCCTTGGATCAAAAGCGGGACGTAGTCCGGCGCACCTGCCCTGGACTCAGGACGTCGATCAAAGACTCGGGGTCCACACGGGCTTCAATCAGTCGGACGGTCCAGTGCAAGTGTGGACCCGTCACGCGCCCCGTGGCGCCGACATACCCGATCACCTCCCCGGCCTGGACCTTATCGTGCTCACGCACAGAAAACGATGACAGGTGCGCCAGATAGGAGTACAAACCCAAGCCATGGTCGATGATGATCGTATTTCCCGAATAGTAAAGATGATCTGCCAGCACCACCCGGCCGTTGTTGGGGGCCCTGACCGCGGTGCCGCTCACAGCTCGAAAATCGGTCCCGCTATGGGGGCTGCGAGGCTTTCCGTTCAGCACGCTTCTCTTGCCAAAGCCGCTGGTGGGAGCTCCCGGGACCGGAAGTCGAAACGCTCCTTCCCACAGCCTTTGCGGCCCTACCGCGGCAAAGATCGCCGAGACCCTTTTTGACTCACGTCGGATCCGTGCCAGTACGCTTGGGGGTGGATTGACGAATTTTTCCTTCACCTTCAGAAAACGCGTCGCGAACGACTTGTTGCGAATGGTCAGTTTGTGGTCCAGGCGAAGGGTTGTCCCATCCACTCGTGTTGCCACAATTTTAGCCACATACTGACCAGCCTTGGTTTCCAGATCAATTCCAATCAGACCGTGCCAGACCAATGAGTTTCGCTCGGGATAGAATGGAAATATCCTTCCAAAGATGGATGCTTCCGCATCGGCCAAAGCGACCGGGCTCTGGACAGTCACTCCGACCACCTCTCCCGGTTGCAGAGACCTCGCCTGATGCGTCACTTTGGGTTCCAAGTGTGGGGAGGCAACAATTCTCTCTCCCCCGCATGCGGCGATGGAGGCGATAACCAGACACCAAAATAACCCTCTCATAGGATGTGGATTCCCGGTTTCTCCAGCTCTCTCGGCGCCGGCCAACACTGCACGACAATGCTCCCTCCCACCTCCCCGAATCGTGAGTTCTGAGAGCTCAGACTCCGGAATCCATACGGGAAGCCTCGTGGGCGCGTCCTCGAATGCTGGCGGCCGGCAATTGAGTCTCGATAACACCTCCCACCTACTCCAACTTGATACTGGCGGTGAACTGTTGAAAGCTTTGTTCCCATCTGGCGATGGTTTTCTCAGGACCGGTCAACTTGAAGAACCAGGGTCCGTTTGGTCGATCCACGATGGCGCCCAACAATCGGTAGTTCTTCTTGGCCGTCCTGGGTGCCATGGGACCGCCCATAGACTGATGGTAGGTTCCACTCACTTGAAGGATCGTGATCGGAACCCCGTTGACTTCTTTTTTTGTCACCTGGGCAAGGTCGGAGACGGGACTGCCGTCTGCCTTGGTGAATTGGCCGATCCATCGGTCCACATTGGCCTGAACGGTGCCGCCCTGACCGGGAAAGTGAAAAACAACCAACTGAGCGTCTTCCACATCCCCTTCGGCCCGAGGCAGGCGATATTGGTCTTTTCTCATCCTGCTGGCGGGGGTCTCCTGGACCCAACCCGTGGGGACCGAATATTGCACCTCCCCACTGGGGGTCGGAGAGGCCGAAGCCGTCGGTGCCGGACCTCCAGAATGGTCCAACTGCTCGGCGCCGGAGCAGCCGACTGAGACGACAGCCAGCAGGCAGACAAAGAGAAAGGAACTCATGGAACGCCACTTCATGGATTCTCCTTTGCAATCTTCAACCCGGGACCGGGTCCTGGAGGTTCATCGCCGCAACCTTGTCCCGCGGGACGAGCTCCAGGGGTCCCTCCCTTTTCACCTCTACTGGGTCTCCGACAGAGGTGTGCGTCGGGCGAACCCCCCATCCACCTCATGCCAGAATTGGATGTCTTCCTCCCCAAGCTTCCAGCATAAGTAGACTTCCCGCCCATCCTTCAAATGAGGGAAATCGACCAAACCCTCCTGTACGCTTTTCACCAGGCAACCCGTAGCTTGCATCTGGTTGAGACAGGACTGGAGTGCAATGAGTTGTTCCACAAAGACAGTCCCTTCGGGGCTTCCGGAGTTGGAGGCGTTCTTGGCCGCAACCCCCTGAACAACCTCGCGACAACTCTCGATCCTTCCCGAAATCGCCACCATTCTGGCGGCCAGCTCTTTCACCAGCGGCAGAACCCTACGCGCCTCGGAAACCGTGAAAACACACTTTTCCATGGGACGGCCATTATAGCGCACCGCTCTTTTTCGCGGAATGAGCATAATCGAATCCAGCTAACCTTTACGACACAGCACACTCCAATCCGGCCCGACTCTTTCTGGGGGGGTGGGCGCGTCAGGATGCCCCGGTCGGCCGAATGGAGCCGGGGGAATCCGGCTCGATGAGACTAGGGAATTCCTAGTCCGAGAAGAAATTCACAAGACGATCAACTTGTGCGCCTGACAACAATGTGGACTACCGAGTAAGGGAGCCGCGACCGTGAGGGAGGGGTACCAGGGTTGACGCTCGCCGTTGCTCCGGTCGCTGACGCTCCCGGCTCCGTTTTCGTTGTCCCTTCGTATGCCTGCTTCTCGGCGGTATGAGGTCGCTCGCTACGACTAGGCTACTTCTCATCCCAAAATTGTTAAACAGATGCGTTGCCAGGACGACGCGCGCCGTTGCGCTTGCCGCAAACTGGACCGAAGCGTCAACGCCCGGCCAATCCGGATGGCCACTCACTCACGTTCGTGGTTCAGTGACGGCAGAATCTCTCAACCGAGCTGTCTGGGGTCTGAGGCTTGGGTCTTTGGGATTTGTTTGAGATTTGGGGCTTGGAGACTTGAGATTTCTAGTTCCCATCCTAAAAGCGAAGCTATTATTTCATAACTAGTTAAGAGTGTTGGGATGGGAACTAGCCCAGGCTCCTTTTCTCATTCCGAATCGTCATGGCATCTTCGAAATGCTATCCTGGCGAGGTCGTGACCGAGTGGGTTCCCGAGTCGTCCCTGGCCGTGGGCTGAAGCGCTCGAGTGGCGTCCGCTGGCGCCCGGATCCACTGTGAGACATTTGGGCTGGGCGTGTGGCCCGGTTCTGGCAAGGCAGGCGCAGGTCGCGGCAGTCTTGCCGAACTTCGCCTCGGGCAGCTGGAAATCGTCATGAAGTGTGTCGTTTGCGGCCGCAGAAAAGGGAAGAGGTTTTGCCCCGCGAAACGGAGCCAAATCTGCGCCCAGTGCTGTGGGGAAAAGCGTGTGATCGAGATTGCCTGCCCCTCCGATTGCCGCTACCTGACCTCGGGCCAGTCCTATCAGCTTCAAAAGAAGTATCTGGCTCGACTGACAGGGGAAGAGGATCCCAGGCAGCAAAGAAAGTTTCTTGAGACCACCGGGAAGTTCGCCCCTGTGCTGGCCGGTTTGGAGACCAGGATTGTGGAGTACGCCGCCGGCTTGCGGTCTCTGAGCGACCAGGACGTTCTGCGAGCGGTTGGACTCCTGAGGGAGACCTACAGGACAGAGGAGAAGGGCGTGATTTATGAACACCCCTCCTCCAACCCCTTGGTCCAGGCTCTTTTCCGCGACTTGTACCGGTTTCTGGAAGAGGGCAGACAGAACCAGAAAGACGCATTGCGTCATCTGGAAATCGCGGACATTCTCGACACTCTGGAGGTGCTGGAGAAGGATATCCGGTTTCATCTGCTCGGCGATTCGGACACGATAAACTATCTGCGATTTATCAAAAAGAGTCATCCTGAGGCCGCACGGGGCCCTGCGGAAGGTGGGTTGATCACTCCTTGAGCAGAGGTCTCTGGCCACTGGTTTCCGAGGAGGGCTAACCCGGATTTCTCACACCCGGTCGCAGCGAAGAGCCGGAAGCGCCGCGCTGACAAGGCGTTACGACCGAGGCCCCGGAGGCGTCGTCGTGCATTGCGTCGAAGGAGGCCGAGGGCGGGCAACGCAGTCAGCGTGGATGATTCCGGCTCTGCAGTAGGTGTGAGAAGTCCGGGCTGACATCGGATGCGCCAGGTCCTGAGTGGACACGCTTGACACCCGAAGCGTCCATCGCCGGGCCAATCCGGATGGCCACTCACTGACGTTCGTGGTTCAGTGACTTGGCGCGAGAATGGCTCAACCCCGGGAATCAAAATTTCAACCTGAGTTGAGCGAGTCTGGCGGATGGGAAGCGACAAGATGTTGTGTCCCCGCGGGTTGCGGAGACCGCAGGCATACCCGCTGCGGTATGTCGAGGATCGACAAGACCCGCGGGGCGCAACAGATTGGTGCTTACCGCCGTCGACAATCGCTCAATTCAGGTTCAAATCTCTCTGGTTAGACTTAGAGTTTGGGATGGGAACTCGAACTCCCAAATCCCAACCACCAATGCCCAAAATAGGATTGCGAATGCGAAATCTCAAACGGAAGAGCTGTTTGAGATTTTAGGCTTGGATCCTTGGAATTTATTTGAGATTTGGAGCCTTGGCCCTTGAGATTTCCAGTTCCGATCCCAGAAGCTAAGCTATTTGTTAACAAGTATTTAATCGTTCTTGGGATGGGAACTGGCTAGTCATCCCCGTTCAATCGGAGACCGGTTCGTAAACCATCTGACACTGTCGTCCCCCCAGGCTGAAGCCGATTCCGCCGCCATTCATTTCGAAGTCGCCTGAAGCCCTGAACTCCGGTTGTGAGGGCAGATCAAAGCTCTTTCCCGCTTCTTTCCCTGTGGTGGAGGAATCCAGCAGATGATACTTGCGGGTTCGGGGATCGATCAGAACAGGAGCCGGCAGATCGGGTGAAACCACCAGAAAACCTACTGTTCCTTCCGACTCGTAGATCCTGGAGCCGACCGAGTCCTTTCCGTCCACCGTCAACCGGTAATCCGGGCTGATGCGAAAACTCCGGTCGCGCTTCACAGAGGCGATTCGGGCAGCGGCCCCTGTAAAACGCAACTCCGGTGAGCGCCATCCAATCGCCACAGCCACCAAGGCTGCCGCCAACCCCACCCCGAGTCGCCTTCCAGGGAGAGAACCGGCCGGCGAAGGACGAGTCCAGAATGCCACCAAAAGGGGAGGCACCAGAAGCAGCGAGTCCTGCCAGAAGGCCTCCGCCGCTGTCCGATCCAGGAGGGGGCCGAAACAGCCGCAAGAGGCTGACGGGTCTCGCACCCCTTGCCAGACCAGCCAGTAGTTTCTGCCCGTCAGGAAAAGGAAGAAGGCGACCAGTGCGGCTGCTGGAATCAGAATCAGAGGTCGACGAACACCGAGTGCCAGGAGTGTGCCCAGTCCGGCCTCCAGCCCCAGGGCAAGCAAAGCGACTGTGCTGGCCGGGATCATGAAGTCGAGTCCTTCGAGCTGGATCTGTTCGACAAAACTGCCCGGCGCCAGGAGTTTACCCCAGACGGCGACCAGCAGAACGGCACCTAGAAAGACGCTGGCTACCCCTCCAAACACAGCCTTCCAACGTCTGTACGACTCCGGTCCTGCGGTCGGTTCCACCTCATCATGATATCAGAACAGGTGGCCATCGGGCAGCTGCCATGCTGATCCCCTCCCGGGGCTCTTTATCGCCTCTCCGGCGCCGTTTCAATAGCTCAGGATTGCGGGCGGGGGCTCCGGATCGACTCGGACGTTACAGGACCTCAGAAACTCTTTGTCTTCAGGACTGAGCCTCCAGCGCCGGCAGGTCCGGAAAGGATTGTCCGAATGATTGAGCCGCCTGGCTTCGCCAGACGGTCGGTGTTCACTCTTCTTTGCGCCAACCAGAATGAGTCTTGTCACGTATACTAGCAACGGATTCTTCTCACTTTCGCATTTTTGGAGTCGCCATAAAGCGGCGCTGTTCAATCCTGTAGCAACATGTGTTCCAGGAATTTCTGACCCAGTCGGGCCGCAGTCCAGAAACAAGAAGACGGCACTCTTTCTCTCTATTTTTCAGTGACTTGGACGAACACTGCGGATGGGGCCAGGAGACAGCACGGTCAGAACAAGAGGGTCGGCTGGGAAATGCAGTACCGTCTTTATCCCGTATTTCTCACACACCCCAAGGTTCGAATCTCCTGGGTTAGAATTTGAGGTTTCAAAAACGTTACACTCGACTTCGGAATGAAGAAGTTTGTCCTGGGCGTGGCCGTAGTCTTGGGCCTGATCCTCGTCTTGCAGTGGGTCAGACTGGACTCGCTCGACCCCACCCGGGCCGTCCGGGGAATGCGGATCATTTCCCTGGCCCCGAACTTGACGGGACTCCTCTTCGATTTGGGAGTGGGCGGGCACGTCGTCGCCGTGACGACCTACTGCGACTACCCGCCGGAGGCTCTGAAACGGGAGAAGATCGGGGACTTCATCAATCCAAACTTCGAAAAGATTGTGCGCCTGAAGCCCGATTTGGTCTTCGCCGAAGAGTGGAGTTCGTCAAAGACTGTCCCCCGCCTGAAGCAGTTGGGAGTCCATGTCGAGGAGGTTCCGACGCCGCGGTCGCTGCACGAGATCTACCGGTTGATCGAACGGGTCGGCGACCTGACTGGGCAAAGTTTGGAAGCGGAGGTCCTGATTCAAAATATGCAAGAACGGGTTGCGAAGATCGAAGCTCGGGCCCGGCGTTTCCCCACCCATCCCAGGCTTTACCTTGAAATCGATCGGCCCAGCTGGACTGTGGGCGGTAGCAGTTTTACCAATCAAGCGATAGAGTTATGTGGGGCCCGAAATATTTTTTCCGATCTGGCCAGACCGGCGCCACAAGTTTCCGAAGAGGCCATCATTGAGCGCAACCCGGATATCATTATTTCCTTTGCCAGCTCCACCGCGGAGATTCGGCGGAGGGGCGGCTGGAACCGGATTGGAGCGGTCCAGAGCGGACGAATCATCGACGATTTCAATCCAGATCTGCTCTCCCGCGGGAATCACCGGCTGGTGGAAGGAATGGAAGCTCTTCAGACCAGGATCGAGCTTTTGATGGGCTTTGGTAGAGAGTGAGAATCAACCACGACAGGCGTCCTGACTGCCAGTCCGGGGGACGTCCCGGACCGAGGCTTTCCCCCACATGAAGTCACCTTCCGCAGTGCTTTCCCTGCTTTTGGTCCTGACCTTGGTCAGCGGGGTGGTCTCTCTTTTTGTGGGGCCGGTCCCTGGCGCCGAATGGGGCATCATCTGGCAAATTCGCCTTCCCCGCGTGCTGCTGGCCGTGCTGGTGGGGTTCGGCTTGGCCGGTGCGGGAGCCGTCCTCCAGGGGGTGCTGAGGAATCCGTTGGCCGATCCGTTCATTCTCGGAACCTCCAGCGCTGCGACGGCAGGGGTGATGGTAGCGGGTTTGTTGGGTCTCAAACGCTATTCGGCCCTCTATTTTCTGGCTCTTGGATTTGCGCTGCTCTCCATTTTCCTGGTCTACCGGATCGCCCAGACTGGGGGGAAGACGCCCGTCCAGACCGTCATCCTGGCTGGGGTCATCATCAGTCTCTTTTTCAATGCGGTTGTCTTCGTCTTTTTTTCAGTCTTCTACCGTGAATCGTACACTGTGCTCTTTTATCTGCTTGGAACGTTGACGGAAGGAGAGCCCGTCCGGATAGCGATTTCTGGACTGATTGTGGGGGGAGGTCTGGTCCTGACCTGGTTTCTGTCGCGTGAGCTCAACCTTCTGACCCAGGGAGAGGAGGCCGCGTTCCATCTTGGAATCCGATCGTCCAGCGTCCGGTATCGGCATCGAAGGCTTCGGCAGCGTGCAGGAAGGGCCCTTCATCTTCACCCCGGACAGAAGCTTCCAGCTGCATTTCCAGCAGCTCGGCGGTGGCTCGCTGGACGCACACCGAGTTGGCTCCTACGGCTACTTCGAGGACATCGACAGCCCGACTGGGCCGTTCGGTTCGTAACGGAGCGAGCACATGAGTCCAGCGGATCGGTCTTCGAAACTGCAAGCGGACGTGGTCGGCCTCCAGGTGGAGGTCCG
>JBHHYX010000177.1:0-10184 GCA_046757765.1 Acidobacteriota bacterium | reverse complement strand
TGGCTTTTTCTGGTGCCGTCGGGGATGACGACGACGATGACGACGATGACGACGACGACGACGATGACGACGACGATGACGACGATGACGGGGATGACGATGACGACGACGATGACGACGGGGATGACGATGACAGCTGAGTGGCCGCAATGCTTGACGAAGGTTCGACCCGAATTGGAGAATCGTATTGAGGAGCGAGGTTCCGCCCTGGTTTTTGCCATGGTCGCCACTCTGTTCCTCTCCCTGATCGGATTGGCTTTGACGGTGTCCAGCCTGGCGGAGTTCTCTATGAGCAACGAATTCGAAGCCCACGAGAAGGCGATTGTCGCCGCCGAGGCGGGTTTCAATCTGGAGAAGTACGCCCTGCGCGGGCAAGACCTGACCACGGTTCTCTCCGCTTCCACCGAGGTTCCAGAATACGGGACCTACCCGGAGCCTGAACCAGGCACCTCTACGGGGCGCAACCCCATGGATCCAAACGAAGCCAGGAACACCGACTTTGACTCCTCCTCCCCGGTTGCGATGCGAACGGCCTACGGCTGGTTGACGCCTCCGGAAGGCGTAGTGCTGGGGACCAAGAGATACTTTGCCAGCCTTAGCGACAATCGGGATGAGACACCATTGGGGATGCCCGAGGATTCCCAAACCGATATCGATTCCAACGTTTACATGCGAGTAATAGGTCTTCACCCGGAACCTGACGCGGAAGGTATCGCGCGCGGTGCCGGGCGCAGGAACTCAGTGGCCATCGTCGAGGGGCTGCTGCGCCGGGATCGCAGCTTCGATCTGACCTCGCCTCTTGTTGTGGAGGGACCCGACGTAGACGCAACCTTCGACGGGAGCGCTTTCGATCTTGTGGGCGACGCAGAACACGCCGCCGTGAGTGTCATTTCCGACAACCCCGCAGAAGGAGACGCCCAACAGGCATACGCCAGCATGCTCTCGGCCCTGGGCAGTCAGGGAACCGTTGAAGGCGCCCCCGGTCCGGATGGCGTCTCGCTGGTGGACGCCACCGATTCCTTCAGAACCAGCGACAACCCGGACGCTTCCAACGTCTTCGATGCCAATTTCCTTGCCAATCTGGTAGACGGCCTCAGGCCTTACGCGGACAACCTCTACCCCGGGGACGTCAGCTTGGATGGAGGTGCCGTTGATCTGGGGACGGTCGACTCCCCAAAGCTCACTCTTGCCCTGGGAAACCTTGAAGTGACAGGGGCCAGTGCCGGCGCAGGCCTACTGGTAGTCAAAGGAGCCTTGGATTTGGGCGGAGCTTTTGTTTTCGACGGTGTGGTGCTGGCCATCGGCCAGGGAGACGTATGGCTTCATGGGGCCAACAAAGACCTGACCGGGGGGCTTTTTGTCGCTAGACTCGAAGACGCCGGCGACGGCTCTTACACATTCGGAGTGCCGACAACCCGGTTTTCGGGTAACAGTAACCTCATTTTTGACAGCGACGACATTCAGATGGGCCTGAGCCTGTTGCCGTTAAGAACGCTCTCGTTGCGGGAAGTCACTCCTGAACTGGACCCTGTCCCAGGCACTTGAAATTCCCAAGTCCCAAGCACCAATTCCCAAACCAGACTCCCTTGTTGAGATTTGAGGTCTGTCTACTACCACCTACTTTGGGACTTGGGGCCTTGGAGTCGTGGGATTTCTACTCCCCACCCCAACCACTAACCCGGATTATGCGCCAGGTTTCGTCGCGAGGCGTCGGAAGCGCCGCGCTGACAAGGCGTTACGCCCGAGGCCCCCGGAGGCGTAGTCGTGCATTACGTCGAGGAGGCCGAGGGTGGGCAACGCAGTCAGCGCGGATGATGACGGCGCCGCAGCAGAAAGCTGGTGAATAGTCCGGGCTAAGATTATTTGCTGCCCCTATTTAAGAATCTTGGGATGGGAACTAGCGGACGGCCATCCCGTACTCTCCGCCGCCCGCTCAAACACAACATCCTACCTCTCGGGGTTTTTCAAGATCCCCTTCACACCCAGCAGACTCGAGATGTTGTGCTGCAGGTAATCGATTCGCACTTCATAGGAAGTGAGGCTTCGATGGAAAGCGCCCAAAAACCGTTGAGGGTCTCGGAAATAGAGGACGCTTTCAGGCCTGAACTGAGTTTGCAACTGAAAACGAACGCCCAGCTGAATGGCCTTCAGAATGGGGACACACTCCTGCTGGTCTCCGAAATCCGCAATCAGGTGGTAGGCGGCAAGCAGACCCTCGCTGCGGGTTGCCGTGGCTGCCGAGCGGGGCGGCCGGTGATAGCCGCCCACCCAGTCCAGAGTCCTTGCGTCGCGATTCTGGCGCTGCACGATTGCTCTCGCCAGTCTGGACGCATGGCGCAGATACAAAGGGTCGGAACGGTAGCGGTAGAGCTCATTGAGAGCGTAAAGGAGCCAGTGATCGTCTGGAAGCCGGGAAGCAGGCAGGTCCCGATCTCTTACTTGGATCAGATAACGAGCGCCCTTTTCCGCGGCATCGAGCCAGGCGTCCGAGGGCTGAATCGTGTGGAGTCGCAGCAACGCCAACAGCGCTTCCCCCGGATAGTAGTCGGACGTGAAATCGGTAACCCGGCCGCCCGGATACGACTCCTTATGGACCAGGAATTGCCCCGTTTTGCCCTGGACTTTCAGGATCCACTTGCCCAGCGCCACCAAATCGGGGAGGTAGCGCAAGTCTCGGGTCAGCTCCACATACTTCGCCAGTGCGATGACAGCCAGGGCATTACCGCCCAGCTTGACCCACCCGTTCTCCACGATCACCAAAAGGCGCTCGTCTTCCGGCGAGGGTTGGGTCGAGTCAAGGAGGTATTGGAGGCCGCGGCCAGCCGCCGCAAGCAGTTCCTTGTCTTGGGTGACGCCACTGAGCTCGAGCATGGAGTAGACCGAGCCGGCGTGACGCAACATGTTGTATTCGCCCCCCCTCTCCTGGAGGCCAGGTCGATCGCGATAGATGAATTGGCCATCCGAGCCGACTGATCGAAGCAGGTATTGGCCGGCCAGGCGAGCCGACGCCAACACTTCTCCGGCCGACAACTCCCCGAAGGTGCGGTGTCCCCGAGACAAGGGCACAATCGTTCGACCATCGGTGAAATAGCTGTCGGTGGTGAAACGAAAGGCGGGCCAGCCTTTTTCGTCTCGAAGGCTTTTCAAGGCCTCCCGGTAAAGTGAATGGGCCCGGATGTATTGGACAGCCTTCTCACTACGAATCTCACCTCTTCCGTCGAGCAACTGGTTGGCGATCAGTTGCTCCGGCAGAAGAGCAGCCCCAGGCTGCCCGGACAAAGCTATTCCCTCGCGACCTCTTTCGAAACCCTTCAGCCTGCTGCCGCCGGTCCGGGAAACGGGCTGCACCGTTCTGACCAGGTCCAGCTTCAGCCAGCGCAGCTTCAAGCCCGCCCCTAAAAGGTCTTGGGCTTGAAACAAAGCGTGGGCCATCGCGGCCCATATCCCGCGGCCCGAGCCGATGACAATGGCCGGCGAGGTCTCGCCGTCGCTCAGCGAGAGAAAGACGATGCGGGGCAATGGGTCCGTCTCCACAAGGCCTGGGGGACTGGAGGGCGGCTCGGCGTTGGAAAAGAGTGTGGATTCGACCCACCCGACCAGGAACCGTTGAGCTTCATCCGGGATGGGGGGAGTGTAAGCGACTTCTCGGAACCAGACCGGAAAACGCGTTGCTGAAGAAGCTGGTCTCGCCAACCCCGAGGGGCTCCTCTCATCTTGAGGCCGGGACTGTAAGGCCTGGCGAACCAAACGGGGGACTGGAGCCCCGGAGTCGGCCTGGATGCGGGCGAAGAAATAGACGACCGCGCCCGACCCGAACAAGAACATGAAGGTCACACCAACCGCCATCAGCGCACGTCTGGTCAGAAAGCGGAAGGAGGCTAAAATCCGTCTTTTTCGAGCTGGAGTGAAGTCCAGCGCGACGCTGATGGCATAGCCGGCAATAGAAGCCAGCAGCAGGATGGTCCCCACCATTTCCAGTAACTCCTCTGCCACCACGGCCAGGAGATACGAGACAGGTCCAGCTTGCCTGATCGAAACCTGCAGACCTTCCAGCAGGAGGGCCAGCGTCCAGCACCCGACTCCCCCGTAAGCACTCCCGCGGGCCTGCCGGCTGAGATGGAAACGGTTGGTGAAGAAGAGGACAAAGTAACCCAGGATGAGGAGAATCGCGGGAGCAAAAACGATCTGCCATTGGGCCAGGTACGCCCAAGCCTTGCCCCATTGACTGGAAACCAGCCGCACCTGACGCCAAAGCAGATTCTCATGCAGAATGGTGATCTCATCCAATGACATCATGAAGGCGACCGCCGCCACTCCCCACCACAGTTTGGGCAGACGAAAACAGATCACGCCAGCCCTCCGGTTTTGGTGCTCTTCGGCCAGATAGGCGGCCAGGCTAACGCACCCCAACAGAAAAAGAAGAGCGCCTGAATACCAGGTCGGAAGATTCCTTTCCTTGTCCAGATTGAACCAGTAGATCCCCCCTGCCTTGACATCTCCGAAGATCAAATGGAGGAACCCCAAGAGCAATGCCACCAAGACCAGCACGCCCAGGTACAGACGGAGCTGCCTGCCAGCCCGTTGACAGGTGGATGGTGTGAGCGTTTGCGAGGCCATGGTCAGTCCCTTAAGGCCGCGATTTGCACAATCCCTTCCGAGATTCGTGGAAACCGGCTCATGATTCGTGGGTCGTGTCCTGGAATGACAAAGAAAGGAGAAGCCGCTGTGCGCGCCATGTTGGCTATCGAAACCAGATTGGCCGCGGGATCGATGGCGCTGCCCGTGGCCCTGTGCCATTGGATGTTCTGGTACTGGTAGGCGACATCCCCCGCTAGTACCACGGCGCCGTCCCGTGTCTCTACCCTGACGTATTGGGACCCGGGCGTATGGGAGGCGTCTCCAACCAGGGCGATGCCGGGTGCGAGTGTTCCGTTGCCACTGATCAGAGAGAGACGTCCTTCCTCCTTTGCTTTTAGGAGTTGCTGGAGGTGTTCCCACTTCATTCCCCTGGCACTGGGGTGCTCCCGGCTCAGGATCGACTGGGCGTAATGAAACTCGCGGGCCTGCATCCAGATCCGGGCCTTCCGGTACGACCCCAGCCCACCCATATGGTCCCAGTGCCCATGGGTCAAAACGACGTCCGTCACCTGGGAGGGAATGATTGACAGTTGTCCCAACCTCTTGACCGGCTGGGTATAGCCGGAAATTCCCTTCAGGCGGGCTACCTCGGGATCCTCGACCCCCGTGTCCACCAGGACGGTCCGTCCCCGACCTTGGATCAGCCAGAACATCCACCCGAAAGATACCGCTCGGCGACGAGATCCTCCTCGAATGGCACGTGCTTCGCTATAGAGCGAGCGCCCATACTCGAGGGCAAAAACCTGATACTGATGCCCACCGGCATGGACCGGGGATGGAGACTCACCAGGCAGCCACGGCCCCACCATGAGAAGAACAAGAACCAGCAAAGAGCCGGCGGCGGCCGGGCTGCGGAGACGCGGCCTGTAAGCGGCCAGCAAAGAAAGCCCAACCAGTGCGTAGAGGAAGGTGGCGACCTGGAAGGTCCCCTTGAAGCCCAGCCAAAGTGAGAGGTATTGAGAAAGCGGAACGGAGAGCGCGCTGGCGGCGGCGTTCAAAGCAAAGAGAAGGGCGGCAAAGGCCCCCTTGAAGCGGCCCTTCCCGAGGCGCAGGGCAAAAGGCAGAGGGATGCCAAGGAGAAAGGCCAGTGGACCCAAAAGGATCACGCAAAGGACAATCTTGCCTGCCAGTGGAAGTCCTGCCCCCAACCGAAAAAGAGGAGTGACCCATGGCTGCGCAAGAAGAAACAGAAGAATCAGCCCCAAACTCCGTGCCAGTCCCGATGTGCTCAATCGACCACTCCACAGGCTTCCCAATCCTGAGAAGAGAAGCAGCGTGCCCAGGACCGTTGAAAAGGCGACAACCGGAGAACCCAGAAAGATCTGATAGCGTTGAATCAGCACAACTTCGACCAGAACGTAAGCAAGGCCCGAGAGAAGGACCACAAGAGCAAGTGGCAGAAACGAGCGCGATGTGGCCCGGAATCGCATCAGCAAGGCAAGGAAGAGTGGCGCCAGCAACAGCGTCAAAAGCAGTGCCCGCCCGTAGGCCTGCTTGAGCCGCAACCGGGCTGGATCCACATCGAAAGGAAAAGGCCGGTCATCCGTGGTCGGGCGCAGTGAGGACGCTCTGGGAAACTTGTCGCCAAAGTCGCCCCGTGCCAGACGGGAATAGTTGGTGGAAAAAGGGCGGCCCGGACTGTGGAGAATGGTGGTCCTACAGCTGATCGGTCCAAGCCGCTGCGCCGCACTGGCTTCTAACTCCTCCCGATGGTCCACTTCCCATAACCATCTCTCCAGCCTCCCCACTTCTGAATCCGTGAAAGGATTCTTCTTCATGAGAATCTGGATATAGTTATTTCGCCGCGTCGTCCACTGGAAAATAAAGAAATGGCGTTCCGGTTGCCCTCGGCCTTCCCGCAGCAGAACCTGTCGCATGGTAAGGAGCAGCTTCCAGATTGGAAGTTCCCTTCGTGGCCGGCTTGCCGGCTCCTCCACAATCAGTACCCCTCGCGCTGTGAGATGTCTCAAATAGGACTGCAGGGCTTCGAAAGTATGCAGATACTCCGGGCTGGTGATCCGGCCTCCCGTTCGGCCGCGGCTGGAGTGCGCATTCATGAGCGTGATCATGTCGTATAGCCGATCGTGCTGCTCCAGATAACTTCTCCCGTCCATGACCGAGACCTCAATGCCCTCGTAGCTGTTTCCGTTATAGGGCACCAACTCGTGAGTCTGCAGACGGACCACCGCAGGATTGATCTCCACTCCATAGACTTTGCTCCCCAGCTGCTTGGACGTCTTGGTGATTCCATCCCCAGACAATCCGAGAATCAGGATGGTGGGGTCTTTCATGAGCGTGTGTGGAAGGCGGGGGTCAATCTGGTAAGCCTCTGTCGGATAGGGGCGGACGGTATCGATGATATGGCCGTTTTCAAAAGCACTCAAACTCCGCTGTCTGGAATTTCTACGGACCAGGTCGTAACGCCCGACCAATGAGGAACTTGAGAACAGCACTTCGGATTGGGCGTATCTTGCTTTCACTCTGGCCTTCACGACGTTGAGCCAATCCAATTGAAGATTCAGCAGTGAGGCGACCGCGAAGCTTAGAAAACCTGCCAGGATAAGAAGATTGAGCCGGCGCTGCCATCGATTGAGGTGGAGGGAAACCAGGATGCCGGCCAAGAGAAAGGCAAGGGTCCCGAGTAACAGAAGGCTGGTTTCCTCGCGCAAGAAATGGAGGGCGGCGCTCACCAGAAGGGCGCCCGCGGCCGCCCCCAGCAGATCGAAGCAGTAGACCAGGTGAGACTGTGCCCGTGACAGCACAAGGGTGATGATCGTCCCGCAGCAGGCGAAAGGCAGACTGCACGAGAGCGGCACCAACCAGGCCGACGCAGGTATACTGACGGCGGATCCGAGAGCCAGGAGGATGGAAAGAGGCAGCAAGAGAGCAGCTGCAATCATGGTGGGAAGAGGGGCTCGCTCGACTGCCACAACTGCAACGATTCCCCCGGCCGCTATGCCGAGCAAGGCAATCGATATGACGGAGGTTGCTGTCAAATAGTCCGCCACGATAACCATCAGGTGAAAGAGGATGATTTGCAGGACAATCATGACAAAACTGATCCCCGCCACCACCAGCAGGAGTCGCTTGGGGACCCGCCTTGGCCAAGGTTGGATCTGGGATAAAGGAGGAGCCGTCACTTGCTCCCCGCCCCACCTCAACCTCAGCGCACACTGTCCCACTGCCACTACCAGGAAGGTGCAGCCCAGCAGATGTGCCAACCCGGCCAACAGCACAAAGCCGGCCCGCCAGCCCGCATCTGACAGGGTCGATTGGAGGGCGACCAGGGAAACAAGCTCGCCCCCCCAGCAAATCACCCAGCCGGCGGCGTATTTGCAGCCTCGCGCAGTCTCATTCGTCCTGGCCAGGAGGAACCAACCGAACAATGCCAGCAAGCCGAACAACAGAGGAAACACCACTAACCCTTCGTACAGGTCCAGATGCGGGTACCCCATCAGCTGAAGACGCCGATGAAAACGAGTCACTTCCGCCGCTGACAGGATAAGCGCCGCCATGGCACCAGCCAGCCACACCCATGAAGTGTGGAGAGATCCCTTCCGCCGGCGGCGTTCCTCCTGAAAAAGAGCCAGGGCGAGCACAGCGCCCAGAAGCAATTGGACCGTCGCCAACCAGGATGCAAGAGTCAGATTGTTTTGGAAGTTGAAGTAGGAAGAGCGCCCCTGCCCCCACTGGTATTCGGGCAGGAAAATGTGGGCCACCCCCAGCAGCAGTTCCAGAAGGAACAACAGGCGGAAGAGCAGTGGTAACGCCCCGCTTTGCCTCAATAGTTGTCTCCGCTTCTTGAAAAGGCGCTGGGGTGGTTGAAGGCGGCCGAAACTCCAGTCGGGCCCGCTCTTTCTACCCCTGTCAAGAGTCAGTCCGGCGGTGCGTTCAACCCGCCCTCCGTCGCTGCAACTCCACCCTATCCCATACTAGTCAACTCCGGTGGAGGTGACTGTGCGTTGTCGCACAGGTGCACGGTTGGGAGCGCTATCTCCTCTTCCGTTATCGAAATCCGTCAGGCAAACCTTAGCGTGGGTCCTATCAGGGCCTCCAAAGAATAGCTTGACATCAACATTCTGATTAGAGCACTATAGATCTATGAAAATAAGTGTTGAAATATCAGACAAAGAGATGGAAGACATCCTACTATTTACAAATGAAAAGCGGAAAGGGCCCGCCATCCGGAAACTGGCCCTCGATGCGCTGATGCTCCGGAAGAGAAGGGCCCTGGGGAAAGGAATCGTCCTGGGGGAATGGGGAGCAAATCTTCCCGATTTGAACGTACTGCGGGAGGATCGACCTTGATGAACCTGGTCGATACGTCCGTCTGGATTGACTATTTGCGGACCAAAACTCCTCGCGCCATCAAGGCCCGGCTCAACCATGTGATCCAGAGCCCGGAGATCGCGACATGCGAGCCCATCCTGTTCGAGATCCTGCGAGCGGTTTCAACAGCCGAAGCCAGCAAGATCGAGGAGTTCTTCACCACCGTTCCGGTTCTGGCGACGCCCGCGACGCTCTGGGTGGATGCGCGGCGGCTGGGGCACAGGTGTATGGCTGCGGGTTTTCTTCCCCGATCCATGGACTTGCTCATCGCGCAAATCGGCATCCACCACGAAGCCTGGGTCACGACCTCTGACGCCCACTTCCAGAGGATCTCCCAAGTCTCCTCGCTCCGCCTCCAGTTTCTGACCCGATAATTCAGGGTGTCGGCCGGCTGGAGGCAGTAGGCAGTAGGCAGTAGGCAGTAGGCAGTAGGCAGTAGGCAGTAGGCAGTAGGAGCCTCCTCTGACCTGAGTTGAGTAATTCGTGCTTATCGCCGCAAAGAATGGCTCAATTTAGGTGATAGATAAGGCCGTTGACCCGCTCCGTAACTGAAAAAGAGCATGAGGAGAGAATGGAGCCTTCAGGATGAGCTTCCTTCATTCTTGAGGATGCGTGGATCCCGTGCGAGCAGGAGCGGTGGGATTGACGACCGGCCATGAATCGCTCCTTCAGAGCTTGCCCCGGAGGTGGGACACCCAGACCTACTGGCGACAATGGGGAGGCGGGTTAGAAACTCTCTTTAAGTAATTTGGCGTAATCCTTGATGACACCACCTTTTTAGCTCCGGAACTGTTCCGCTTCCCGCAGGGTCTTGAAGGCGATGAAACTGGGGAGACAGCGGTCCCAGTCGGCGGTGTACTGCCTGCCCGAGCGGTCCTCCCGCACCAGGCCGGTGGATCGGCAGAGGCTCACCGAGCTGTTCTCTGCGGCACCCTCAGAAATAGGAGACCAGAAATAGGGACAGAGCATTTCTGCTCGGCGCAGGTGGTGACCGACTGCCCACATGAGTCAGGTGGGTACAGCGGCCGGGCCAAGGAAGCGCCAAAAGGCGCGGCTCATATTCAGCCCGGCGCAACGCGCTGGGCTTGGTGTCCCACCTCCGGTGCAAGCTCTGAAGGAGCGATTCATGGCCGGCCGTCAATCCCATCGCTCCTGCTCCTACTGGATCCACGCATCCTCAAGAATGAAGGAAGCTCGTCCTGAAGGCTCGCTTTTCT
>JBHHYX010000176.1:0-10208 GCA_046757765.1 Acidobacteriota bacterium | reverse complement strand
AGCGCGGATGATAACGGCGCCGCAGCAGAAAGCTGGTGAATAGTCCGGGCTAGAGAATCAACATGGCATCGCCGTAACTGTAGAAACGATACCGCTGCTCGATGGCCTGGCGGTAGCATTCCCGGATCAACTCTTTTCCCCCGAAGGCGGAAACCAGCAGGAACAGAGTGGAGCGGGGCAGATGGAAATTGGTCAGCAGTGCTGTAACCACCCGGAATTGGAATCCGGGATAGATGAAGAGATCGGTCCAGCCGCGGCTGGCGCAAAGCCTCCCCCGCTGAAGGGGGACAAACTCGAGCACTCGGGTGGTCGTGCTTCCGACGGCGACCACTCTTCCTTGCCCTTGCCGTTGCCCGGAGACCCGCCGCGCCGTCTGGGCGGGAAGCACATAGGTCTCCGGCGCCATGCGATGCTCTTCGACCACGTCCGAAGAGAGGGGCCTGAAAGTGCCGTAGCCGATATGCAGGGTCAGAAAACAATGTGGAATTCGGTCCAGAATCTCTCCCGTGAAGTGGAGCCCGGCAGTGGGAGCGGCGATTGCCCCCCTCGCCTTGGCAAAGACCGTCTGATACCGTTCGCGGTCATGGACCAGATCGGTTTGGTTTGTGCGACGAATGTAGGGGGGCAAAGGGACGCGACCCAACCGATCGATCCACTTCCAGAAATCGCCGCGGTACTCGAATCTAAGGCGCCGGGTAGCGGAAAGTGGCCCTTCCAGCACCCTGGCTTCGAACGCCGACGGTTGGAAAATCAGCCGAGTGCCCGGTTTGGCTTGCCGGCCCGGCCTGACCAGCGCCTCCCAGACCTGGCCGCCCAGAGGACGGACCAGCAGCACTTCAATGGGTCGACCCCCACGCCGTGCCAGCAGCCTGGCGGGAAAAACGCGCGTGTCGTTCAAAACGACCAGGTCGTCAATGGAGAGAAGGTCCGGCAGGTCGCTGAATCGGAAATGTTGAAGTTGCCCGCTTTCTCGATCCACGACCAGCAGCCGTGACTGCTCGCGGCTGCTGGCTGGATGCTGCGCGATCAACTCCGAGGGGAGTTCAAAGTCGAATTCGGAAGCCTTCACACAAGGCTATTCTACCGGATCTTCCGACCGCAACCCATTTAGCCCGGACGATTCATAGGATGTCGTTGCGAAGCGGCGCTGAAAAAGGCGGCGCCACCGCGGCCCCCGCAGTCGTACTCGTGCACACCGTCGAGGAGGCCGAGCAGGCGCAGCGCCGTCAGCAGGGACGATTTCGCCGATGGAGTAGAACTTGATCCATTACGAAGCTCCTGCCGAACGGTTCGCCCTTCGCGAGCGAATGCAACTGTGTCAAAATGAGTCCGTTGCAGGATCAATCAGTTGAGTTGGAGAGACCGATGAAGGTCCATCGCGCGGTGATCAGGCTTTCGGCCGCTCATTTCTTTGTCGATTCGTACTCGAGCATGCTGGGCGCCTTTCTGCCCTTCCTTCATGACGAGCTGAACCTGTCATTGACGCAAGCCGGGATTCTGGGTGGATGCCTGATCGTGTCGGGCTCGCTCCTGCAACCGATTTACGGATACCTGGCGGACCGTTTCCCCCACCAGCTGTTTGCCGCTCTGGGCCCGGCGGTGGCCGGCATCTTTATCTCTTCCCTGGGCCTGGCCCCCAATTTTCCAGCCCTGATGGTACTGGTCATTCTAGGAGGCATTGGAGTGGCGATGTTTCATCCCCAGGGAGCGGCCGCGGCTTCCCGGGCTGACGAACAGGGGCGGGGATTTCAGCTCTCGGTCTTTATTACCGTTGGCATCATCGGCTACTCCATCGGCCCCGTCTATGTCACCTCGGTCATCCTCCTGGCCGGGCTCAAGCAGAGCTACTGGGCCGCTCTGCCCGGCATTGCGATCAGCCTTTACCTGCTCTTGCGCGGGTCAGTCCCGGTTGAGATCAGGCGGAGGAGCCGCCAGGGGTTGATGCTGAGACAGGTGCTCAAGCGGCTTAGACCCCTTCTTTTGCTCTATTTTCTGGTGGTCATCCGTTCTGCCCTGCACCTGGTGTTCGTCGCCTTTCTCCCTCTCTATTTCACCGGCCGCGGTTTCGGGGAATTTCGGAGCAGCCAGTTCCTGACTCTCTTTCTTTTCGTGGGTGGCGTATTCGGATTTCTGGGAGGTGTGCTGAGTGACCGCATCGGCGGCAAGACGGTTATTTGCCTCTCGATCCTCGGATTCATTCCGGCCCTGCTTGGATTCCTTTTGACGCAGGGCCTTCTCTCCGTGGTATTGTGCGCCCTGGGCGGAGGTTTCCTGCTCCTGACACTGTCCGTCAACGTAGCCATGGCGCAAAAGCTGGTTCCAGAGGGAGCCAGCACGGTCTCAGCGCTGATGATGGGTTTTGCCTGGGGAATTGGAGGCGCGGCTGTACCGCTGGTTGGAGTGTTGAGCGACCAGTTCGGGTTTCAGCCCACTCTGATCGGGTTGGTCCTCTGCTCCCTTTCCAGTCTCCCGCTGGCACTGGCCCTGCCCACGAGGAGAGGCATGGAAGTCGGAGCGCATCGGGAGGCCGGTTCCACCCCACCTCTTCGCGCGGCGGGAGGGTGAGGGATCCCGGGCCCTCACAACCTGGACTCGTTCGTGATCCAGTTGGGCCTCGTGGGCCAGGCCGACAGGCCGGGAAGCGGGAAGGACAAAGTTTCAAGTGATCAACCTGGGTGGAAAGACGGCGCTGGTGACTGGAGGTTCTCGTGGAATCGGGAGGAGCGTGTGTCTTTATCTGGCAAGAGCCGGGGCGCGTGTGGGGCTGGGCTTTCTGCGCGATGAAGAATCCGCTCAGGCAACGGTGCAAGAGATCCGATCGCAGCAGGGACGTGCCATCGCCGTGGCGGCCGATGTGGCCGATCGAGACTCAATGGAGTTGCTCTTCGGGGAGACGAGACAAGCGTTCGGGCCGATCGACATCGTGGTGATCAATGCTGGCGTGTGGAAGAGAGCGCCCATCGAAGAAATGACAGATCAACAGTGGCGGGAAACGCTGGACATCAATCTCAGGTCAGCCTACCTGGCTTGTCAGTTGTCGATCCCGGAGATGAAGAAGCGACGCTCCGGCAACATCATCTGCGTCAGCTCGACTGCGGGACAGCGGGGCGAACCGTTCTACTCTCATTACGCCGCTTCAAAAGGGGCCTTGATTGCCATGACCAAAGCGCTGGCCGCGGAGGTGGGACCGCACAACATCCGCGTCAACTGTGTGGCCCCTGGTTGGGTGGACACTGACATGACCAGGGCCGTCTTCAGTGATCCAGAATTCCGGGAGTCCGTTCGCCAGATCATCCCGTTGAAGCGGATCGCCAAACCCGAGGATGTTGCGGGAGTGGTTGTCTTTCTGGCTTCCGATCTCTCCCGCCATGTTCACGGGGAGGTGATCAACGTCAACGGGGGCTCCGTCCTGTGCGGCTAGCCAGCAGGACTGACAGGCCGACGTCGCACAGCCGCGGACGCGCCGGCGTGACCGGGCTGATCTCCCAAAGTCCTCCTGCTCTGGCATCCGGGGCCCAAAGCAGCGCAGCCAGACGGCTTGAAGCCGGTACGTGTTTAGCGTAGGACAAGTGAATCCCACAGGCATGGCGGCGTCAATCCCGAAGGGCTTGTTCGTTTCTTTGCCTTCTGACCCGCTAAACACGTACTGACGCTGTCTGAAGCAGGCGAAGACCCAGCCGGGCGTGGGAAATGGCAAGCTTGGGCGCGATCTCGGTCGATAAGAGAAAATCGGGGGACGGTGATTTGCGGTCGAGCAGAGAACGAGCTACAATCCTCCCGACTTCCGTCGAAGTATTGTGAGACTTTGGTGTGAGAATTGGTTACCAGGTTCAAAGTTACTTGCGGCTGACGAATTCAGCGGTCGAGCGGGGCTTCGGAAGATTCCAGCCTCGGAAGCGTGGAGTCCAGGTTCCTGTTCCGTGGGCCTCGATGCCGGGAGTTGCGACATCCGCATGACCTATCAATTTGCAAGGAGGTAAATTGGTGAAAGAACTTTTCTTAGTTTCGTTTGCCAGTCTTGTCCTTCCCTCCCTGCTGGCACAGGGCCGGGCATCGATGGAAGCGCCTGTGATCAAATCCACACCGGATGAAATCACCATCGTGGCTCGATTTTCCGATCTTTCGACGGGGGGTGTCTACCGGGTCGGCATCGGCTGTGTAGGCAAGATGCCGCCTGCCAAGATCGAACTCCAGAAGGAGGGCGCTCCTTCTTCGGCCAAGCTGGTGGACTTTGCGCAAGGAAATGCCAGCAGTTGGTGGCGGGGAGTCGACCAAGTCCAGTCCAGGGGGTTCATCCTTCAGGATTCGCTCTTGCCGGGGCACGACGAGGGCCTGATGCTGAAGGTGATTCTGGATCGAACCGAAGCGGACAGGATCGGCAAGTTCTATATTTTCGTCGCCAAGAAGTACGGCTCCAAGACATGGTACCTCGAAGACGCCGCTGAGCTCGGTAAGAAGTACTGGTAGAGTTCGACCGGCCACTCGATTTGCTCTCCAGATGAGGGGCGTCCAGTTGACTCTCTCTTGCCCAGCGGAACTGAACTCAGCGAGGATTCTTGACCGACAGGGAGGCTCAGCCCCAAGTGTGGAGAGTCGAACCACCGCTCTTCCTCCTGTTCCGTTAGGGACGGCATGTCTCTTTCCACCCTGATTGATCTGCTCCCCGAAATGCACCGCCTGGGGAAGCGAGAGGCGCTCCGCTTCCATAATGCTTTCCGAACCTGGCGACTCACCTACCAAGAGCTTTGGAAGAGGATTGCGGGGTTTTGCTGTTTCCTGGACGAGCGGGGCTTGGGCAAGGGCGACCGGCTGATTCTGTGGAGCCAGAACTGCCCGGAATGGGTGATTGTTTTCTGGGCCAGTGTGGCCAGGGGAATTGAGGTCGTCCCCCTCGATTTCCATTCATCGCCCCGCTTCGTTGAACGCGTCCAGAGAGAGGTCAACGCCCGCCTCCTTGTCACCAGCCACTCGATCTTCGACAACACACTTCCCGTCGACACCCTTTCCGTTCTCGATCTGGCTGAGATCCCCGGCCTTGACGAGCTGAAAGCCACACCGGTTGGCCCCGGGGACGTTGTGGAGATTGTGTATACGTCCGGAACGACCGGTGATCCACAGGGTGTCGTTCACCGCCACCGAAACATCTGTGCCAACCTGAATCCCATCCGGGCTGAGATCGCCCGCTATGAGAAGTACGCCCGGCCCTTCCAGCCCATCCGTTTGCTCACCATGTTGCCCCTCAGCCACATGTTTGGTCAGGCCTTGGGTCTCTTCGCGCCGGTGCTTCTGGGAGGAGCATCCGTTTTCATGACCGAACTGCATCCCGGCGCCATGGTGGAGACCATCCGCCGCGAGAAGGTCTCGGTGCTGGGGACCGTCCCCCGCCTGGTCGACAACCTGAGACATGAGCTGGAACGGCAGTTCGATCTGAGCCACCTGCAACCGTTGGGTCGGGGCTGGACCGGAGCGGCCCGCCGATGGTGGCGCTTCCGAAAGATTCACCGGCTCTTTGGGCTGAAATTCTGGTGTTTGATCGTGGGAGGCGCGCCGCTGAGGCCGGAACTCGAATCTTTTTGGTCGCGGCTCGGCTTTTTCGTGATGCAGGGGTATGGGCTGACCGAAAGTAGTCCGGTGGTTTCGGTGAATCACCCCTTTCGCGCCCGCCCCGGTTCCATCGGCAAATCGGTGGCAGGTCAGGAGGTCTGTCTGGCGCCAGACGGTGAGATTCTGGTGCGGGGAGAGAGCGTCGCTACGCAGTACGTAGGTTCGGCCACCAAGGCAGGGAAGCTGCTTCGAAACGGGTGGCTTCACACGGGAGACATCGGGGAGATCGATGGACAGGGGAACCTCTATTACAGAGGGCGCAAGAAAGATGTCATTGTCACGTCGGCCGGCCTCAATGTCTATCCCCAGGACATCGAGTCCGTTTTGAACGGAATGCCCGAAATCCGGGACAGTGCCGTGGTCGGCGTCCTTCAACGGGGCCGGGAAAGCGTTCATGCAGCTCTCATCCTGGCCGATCTGGAGGTCGATCCCGCCCAGCTCGTGGCTCGAGCGAACCAGGACCTGGAATTCCATCAGCGTATCCAAAGCTGGTCGCTTTGGCCCGATGAAGATTTTCCTCGAACCCCCTCGACCTACAAAGTGAAGCGGAGCCGGGTGGCGGCTCAAATCGTCGCTCAACAGGGGGCGGAGCCTGGGAAAGAAAAAGCCGTGGCAGGCGGCCTGGTCGGGATTCTGTCGAGCCTGTCGGGGCGGAAGATCGGGTCAGGGGGTACGGCTCTTCGTCTGGCCGAGGACCTGGGACTCTCCTCCCTGGACCGTGTGGAGCTCTTGTCTCAACTGGAAGATCATTACGCGATCCAACTGGAGGAAGCCCGTTTTGCCCATCTCTCCACCATCCCGGAAGTCCAACACGCGATCGACGCGGCGCGGGAAGCGAAGGCCTCCGGACAGGGCCGGGAGAGGAAACTCACACCCATGCCCCGTTGGACCCGGAGGTGGCCCTTTCCTTGGATTCGAGCCGCTGCTCTGGACGTCGCGATTCTACCGCTCTTGAGAAACCAGACAACACTGTCGGTCCAGGGAGTCGAGCACCTCGAGAGGGTGAATGCTCCCGTGATTTTCGCGGCCAATCACAACAGTCATTTGGATACCCCCGCTCTTCTGGCCGCTCTTCCTCCTGGCTGGAGACGACGCTTGACGCCGGCCATGCAACAGGACCGATTTCTGGCTCACTTTCAACCCCAAGGGTTCACTTTTGGAGAACGGCTGGCGGTTTCCGGACAGTATCTGCTCGCCTGCGGTCTCTTCAACGCCTATCCTCTCCCCCAAAGGATGGGAGGGGTGCGCCAAACCCTCAGGTACAGCGGAGAGTTGATCGAGCAGGCCTGCTGCCCCTTGATCTTTCCAGAAGGCCGCCGCTCGGCCACAGGCCGCCTGCAATCCTTTCAGCCCGGCGTGGGACTGATGGCCCTGCAACTTCGAGTGCCGGTTGTTCCGGTCTACATCGCCGGAACCTACGAGATTCTTTCGCTCCATCAGCGAAGGCCCCGGGCCGGTCGCATCAGGGTTGTCTTCGGCCGTCCGCTCGGCTTCAAAGGAGTCGAAGATCCCCACAAGGCCGCCCAACGGGTGGAAGCCGCGATCCGAGAGCTGGGGGCGCTCTAGGACCGAAACAAGTTCACAAAAGGGTCAAGTTGCGCATTACATAACAATTCGCACTACAAACAATCGTTACGCTGGCCATGAATCGCTCTTTCAGAGCTTCCGCACTGCGATGGAAAAGACCCAGCGCGTTGCGCTGGGCTGAATATGAGGGGCGCCTTCGGCGCCTGGGACGTGAGCGTAACCGACCTTGCCAAAGGCCCGGGGGGTGACATTCGAGTAGCCCGGTCCGTAAGGGCCGGGTGGCCCTGATCTCTCCCGGGGACAGGCCCGGAGGGCCGACCACAAATGCGGTAATGGCAACCCAGTCATCACTTCACTGGGCGCTGGGCGGTATGAGGTTGCTCGCTACGATGCCGCACTAACCTAAAGCTTTTCCAGGTGGGGATCGGTCTCGATCACCGGCCTCGACAAGATTCGCGAAAAGAACATCGAGAGGGCTCCGATCCCCAGAATGCTGACCAGAATAACGTAGGTGTAGTATTTGTTCAGTTCAGCAAAGCCGGCAAATGCATCGTCATAAGGCTCGTGAGCGATGAGGTACCAGTCGAGTTCCGGATAGGTCTCCACCAACCGGGATCGCGGAAGCCCGACAAAGAGCCGATCCCTTCCCTCTCCGACCACGACCGAAGACTGCTTGTTGGTGGCGGCGGCACGGATTTCCTCGAAATGAGGAAAATGTTCCTGATTGGTCACTGTCGCCCAGTGGCTGACGATGACCGCCCCGTCCCCGCGCATCAAGGCGGCGTAGCCATTCCGGCCCACATCTACTGAATTGACCAGGCCAAAGATCTCCTGCGCCTTCAGGACCCCCTTCACGACCCCTACGGCCGTGTTCGTGGTGGGATCCATGATCGGTTCCGCGATCTCAATGGCGTAGATTCCGGCACTCTTATCCAGGTAGATATCACCCAGGAAGTGCCCACCGGCTCCCTCTCGATAGGCATAGGCCCACCAGCGTTCGTCAGCTTGAAAATAATCGGAGGTCTTATTGGTGGCGGCGACGACACGCCCATAGAGATCCGTCACGATGATTTCACGGAAGGATGGCGCAATCTGGGTGTAATCCCGTAGAAACCGGGAGACCGAGTTGCCGAGAAGATCGCGTAAACGAACCGACTTATTGGCGTCCAGCTTCGCCCATTCACTTTCGATCTCCTCCTCTTCAGAGGTCACCTTCCGCGGGTTGGAGCGCAAAACAGCCGATCTGACGGCCGGGACGGTGCCAATCGTGGCCACCTGAACGATCATCCTTTGAAGATAGCGACTCAAAGTTGCCTGGGCGTGGCCGGCCAGCTGACTGACGTGGATGGAAGAGATTTCGCGATGGGAGTTTCGAGCGCCGCTGATGAGAACAAAAGTGCCGCCGCACATCGGCAGTAACCCGAGAGCCATGAAGAGGATCAAGATCGCGGGCTCGATCTTGGTCCGCCCTAAAGCCTTGTGCATCAATCTTGCTATTCCTCTTTCCGTTGGGATGCTTGGATCAGGCATGGCGCCTCCTTAGAAGGTGTCGCCGCGGCGACGGTTCCGAAGAGAGAGAGAGACGAGAGACCCGAGACTCTTCAGATTGTACGACCCTGTTTTGACCTTTGCAAGAAGGGTTTTCAGTAGCAACGACTTCGCCCGAGCTTCCAGGGCGCGCCCGTCCCCGATCCAAAAACAAGTCTCTCGCCAAGCTCGGACGCGAAATGGAAGGCTTGGCGAAGCGCTTTGCGGCTGTCCCCCGCACAGACCGATAAAAAGCTACTCCTCTTCTCGACTGAAGGCCGCATCGAATGCCACGGAGGCGGGCACGAAGTCCAGTCTTCGGACAAACTTGGCCGCTTCGGCCGCGCCGTGCTCGCGATCCATTCCCGCATCTTCCCACTCCACCGACAAAGGCCCGCCGTAGCCAATCTCGTTCAGAGCCCGGATGATTTCCTCGAAGCGGATCCTACCCCGCCCCAGAGAGCGGAAATCCCAACAGCGATCCGGGTGCCCAAAAGGCAGGTGCCCTCCGAAAACGCCTGATCGGCGCGGCTCCGAGGCCCACCAGACGTCCTTCATGTGGACGTGGTAGATGCGCTCCCGGAAGACACGAAGAAATTCAATGTAATCCACGCCCTGGTAAGCCAGATGGCTGGGGTCATAATTGAATCCAAAGGCCCGTCTGCCATTGAGGACTGAAAGGGCGCGCGCGGCGGTCGAAATGTCAAAAGCGATCTCGGTGGGATGAACTTCAAGCCCAAACCTTACCCCCACTTCATCAAACACGTCCAGGATCGGGTTCCACCTGTGGGCCAAATTCTCAAACCCGGCTTCGATCTCAGCGGGGTCGACCGGAGGGAAGGAATACAACAAATGCCAGATGCCACTGCCAACGAATCCGTTGACCGTTTTCACTCCCATCCTGGCGGCGGCTCGCGCCGTGGCTTTCATTTCCTCCGAAGCCCGCTGGCGCACACCTTCCGGGTCTCCGTCTCCCCACACATGAGGCGGCAGAATCGCCCTATGTCGCTTGTCGATTCGGTCGCACACGGCTTGACCTACCAGGTGATTACTGATGGCAAGGCAGCCTAAGCCGTGTCGCTTCAGTGAACTCCAGCGATCGTCACAATAACCGGGTTCGTCGAGTGCCCGCCCGACCTCAAAGTGATCACCCCAGCAGGCCAGTTCCAAACCGTCGTAGCCCAGTTCCCTGGCCTTGCAACAGATGGCTTCAAAACTGAGATCGGCCCATTGGCCAGTAAAGAGCGTAACCAGTCTTGCCATGATTGCAAATCCTCCAATCTGCGACGGAGACTAACACATTTCCCTTATGAGGAGATTAACCCGCGTTTCTCACACTCGATCGTAGCGAGGCGGTGGAGATGCGCGTGGATACAAGGCGTCGCGACCGAGGGCCCCGCAGTCGTACTGGACACGTCGAGGAGCCCGACGGAACGCAACGCAGTGGGCGCGAGCACATCCGTCGCCGTAGTAGACTGGGTGTGAGAAATCCGGGTTAAGGGCTCGCGCAAGAATAACTTCACATTTTGGCATCTCATCTTCACACCATC
>JBHHYX010000175.1:0-10219 GCA_046757765.1 Acidobacteriota bacterium | reverse complement strand
TGGGCGGTTGCTGGTGGCCCATCGAAATCACACCTGGCTGGATGCAGACGTTTTCTCTCTTTCTGCCAACGGGTTGGGCCATGGACGCTATGCACAAACTGGTCAGTTTCGAAGCTGGAGCCACCAGCGCCGCCGCCCACGTGGTGGTGATGATCCTGGCCACCGTGGCAGTCGGAGCCACGTCGGTGCGGCTATTTCGGTATCAGTAACCGAGCCCGAGGACAAGCTCTGGATTCAAACGGACCATCGGCCGAGTCGAGCCTAGCCCGCATTTCTCACACCCGTCTTGTGAACTTCTTCTCGGACTAGGAATTCACTAGGGTGACGGTAATCTTTAAAGTTGAGTCAAATTGCGCACACAGCAATAAATGACACCGTAAAGCAATGATCAACCCACGGCAGAAGTGTGGGCCCCCACCGGGCCTGCCCCGGTGGAGCCAGGTTTGAAAACTAGACGGTGGATGGTGACGCCAGAGCCCCCCACCGGGCCTGTCCCGGTGGAAGGCGGGTTTGACAACTAGACGAAGCGTTTGGTTGCATTTCAATGCCAGGGACGATGCCGCTCGAACTTGAACTCCATCGTTACTTTCGTTGCTGCGTCTAACTCTTGTTGATCAGCTTGCTCAACTCGACGCGGTCGGGGGCGAGCAACTCCTGAGTTCGCTCGGTATTGACGGTCGCCACGATGATCTGGCCGACCTCGGTGTTGACATCATTGAAGAGGCCGAGGATCTTCATTTTTTCCGTTTGCCGATGATTGTCTTCGGTGGGGCTCACATAATGCACTGCAACGCTCTTGTATCGATGGATGAGAAAGAGGTGAGCCAGAGTCATCAGGCGTTTTCGGCGCAGTTCGAGGGCGAAGGTCTCCTGGTCTCGAACCGACAGGATGCTCCGTTGGCGCCGATCCTGGATGGTGGCGAACACCACGCTAGCCAGCTTGGACGTTCTGTTGTCCATGATATTGAGTTCCAGCAGTTCCGACCCAGCCGTGTGCGGTCGCAGTTGGACGCGCAGCCCGCCCGGAAGAGCGTTGGCCTTTGTCCACAACTCGAGCCACTCCTCCAGGAGTCTGGTCGGAACCTCTATGGGGATGAGGTGCTGGTACTGGGTTGATCCTTTCCCCATCGCTTTGGTGGTCGCTGTGCGCCCCGTGGAGGCCATCAGCGCACCATCCAGACGAGGGCCGCCCACATGGGTCTGAGGGGTTGTATAGGGGGAGTTGAGCAGCCGGAACTTTCGTTGTAGCCGGGCCAGGGCAAGCATCCCGTCTTCCTTGAGGGAGGTGGCGAACTCCTCGCCGGCGAGGCCGTCGACCTGATGGCCTCCGTAGGTGATGAAATTGAAGACAAAGCCGAGTTTGCCCAACTCGGCGGGGAAGCGCCGCATCTCTTCGTCACTCATGCCGGTGGTGTCCCAGCTAAACGATGGGGAGAGGTTGTAGGCCAGCATTTTGTCCGGGTATTCGGCGTGGACGGCATCGGCGAACTCTTTGGCGTCGGCCAGATTGGCTGTTTTGGTTTCCATCCAGAGGAGGTCGGCAAAGGGAGCAACGGCCAGCGATCTGGCGATCGCGTACTGAATGCCACCCTGGATCAAGTAGTGCCCTTCGGGGGGCTTGGGTGCCTCGCAATCCCAGATGATGCTGATTCCCATCGATTTCGCCCTCTCCCGCGCTTCTTCAAACGAAACGCGCCGGGCATAGTCTTTCCACTCGTCCACGGTGAGCTCGAACCGCTCGCCTTCGTTGCTGCGGAACTCGAGCACGTCTGCGACTGCATCGCCAAAGGTCTTGGGTCCGGCCTCCATCTGCCAGGCGTCCAGCAACCGGGTCGTCACCTTGTCCAGTGCCGCGTCAATGGATGTCTTCTTAGCCGCGATGGCCTGGACATTCTCCTCAATGGCCGCCATCACACCGGAGCGCTCCAACCAGGAGTAGGCTTCCGTGTAGGCCGCGTCGGAGACTCGATAGAGCAGGTAACCGTTGATTTCCTTGATCCCCAGAGCATTGAATCGTCTCAGGACCGCAAGATAGGCCACCCTGCAGCTGGGGAGGTTGACATTGGTGGCGCCCAGAATGAAGGGGTGGTCGCGTTCGTCGCCCCGGCCGTCCAGGAAGGTGGCGGCCTCGGCGTCGGTTCGAGCAACGATGATCCCGGGAACATTCATCACATCGAGCTGAAAACGCGCGGCATTCAGGCGTTTGATCTGCTCATCCTGGGGGACCAGAACTTTGCCCGCCTGATGCCCGCATTTCTTGACGCCCGGCTTCTGATCTTCGATGTGATAGCCGGACACGCCGGCTTCGACAAATCTGCGGATCAGGTTCCGGACATGGGCCTCGCCTCCATGACCGGTATCAGCATCGGCAATGATAAAGGGCCGATAATCGATGACGGGACTGGCCGCCCGCTCCTGGTTGGTCATGCGCGACCTGGCAAAGCGCTGATTTCGATCCGCCGCCAGCAAAGCTCGAACCAGCGGCGCCGCCTCTTCGGGCACCTGACTGAGCGGATAGCTGGCCAGGTCGGGGCCCTGGTCCTCTGTCGCCGAGCCCTTGGCCGAAGTGGCCCAGCCCCCGAGATAGATGCCTTCGATGCCGATGCGCTTCATGGCTACCGCCTGCCCCGGGGAATAGGGTCCGAAGGTCGTGATCTGCTCCCTTTTCCCGAACAACTCCCTCAATCGGGCAAAAAAGGATTCCGAAGCGGTTCGAGCGACGGCATATTCGCTTTGAATCGTTCCCCGCTGCTGCACCACCTGGCGGGGAGAGTACAAGCGCGTGATTCCTTCGAAGCGAGGGCTGGAGAACCACCGGCGCACCTCGGCTGTCTCTTCTTCGAATGATCCCATTTCACTCTCCGAATCGGCCGAGGACGGGCTGGCTACTTCAAAGTCGAGGTTTCCCGTGATTCTGGTTCCATCCCGTCGAAAGGCCTCGACACAGAGCCGGATCCGTTCCTTGGCCGTCTCCAGCTGGTGGTTGTTCAAGTTGATATTCAAAAGGTCGATATACCACGGGAGCTTGACCTTCTCTTCGACGTAGGTTTCGACGATCTCCCGGGCGATGGGCAGGGTTGTTTTCTTGGAGACGTGGTGAACGTCTTGATCTCTGGCTCGCCGGAGTTTGCCGTATTCTTCGGCCAGCAGTCGCCGAAAGAGCTCAACAAGGAAGGGGTCTCCCGCTTTGACACCGGTTTCGGGATCGTCTTCGGTGAGGGTGGCACCCTTGTGAAGCCATTCCCAGAGGATGCTGAGGCGAATCTCGCCCGTTGCCATGTCTTCCATCAGGTACAAAACATCATCGTCGTCAAAGAAATCGGCCGGTTTGAGGGCGGCCGCCTGATATCCCTGCTCGAAAGCGTTGCCGTACTGCAAGGCCACGCTCAGCAGATCCCGCGCCCCCCGGATGGTCCTCGGGGCCGGTTCCAGCAGCGTCAGGCCGTCAGCCTCTTCCCGGGTGTAGGTCAGGGGGGGGAATTTCCTGCCCAGTTGGTTATCTGCGCCCACTTTCTCCCACACCGGACGAACGATGTGAACCATTTTCCAGTGGGCCACCCACTTGCCGCTCGCGCCCTTGCGCTGCTCGCGCTCCGCCCCGGCCACCGCCTTCTTCATGCTGTTGGCGACACCGGCGGCCGAGCCGACAGGGATGTTGGGCTCCATGCCTCCCTGCCAGAGAGCGCAGTTGCCGTTGGCGTCGGGTGTGTTGACGGCCCGCCGGACGTGGTCCTCGTAGTTTCGCATGTAACCGTAGGTCATGGTGATGGCGTCTATGTTGGGATTGATGAAATCCGAGTCCCAGGCCATCGCGTCCGCCACACTGTTGATGTAGTCCCAGCGCCCGGTGTTGAAGCCGACAAAGTGTCTTCCCAGTACCGCGCGAATCTCCATCAACTGAAATGACGCTTCCAGCTGTTCCACCAGAACGTAGACTCTGGTGGTGCCCAGGGGGAGATCGAGGTGCTCCTCGAGGGCCGCGATCATCTCCTCCCACAGGGCCGCTTCTTCGGCAGTCTGGATCTTGGGCAGGTAGAGCACAATCGAGGAACCTGCTTCTTGAAGCTGCCGGTAGTTGTTGACGACGTAAAGCGCCAGGTCGACGATCGAAGCGGAGAACCCCGGGCCGTTCAGCTCCCGAATGTGCCGGTCGTCCAGGTGCAGCCCGCGGGCCCGGAAGATCTTGGTTGTAAAGTCCAGCTGTTGTCGCCAGTTGTCGATGATCGGTCTGCCGAAAAACCCTTCCGCCCACCGATTCATCTCCACGGCGACCCGCTCGGCGGCCTTCATGAAGACCGGCTCTTTCCGGATCGCAAGTTTCAGGTTGCGCTGGTTATCCAGTGACATGGTTGTGATCTGACCCAGCGCATCTTCACCGTCGAACATCCAGCCATCGGCACCCGACAGCAGAGCGTAGGCGACATTGCGGATGCTCTTGTCGACCGGAGCGTTGGGTTTGGAGCCGGGCCCGGTGCCTTGAATCCATTGGCGTTGCAGGTCGGCGGGAATGTCAGACCCGACAAAGGCTCCCTCCCGGGCCTCCTGGACTTTGATCACGGTGCGGGGGATGGTGGCCTCCGGATCGAGATAGGCGATCCTCTGCCGGTTCTCTGCTCGTGCTCTTCGTCGCTCGATCCGGGCGTTCATCAGTGATCGCCGATCGGCGTTGAATCGGGCCAGCGCGTTCATTGCCGACAGTGCCTCGGGCGTCAGCACGTCCCGATAGGCGTTCTCCACGCCCTCACGGATCTCCAGCCGGGGTGTCGTGATGACGCCGGTTGTCGTCGAGCTGCTTGTCTTCTGGATAGTGCCCAATGCTGGCGCTCCTCTCTTGTCCCCGACGGGGCGTCACTTCGCAGCTGGATGCGTTGCCGCGAGCCTGCAGCTCAGTCAGCTATGGGGCGGAGCCGCGCACAAACATGTCGACCCTGTCACCGGGATTGACCAATAGTCCGCTTGTCTGACAGTCCCAGGAAGCCTGGCCCCGGAGCAAGATGGTGACCGTTTGACCGGTTGTGCCATTGCGGCACATCGCCAGCAGAGTATTCACTCCGGTGACGGACCCGCCCACATTGTCCGGGCCTGTCCGAACGCCGCGTACAAACATGTCCACCGCATCGCCAGAATTGACCGTCAGGCCGCTCGACCCGCAGTCCCAGCTTGTTTCCCCCAAGAGCACGATGGGCACTGTCTGACCGCTGGTTCGATTCAAGCAGACGGATTGCAGCGGGAAAAGTCCCGTGGTCGAGTCACCGACAGGGACAGGGAGGGGACCGATGAATTGGCCCTGGGAGAAAGGTCCACGCCCCACCGGCACGGTGTCGATGACAGTGTGGCTGATCGCATCGATGACCGACACTGCGTTGCTCCTTGCATTCGACACATAGACAGTGCCACCGTCCGGGTGCACGGCGACGCCGTGCGGCTCGTCCCCTACGGGCACGGTCGCAACCTCGCTTTGAGTTGCCGTGTCAATGACCGACACGGTGTCATCGGCTTCGTTGGTCACGTAAACAGTGCCGCCGTCCGGATGCACCGCGACACTAAAAGGAAAGCCTCCTACGGATATGGTGGCGGTCACGGCCCTGCTGGCCGTATCGACCACCGAAACCGTGTTATCGCTCCCATTGGCGATGTAGGCAAAGGGTTGTGCGGTGGCGACACCCGACCCCGTCAGCAGACACACCAGACCCCAGACGACTCCCGTAGGCAGTTTCCTTTTCATGACTGTCCTCCGTCCCCATGCGCGGGGTGGAACCCACGGCCTGAAAACAGCCCGTCGGTCAGCGCTGGATTGAATCTATGTGAATAATAAAGTCTACCACACCTCACTTGCAGCAGGCCACAGTCTTGAGGTCTTGAGGGGGCGGTGGCAAGCGGCACGAGAACGAGCTCGAGGTAGCGAGCCACCTCATACCGCCGAGCGTCCATTGAAGTGATAACTGGGTTGCCATGACCGCCTTTGTGTCGGCCCTCCGGGCCTCTCCCCGGGAGACATCAGGGCTTGTTGGATTGTTTGCCTTCTCACCCGCTAAACACGCACCCGCCTGAAGGCGGTGGATGAGGAGCGACTGAAGTCGCCTGAAGCCCTCGCCGTCCCCCAAACTCGATGGCTCAGCAGTTTCTCCTGCCGCAACTCGACATTCGGTTTCGATCTACTGGGGAACCTCTCACAGAGGACTGGTCGCACCCTAATAACCAACTCGGCAAGCCGCCTGAAGACGGTGGGGTTCGCCATCCCAGAATGGGACCCTAAGGGCTCGCGCAAGAATAACTTCACATTTTGGCATCTCATCTTCACACCATCTTCGGCCGCTCCTCAATCGCGAAATCCTCAACGTAGGCCCGGCTACGCCTGCGGTTTCGCTCAATCGTTCGCGGCCAAACCTGGCGCAAATCTGAGCGCCAACTCTGCCGATCTATTCTTGCGCAAACCCTAAGGGTAGAGCTGGTGAAGCATCCTTGGGAAGGGAATCGACTCGCGGATGTGGCTGAGTCCACAAATCCAGGCCACCACACGCTCGATTCCCATGCCGAAGCCGGAGTGTGGGACAGTGCCGTATTCTCGAAGGTCGAGATACCATCGGAAGGCTTGCCGGGGAAGGCCCTGTTCCTCGACGCGCTGGAGCAGCAAGTCATAATCGTGAATGCGCTGACTGCCCCCGATGATCTCCCCGTAGCCCTCCGGCGCCAGCATGTCCATGCACAATGCCAAATCCGAGTTCTCCGGGTCCGGCTGCATGTAAAAGGCCTTCACGCCGGCCGGGTAGCGATGAATCACGACGGGCTTGTCGAAGTGAGAGGAGAGGATGGTTTCGTCGCCGCCTCCCAGATCCGCGCCGCGCGGTGTCTCGGTCCCCGCCTCCTCCAGAAGGTCGAAAGCTTCCCGGTAGGTGATTCGGGGAAAGGGAGGGCTGCACTTTTCCAGTAACGAGACGTCCCGCTCCAGCCTCTTCAGCTCCTCTCCTCTGCGCTCCAGAACTCGCTGCACGATATAGGAAACATACTCCTCGGCAAGAACCATGATCTCGTCCAGATCGGCAAAAGCCACTTCCGGCTCCACCATCCAGAATTCCATCAGATGACGACGGGTTTTCGACTTCTCGGCCCGGAATGTGGGGCCGAAACAGTAGGTTCGGCCGACAGACATGCAATTGGCCTCGTTGTAGAGCTGTCCGCTCTGGGTCAGGTAGGCCTTCTGGTCGAAGTATTGGAGCTCGAAGAGGGTGGTGGTGCCTTCGCAGGCGGCCGGGGTGAGGATGGGAGTGTCCACCTGGATGAATCCCCGCTCATCGAAAAAATCCCGGGCCGCCCGTGTGATTTCACTTCGAACACGCAGGATGGCGTGCTGGCGGGAGGAGCGCACCCAGAGATGACGGTGGTCCATCAGGTAGGCGATTCCGTGCTCCTTGGGTGTGATTGGATAGGGGGCGGCCAGCTGAACGACCTTCAGCCCCGAGACATCCAACTCGAACCCGCCCGGGGCCCGTTCGTCCTTTCTGATCTTCCCCGAGACCTCGAGCGAGGACTCCTGCGTGAGGCCGGCGGCTGCGGCGAAGACTGGCGGGGCAACCGCCTTCTTGAAGACCACCCCTTGTATCAACCCGGTGCCGTCTCGAATCATAAGGAACCGCAACCTCCCTTTGTCGGTCTTGTTGTAAAGCCACCCTTTGATAGTGACTTCCCGGCCGACGTGGTCAGCTGCATTCTCAATGTAGATGTGCATCATAGGGACCCTTTTCTGCGCCTCTCTGTGGACCCTGATTTCCGGCTTATCCGCCCACCAGTGGGTTATGGCGTGGGTGCCGATTTCCCCCCGATCAACGATTGAGCTCGCTCTCCACAACCGATTGAAGGCAGGGAAACTCCGGCATCGCCTGCAGGGACAAGAGCACCCTGTGGAGGGAGCCGGCCATGTACTGCTCGTAGATGAAATTCTCTCTAACAACAACCTGATAGGCATAGGTCCCCAGTGCCTTGAGAAGTCGTTGGACGGACATCAGATCAAACTGTCGCCTGCTAAAAGCTTCCGGACTCTCAGTCAGGCGCGAATGAGCCAGAAAATATTCGATGTGCCGGTCGATTTCCTCCCCTCCCAATTCGATCGAGTCCTTCAAGAGCGACACCAGATCATAGGAGGTCGGACCCCATCGGGCATCCTGGAAGTCGATCATGTAGAGGCGACCGTCCTTGAGCATCAGGTTGCGGATGTGATAGTCCCGATGGCAGAGAACGCGCCGAGCCCCCGCCAGCTCCGCCGCCAGACGACCGAACTCCTCCAGCAGAGCGGCTTCGCCGGCAACCGGCAGCCGGCGGTAGTTGTGCAGGTAATGGCGGGCGAAAAATCCCAGCTCCCAGTTCAGCTTCTCTTCGTCGAAGGCCAGGCCAAAAGCGTCGTACTGGGGCCCGAAGCGGCTGCTTCCTTCCTGCTGAAGGCGGATGAGGGAGTCGATGGCCCGGTTCAAGAGTTCCTGGCGCCGGCCATGAGTGGCATCCAGGAAGTGCTTTTGCAGAGTCTCGTCCCCCAAGTCTTCCTGCAGGACGATTCCCAAGGGTCCATCCAGGGCGAAGATCTCCGCCACCGGCAGTCCGATCTCCTTCAGCAGACTGTAAATCTGTTGGTAGGGGAAATGCTCAGGATCAAAAGCCTCCGGGTAGGCGGCCAGAATGAACGACTGCCGGGCATCGGACGTATAGCGGAAGTACTGCCGGGCTGAAGCGTCTCCGATCAGCTTGCTGACATTGTAGTGATTGTAGCCGGGCCGCAGTTCCCGCCGGATGAATTCCATCAGGCGCTTTTGAATCGGTGGAAAACCTTCCATCATGTTCCCCGCTCAAATGAGGGGCCAGAGACGGCAGCTTTGCTCCTTCCCGGAGCGTTTACCGACCGGCCCGGGGACCCCTCCCTCTAAGGACCGCGTGATGACCACATCGGTGGCTCTCGTCTCTGCCGGCACTTCCAGGTCGGCCGTGATTATAACGTTATGCAGGCTCGAGTTCGAACCCACTCGGGCTCCATCCCATAAGACCACGTTGCGAAGACGACTCCCGGGGCCCACCTGGACTTTGGAACCTGCAATCACGTTTTCCAGAGAGCCGTGCAGATCGCTGTCCAGAAGATTCTTCACTCCCCTGCGCCGCAACATACGCATCGAGTTCTCGAGATAGCGGCTGGGAAGGCTGGACTCGCACCAGCAGCCGTGGCTGACAAAACCCCGAATGGGATACCCTTCCCGGAGGAGCCGGGGATAGATGTGGCGCACCGTGTCACACGGTTCATCCGGTATGAATCGAAGGACCTGGGGCGAAAGGATCTGCAGACCGGTGTAGGTGTAGCCCTTGCCGAAATCCTGAATCTGGTCCTTGGGGGCAAACCCGGTAACGTTCCCTTCCTCGTCAGTGAGCACGACGTTATGAGGGTCCGCGGCAGCGCGCGGGACCAGGACCATCGTGACCATAGAACCCGTGCGGCGGTGGAAGTTCCACACCCGGCCGAGATCTTCCTCGAAGTAGATCTTCCCATTGCAGACGGCAAAGTCGCCCTGCGAGAGAAACCGGCGCTGGCGGCCCAGGGCACCGGCCGTCCCCAGGATTTTCTCTTCGTGGGAGAAAAAACCCCGAGCCGTCCTCCGGGGTGAACCCCTCCTCAAGTAGTTCTCCACGACATCGACCACAGATTGGCGGGAATAATGGAGATTGACCGCTATCTCCTGAATGCCGGCCTTGAGGAATAGGTCCAGGGAGTATTCGATCAGAGGGCGATTCAGGAAGGGAACGGCTGGCTTGGCACAGTGCAGGGTCAGGGGCCGCAGCCTCTTCCCCAACCCGGCGGCGAGGATCATACCCCGGAGGGGGTTTCTGTTGCCGCCGCCCACCTCTGGCAAAAGACCAGTCACCTCATCATTGTAGCGGATGAATCCAGTCTGAAGCGTGGAGAAAGCCGCCCTTCGTCAGCTTGAGAATCCTCCCATCCGGGCCCTGCCAGGAGCCACCATCGAGCGCGCCGGGGCTCCTGCGCTGTAAACTGAACCGAAGCGTCAGCGCCCGGCCCCATCCGGATGGCCACTCACTCACGTTCGTGGTTCAGTGACTTGGCAGCAGAATCTCTCAACCTGGCTGCTAAGGTTCAGATCTCTTTGCTTTGGTCTTAGGGCTCGTGCAAGCATAACTTCACATTTTGGCATCTCATCTTCACACCATCTTCGGCCGCTCCTCAATC
>JBHHYX010000174.1:0-10250 GCA_046757765.1 Acidobacteriota bacterium | reverse complement strand
AGGTAGGTCGAGTAGAGAAGCTGGGATCCATCGGCCGAGAATTTAGCCACAAAGATGTCTCTCCCCACAGGGAAGGGCTGAAGCGGCGCGACGGTGGGAAAGTCTGTGGAAATGGTGCAGCCCGTCACGTAAACTTCTCCCGAGCCGCTGACCGCAATCCCCCGGCCGAAGTCTTCATTGCTGCCTCCCAAAAAGGTGCTGAACTCCAGATCGGGATCGATGACGAGCGCGAGACTTCGGTCGTAGTCGCCCACGACGAAGCCGATACTGGCGTCTTCATGGATCATGTAGGAAGCACCGACCTCCTTTTCCTTGCTTTCCACCTTTTGCCAGGCGAGAGGAGCCCGCTCCACAAGCTCCATCGCGGCGTCAGTGATGAGGACAGGCAGGCTCGACAGGCCAGCCGCCGTCAATTTTTTCTGTTTGTAGGGGGTGATTTCCCATTTCATGGGTTTGATTGGCTACGGATGGCAGGATTTAGTCTTCCTTTTTGGGGGCAAATCCAATCTGGCGGTTGGCAGGAACAGGTCCCGGCTCCATCAGTTTGCGGATGGCATCAAAGACGACCTTGAATCGGGCGTCGTATTTCTTTTCCATCTCTTGAAGTTTCCTTGCCAGCTCCTTATGGGTGGCCAGGATCACGCGGAGCCTGACGAAGGCCCGCATGATGGCAATGTTCACGAGGGCTGCGCGCTCGCTCTTGAGAACACTCGACAGCATGGCCACGCCTTGCTCGGTAAAGGCATAGGGTGGCGTACGACGCCCCCCTCGACCCTTTGATATTGCAAATTGCAAGAGCAAAGATTTCGCTTCCTCCGCGCTCAACTGGAACATGAAGTCCTCGGGAAACCGAATTTTGTTGCGGCGGACAGCCAGGTTTAGATTTCCTGTGGTGACTCCGTAGAGCTGGGCCAGGTCGCTGTCCAGCATCACCCTCTGCCCGCGAATCAGAAAGATCCGCCGTTCGATGGTCTCGACCGGAATGACTTCGAAGTTGGCTTTCGCTGGTTTCTTGGACACAAGAGGCAATTTTAGAGGACACGGGTAGCGTAGCGAAACGGCGGAAATCGATCAATTCCGGGCAGCTGGGGTATGGGCCGAATCGCGACCACCCGGATACGGGCAAATGAGAGGGGTCTTTTCGCACAGAGTTTGGGCAAAAGCGCAAGTTGGCCAATCGCTTTGGTATATCTCCAATCGTAGCGAAGTCGGGGAAATCCGTCAATTCAGGGGGTACCAGGGCAAGGGGCCCGGGACCAGATCACGCGGGCTACGGCGATTCTGACAGACTCGTACACGTCTCACGTACTCGGTGGCCCGATGACGCTCGATCACGAAAGACTGGGTTCCAGGAGAGGGTTGGCGAGGGGAATGCCCCCGTGTACGGGAACGAGTACGTGTACGAGCCGGACGCCGAATCCCGACCAGACGATGCACCAGCGTTCCCGAGTCTTTCCGGCCCTTGGAAACGAATTCGTGATGGAGTAGCGGGGGCGTGGATCGGGCAGCGAGCGTCGCCTCATCTATCCGCGAACCAACGCCTGTACCAGGGGACTCCTTCTGCTTTCAGGCGTTGACGCAACTGTTTGCTTTTCGCCCGTTCCTGTTTCTCCACTATCTTCAACAGGAAAGGTTCGCCCTCGGACTGGTGGCAGTCCTTGTATTTCCTGCCGCTCCCGCAGGGACAAGGCTGGTTGCGCCCCACCCGCAAAATCTTTCGCCGCGACGCCATCGTCATTTGGCGCGCCAGGACCTTGGGCGAAAGCGGCTCCTTTTTCTTTTTCTTCGCCATGGCTATTTTACGGTCCCTGCTCTCGCCGGATGCCTAATGAGACGACACCCCTTCGTATTGAATCACGGATTGGGGGGAACTGCCAGTTCTTCCACCCGACCCTCCGTCGGCCCGCCTGACGAACAGTCGAGTAGGATCGCACGGGGGTTGGAAACCGCAACCTACTACTCGGGCAGGCACCTCGCCTGCACTATTTGTTGATGGCGATCATCTGATCCCGACTCCGGTTAGACAGATTCCTTGAAGAGTCGCTATACTGTTTTCCCCACCCGGACGGGCTCGAAGTGCCAATAAATGGAGGATCATGGGATTGCCCCGAAAAGGTTATTTGTTGATGTGGACTCTCCTTGGCGTGGCAGTTCTGTCTTTGTCCGCCGTTGGGGCCTCCAGTGAACTCAACTTTCCGCGTCTCTCCTTCGAAGAGAACACGGTCACCGCTCTTGCTGTCGTCAACCCCGGCGCTCAGGACGCCGAGGTGAAACTGACCGTTTACGGTAGCGACGGGCAGGTGTTGCAAGGAGAAGGTTTCCAGAACCCGACCGACATCACGGTTGCAGCCAATCACCAATTCTCGGCCGTCACCGCGGCCCTCTTTGGAGGCGGCTTGGACCCGTCCACGGTGGCTTGGATCCAGGCCACCAGCCCGGTGGATGATTTGACGGGATTCTTCCTTTTTCTGGACTCCACCGCCCAGGTCATCGACATGCAAACTGTTGCCAGGCCCGAATTTTTTGATGGCGCCGCCCTGCCCCAAGCGGCGTTTGAGATCATTTTTAACGAGGTGCGCCTGGGGCCGGAGTTCAGTACCGAGTTGAACCTCGTCAATCCCGGCAATGCGACTGCCGCCGTGGAATTGCAGCTCATCGGAGGCGACAATCCCCTTCAAGGCGCGCTGCAGTTGCCTCCCAAGGGGGCCGCTCGACTGGACGTGGCTACTTTCTTTGGAGTCGGCCAGCCGCCGCCCGCGTCCTACATCATCGCTTCGGCCGCGGTGGAAATCGCGGGCTTCGAGATGATAAGAGGGCAGGGGGATCTTCTGGGAACCAATGCTCTCCCAGCCTCCCAGCTGCTGAATACGATTTTCTTTCCCCAGCTGGCCGTTCTTACCCCGTTCGAAACTCAGCTCGTCCTTGGCAATTATGGGGCCGAGAATGCCATTTTGACCCTCTCGGCGCATCAGCCCGATGGAACCCTCTACGGAGGCGACCGGTTGCGAAGCAACCCGGTCACCCGTGTTCTTGAAGGAGGCCAGGCCCTTCGCGAAGACGTGGTGGAAATGTTCGGTTTTTTTGGCGACGAGACGTTGGAGGGCTGGATCGACGTTCAATCCACCTCACAGACGATCAATGGATCACTCAGCTATGCGAATTCTTCTTCCGGTTCGCTGGCCGCCGTGACAACTCTGGCCAAAGGAAGCACCGAGGCCGTTTTTTCCCACCTTGCCACCAGTTTGGGATTCTTCACCGGTGTGGCGATTCTGAACCCCGGAAGTCTGGCTGCCAATGTACGGCTGGTGGCTCTTCTTCCCGATGGAACGATCCTGGGGAGTTTTGCGACCACGATCCAACCCCGCCATCGCCTCAGCCGTTTGATCTCGGATTTGATTGGGGAGGCAGCGGATCAAGGGGGAGGATGGGTCTTTGTCAGAAGTGATGTGCCGGTCTATTTGACTTCTCTTTTTGGCACTCTTGACGGGAAGGTACTGGCCAACATTCCTCCCCAGTCGGTGCCCTCATCATTCCAACCGGATCTTGACTTGCCCCGGCTGACTGTTGATCCACCTCTAGTTGTTGTTCCGGTGGGTGGCGCGTAGAGCTTTGAACTGGGAGGCTCGGCCTCCAGTCCTGTCTGGAGTGTCAACGACCTCGCGGGCGGAAGCAACGAGGTGGGAACGATCACCGGAGACGGACTCTTTAGAGCTCCCGGCCTCATCCCCAACCCTTTGCCCGTGACCGTGACTGCCAGCGCCGACAACCAGACTGCCGGGTCCTCGGTTGACGTGCTTTCGCGCCAGGCCCTGGTGACCAACCTGGGAATCGTCCAGTCGGTCGCCTATCTGGGGGGGCTGCAACGACTTTTTAACGCGGAATTGACGGCTCTCGGAACTCTGGGAAGCGGGGTCCGACCCTTGAGGGTCAGCCAGCAGTCCACGGGGACCGTGGTCTTCGACGTGACCGGGAACACGAAGCTGCCCCTCATCACCCTTGCGGGCGAGGAGATTCCCAAGATGATTCCCTTCCTGGCTGTTGACGGCCAGGAGGATCTCCTGCTGGCGGGCCGAACCAGTGGAAGGATCATTCGATTTCGACCGACGACGCTGCAGTCTGTGGACGTTGCCACGGGTTTGAACGCTCCCACCTCGCTGGTGATTGATCCCGAAACGGGGGACCTGCTGGTGGCGGAGGCAAGCGGGATTATCACCGTTTCAAAGGCGGACCTGAATCGGGGCCTGACAGCGACGGCGCAAGGCTCCGCTGGAGGCGTTTCGGCGCCTGGAGAATCGATCTTTGGGAGCTTCACGCCGGCTGGAATCGCAGTCGACCGATGCACGGGGAATATCTACATCTCGGATCCGCGGTTGGGAGTGATCGTGGAGTTTGATCACGACACAGGGACTCTCAGAACCGTTGCCGATGGATTGCAGGACCCGGGGCAGTTGCTGGCTTTTCACCGTGTCGGCCTGGATTGCCCCTTCTCGTTCCATCTGCTGGTGGTAGAACGCGGGCTGGGGCGGACCACACTGGTCATTCCTCTCAGCGGAACGATACGGCCCTGGATGGACGTTCCGGGAGTGGTGGACATTGCTTTCCTGCCCTCCGACAACCCTCTGGTTGGCGGCCAGGGTGCTCTCCTGGGAGAGATTCAAGGCGCAGTGGGACAAGTCTCCGTGGTGGCAGTCCCCGATCTATACGACGCCCGAACCGTCAACCCCCCGAGCGTGCCGGCCTGTTTTGGCACAGTCACTCTCCAGGATCCCAACCTGGAAGCCGTGATCAGGGAGACTCTTGGAATTGGTGGGACCTCTTCGCCTGGAGCTGGTCTGCTGAAATCTGAGCCCGGAGGGGACCGCCATGAGTAGCGCTTCTCGCTTCGTGTGGATCGTGGTCGTTCTGCTCTGTCTGGTCCCGGTGCCGGACGCTCAGGCGTTGGGGGGCGGAGACTCGAGCGGTGTCCTCATCAAGAATGGCATCTCGGGTGACGGCGCCTGGGAAGTGCTCGTCGACAACGGAGGTCAGACGACTCAGGCTAGTCTGGACCCGCCCGGCGTCACCGGACCGGCGGACGTTGTGTTTGCCTACCTGGTTCTCGTGGATTCAGGCCACGACGGTCTGGCTTTTCCGATTGATGCGACGGTGACCACGCCGGCCTTTCTGAGCGACACCAACGAGGTGACCTCGTCGGGGAGCTTTGCGGGTCCGAAGGGGACCATCAACTGGACTTCGATTGCTTCCATCGCTGTCGGTTCTTCAGTGTTCGTCAACGCCCTGACTTTCTCCAGCGCCCAGCCTTTCGGAGAGGTTCGGATTGTCAGTTATCTCGACGAGGACCTGGCTCCAATCGTCACCGACTGCCGGCTGGTCGTGCTGGGAAGCCCCGGGGCCACCGACTTCCAGCTGCTTACGGTCGATGGCGCAACCGATCTGGGAGTGACGCAGAGCGCGGGGTTCGACTCTCTCTCCGGTGCGGTCTTCGCGGGCTGGGCGGCGGACAAGTTTGCTGATCTGTTCGTCGCCATGGAAGGTCCGGGCGCGGTCTTTTCGCCCCAGGGAAGTGTAGATACGACTGATTTGCCGCCCATCACGGATCCCAGGTTTCCCGGAAGCAGCGTTTTTGGACCCGGGGACGTTACCTCGGGATTAGCTTTTGATCTGGACCCCAATGCTTTCTCGGCTTACCTGATCTTCGCGCTCGGTGGTGTGCCCGAGCCTTCCAACCCTCCCCCTCCGGTTGTGCCGCCTCCGGATTTGTCGATAACAAAAACGGATAGCCCCGACCCCGTCATCGCTGGAAACCAGCTGACCTATCTCCTGAACGTGACCAACAACGGTGCTTCCCAAGCGACCGGCGTGACGGTGACGGACATTCTCCCCGGCGGAGCGGTCTTTGTCTCTGTAAGCCCGAGCCAGGGGACCTGCGCTCATTCGAATGGCACGGTCACCTGCAACCTGGGTTCGTTGGCTGGAGGCTCCAGCGCATCGGCTACACTCATCGTCTCAGCTCCAGTCTCCGGCGGAACCTTCACCAACACGGCGTCGGTAAGCGGCAACGAGCAGGATCCCCTCGATTCCAACAACACCGCGACCTCCATGACCACGGTCACTCCGGCCGCCGATCTGGAGGTGAGCCAGTCCGATTCGCTCGATCCAATCGCCGCCGGCCAGGAAGTGACCTATGAAATCAGCGTTGCCAACCAGGGTCCCTCCACGGCGACCGGGGTTCGACTCTTTGACAGGCTGCCCGGGGGGACAAGTTTTGTCTCTTCCAGCGGGATGGCCAATTGCAGCCTGTCGGGGACTCTGCTGACCTGCAATCTGGGTGGACTGGCGGCGGCGGCGACGAGGACGATCGAGATCGTGGTGCGGACATCCTCCGACCAGTCCGGGGGGAGAGTCTCGAATGTTGCCAGCGTGTCAGCGGATGAGCTGGACCTCAACTCCTCCAACAACTCGACCAGTGAGCCTACCCAGATCAATCGGGCAGTCGATCTGGCTGTCAGCATTTTTGATTTTCCCGACCCGGTCCCGGTGGGAGACCCCTTGACCTATCAGCTCTCGGTGACCAATATCGGACCCTCTGATTCCGAAGGGGGGACCTTGATCGACACCCCGCCCGAGAGTGTGGTCGTGGTCTCGATTCCCCCGGAGTGCACCGAATCGGATGGGTTCATCACCTGTGCCGTGGCCGGATTGGCCGAGGGCGGGCACCTCTCCTTCAGCATCACCGTCACACCCCTGACGACCGGCAACATCACCAACGCCGCAACGATCAACCTGCAGGGAGATGAGTCCGACCCCGATGAAAGCAATAACACGGCCAGCGTGGACACCACCGTTGTCCCGGCCCCCGTCACATGCGAGTTGGCGCGGACTCTGGCCGTCCTCGACGCCAATGCCAGGGGAATAGAGAACTTGGGCGGCCTGGAGTTCTTCTTTGGCCTGGAAACGGTCCTGCTGGCCGACAATTCAATCAGCGACATCAGCCCCTTAGTGGCGAATCCAGGCTTGGGGCGGGGGGATCTGGTTGACTTGAGAGGCAACCCGCTCGATGAAGGCGACTGCCCCAATCTGCAAGCCCTGATCGATCGAGGCGCCGAAGTGCGCCACGATGTCACGTGCCCACAGCCTTGAAGCTGGCTCGGGTTGCCAGGAGCCCCAATGGACCGGCTCAAACCCGAATCGACAGCTTCTGGCCCAGGGCCAGGAAACGTCGCAGCCAGAGACGCTCTTCCTCTGTTCCGCCAGAGTTCAGCTTCTCGATTGCCCCGGAAAGCTCCTGAAGCCTCTGGTAATAAAGATTCTGGATGTTTCGCAGGTTGACCTGAAGGGGGAAGTCATCGAGCAGACCCAGGAGATCCTCAAGCTTGCTCAACCGTAAGAGATCCATCCCAGGGCCAAGGGCTCTTCGAGCTATGCGCTCACAGGTGAGCTGAAGGTTATACCCGAGCCCGGGCGTGTCCAGGCGGACTCGGCGCCTGGTGGCCTCCACCAGCTGAGCGCGGAGGGCTTTCGGATCGGGCTCTTCCGTTTGCAGTGCCCGCCGCAGCTGGGACTTCAAGACAAATTCCGCAGTCAGTTCGAAAGCGCGGGGAAGAGCGATGCCCAGATTTTCCAGGTAGCGCATCAAGGGGGTATGTCGTTCGTAGATCCGGCTGAAGGAAGCTTCCACCTCCGATACGGTCGCATCCAGAATGATTTCCAGGATCTTCTGCTGCTCGTCCGCGAAGAGAGAGTCGAGCGAGTAGATGTGTTTACCGAAATGCCTGTCGATCAGTTGGATGACGCCCGGAAAGTCAGCGCCTCCGAAACACTTCTGAGTCTGGTCCACAAGAGCTTGATACGCCTTCCCGGAGCGGAACTCCCTCACCCCACCCATCAGATTGTGGTCGCCCAGATGAATGGCGCCGCAGGTAACCCGCTTTGTTTCCCGCGTGATGTTTGATGTGATGCGGACTTTGCCTACAGCCAGTCTGGCTCGCCCCGCCCGGGCACTTTGGTAATCTTCAGTCTGAACGGAATAGCAGAACACCTGGGTCGTCTGCCCATAGTCCTCGAAGAGCGAACTGAGAGCGAAGTGGGCGCCGACTTTGAGCAGATCGACCAGCGCGCCTTTCCCGAACTCCAAATATATGGATTTGCCGTTACCTAAACGGGGGACGTTGCTTCGGGCGGCCTTCAGCCCGTTCACAAATCGATGCTCGAGCTTCTCATCAAACAGTTCCTGCGCCAGCTCAATCACTCGCCCCGCAAACTGCAAGGCCTGCCTGCACTCGAGGCCGGAGATGTCATCGAAGAACCAGGCACAGCTCGTGAACATCAGCGTGGAGTAACGGAGCATCTCCATGAATCTGAGCGCCCGGATGGTGCCGCCCTTCGTCACGGACCTTCGGAAGTGCTGTTTCAGGAACGCATCCACACGCCGCGGAGAACGGTCGAGGATCACTTCAATGTATTCTTCGAAGGCTTTCCGGGGATCCTTCAAGAGATTCCCGGCCTCTCTCTCGAAATGCTTTTCCACAGAGTCCCTCAGCCCTTCGAGGGCGTCTCTCAGCGGACGGCGCCAGGCCTGGTTCCACCCCGGGTGACTCCCGGTCTGGCAGCCGCAATCGCGGCGCCACCGTTCCAGCCCGTGGATGCAGCTCCAGGAGGTGTTCTCGACAATTTCCACTTGCCAGGACGGAGGGTGCAGCTGCAGGTACTCGCCGTAGTTCGTCAGCTTCGCCAGCTGTCTGGATTCAATCGAGTCGAGGGCATAGGAGAGGGCCATTTCGCCAAAGCGATGATGGTGGCCGTAGGTTTCACCATCGGTGGCGATGTGGACAAGCTGGGGGCGGTCGCTGGTATCGGAGAACCGGTCCAGCAAGCGCTGCGCAAAGTCCTCCCCGGATCTCAGAAGTCCTCCAAAAGCGACTGCTTGAGCGATCGAACCGTCATAAAAAAACAGTGTAATGCTTCCTCCTGACGGCAACTCCAGCCGGTAGGGCCGGGTAATGTCGATGGCGGAGCCCTCGACGCTTCTCCATCCTTCTTCCCCTCGTTTTCGGATCCGGCGCGCCTGGTGGGGCGCCAGAATGGTGAACTGGATTCCAGATTCAGCCAATGTCTCCAGGCTTTCCAGATCCACCGCCATTTCGGGAAGCCACATGCCTTCGGGACGCCTTTGGAACCGCCGTTCAAAATCGCGAATGCCCCACAGGACCTGGATTCTCTTCTCTCGTTTCGAGGCCAGGGGGAGAATCACATGATTGTAGGCCTGGGCCAGGGCGCAACCATGTCCGGAAAACTTTTGCAGACTCTGCCGGTCAGCATCCAGAATCGCCTGGTAGGTGTCCCGGGCCTTCAACTCCATCCAGCTCAACAACGTCGGGCCGAAGTTGAAACTGATGCGGCTGTAGTTGTTGACAATCTGGACGATTCGATTCTCTTGGTCCAGAATCCGGGAGCTGGCATTGGGGGCGAAGCACTCGGCTGTGATTCGCTCGTTCCAATCGTGATAGGGGTAGGCCGACTCCTGGGGTTCCACGCTTTCCAGCCAGGGACTCTCTCGAGGCGGCTGGTAAAAATGACCGTGGACGCAAACGTACCGGTTCAAGGGTTGGCTCCGTGTCTCTTTGAGTCGTCGAGCAAAAGCCTCAGTGTGGCAAAAGGCGTGGCTTGGATCAAATCGGAGGCCCGCTAGTTCCCATCCTAAAACTCCTAAGAAGCTTTTAAATAGCATTTTATCGTTGGGATGGGAACTAGAAATCCCAACACTCCAAGGCTCCAAATCCCAAGGACACAAGCTCGGCCAAGAATACTTGAACCTGAATTGAGCGATTGTCGACGGCGGGAAGCACCAATCTGTTGTGCCCCCCGGATCTTGTCGATCCTCGACATACCGCAGCGGGTATGCCTGCGGTCTCCGCAACCCGCGGGAACACGCCATCTTGGCGCTTCCCATCCGCCAGAACCGCTCAACTCAGGTTGAAATCTTGATTCCATCGGCTGTAAAGGAGGTGATTAATGTTCATCGCAGCAAGACTGATCGGTTGGGTGTTTGCGTTTTCCAAGGCCTGAACAGATCTTTCAAAGTAATATTGAGGGGGCGACGGCCCTCCTGGTTTCGCCCTCACTGAACCACGAACGTCAGTGAGTGGCCATCCGGATTGGGCCGGGCGCTGACGCTTCGGTTCAGTCAACAATTCACGCTAACCCGCATTTCTCACACCCAATCTACTACGGCGGCGGATATGCCCGCGTCT
>JBHHYX010000173.1:0-10264 GCA_046757765.1 Acidobacteriota bacterium | reverse complement strand
GCAGGGGATCGGTGAGGACCGCCGCAGTGCTGATGCTGGTGCTGGGGATCCATTGGCCTTTGGCTGTCGGCCAGCAGCAGGGAGACGGACTTACTCCTTCTTTAAAGGCGCTGCCCGGGACTGGTGAACTCAGGCGGTGGTCAGCCAACCGGGCGAGGACAGTCTCATTCTTCCCCGTCTATCCCCAGCTCTTTGACGGCCCGCAGGGCCAGCCGGTGGAGGGCGCCGTTGGAGGCTACCACGCCGCGGTTCTCCGCCAGCGTCCGGCCTCGGGTGAAATCGAGGCTGGCACCTGTCAGATCGCTGACCTTTCCGCCCGCCTCCTCCACCACCAGCGACCCAGCCGCCTGGTCCCAGATCTTCTCCCGGTACTTGGGGCGCGCCGGGGACAGGAGGCGAAACAATAACTCACCCGCCCCGGCGGCCAGAACCGCGTACTTGGCCTGGCTGTCCATGAGCACCGGAGCCGCCTGGGTGCCCAGGGTTTCGGCCAGGCGGTCAAAGGCGCTGGTGTTGGTATGACCCGACTCCACCGAGCGCAGAAGACGGGCTTCAGCCGCCTGTCGTCGGCCGGAGACACGCAGGCGCTGGTAACCATCCTCCCCATCTAGAGGCGCGGCCCAGCTGCCTTGCCCCCGAACCGCCACCAGGAGTGAGCCTCTCCCTCCAATTGAGGACCTCCCCGAGGTCTCGAGATTGGGACAGCCCAAAACCCCGATTTGAACTTGACCTTCTTCCAGCAGCGCGAGTGCGACCGCATACTGTTCGCCCCGGAGGAATCCCTTGGTTCCGTCAATGGGGTCAAGCGTCCAGAAACGAGAGGCCGCTCCTGACCCACCCTTGTCGATCCAGGCGCACACCGATTCGGAGTCGGCTTCAGGGAAGCTTTCCCGCAGCAAGCTGGTCACGGCCCCCAAGACGGAGGCCCCCTCCCCTCCTCGCAGATAGCTGGAATCTTCCTCAGCCACCAGCGGGTCAGCCGGAAATGACTCACTCAGGAGGCGCCCGAGCAGAGCCTGGATGGCGAAATCGGCGACCGTGACGGGAGACTGGTCGCTCTTGGCCAGCGAGGGTTCGGTCAGGTGAGCCCGAATCCTTCTCGCCATGGCAACCGCTCGTCTCACCGCATCAACCGCGAACCCAACTTCGGGTGTCGAGTGATCTGGAGGAGTTTGCATAGAGAGTATCTAATCGGATTTATTTTTCGGCGATCGTTGTTGCAGAAGAGTGATCAGGGGACGGCAGGAGTCGGGAATCGTAACCTTGCCCTCCAGCACAATTTCCCTGGCCGACACCTTGCGGCCGTAAAGATCCTTGTTTCCCCCCTTATCGGGCCGGAGTGTGGAACCCTTCAGTGAGATTCCCGCGATCAAGCCGCGCGACCTCGAATAACTGAGGATTTCGGCCCGCAGACTTGCATCGGTGGCGGCTTCGCTGGAACGGCCCTTCGGTCCCGCGGCTGCCGTGGCATCCGCCCCCAGTTTGACCTTGCTCGAAAGCAACCCATTGGCGCCCCGCTCGTTCATGACCAAGAGCACAAAATCTGTGGCTGATCCCCCCAATTGCAGCCCAAAGCTGCCGCCTTCGAGCCGCGTCATACTGGGGGCGCCCCACTTCCCCCGAAAGTCTTTGCCCGACCGGCAAAGCATGGCACCTCGGCCGTAGCTGCCACCAAAACCGATGGCAAACTTCTTCACTGAAGGGACCACCACCACACACTCGGCCTTGTCCAGAAGACTTTGCGGAATGCCATCGGGCACGTCCAGAATTTCTTTGAGCACTTGCGTGCTCTTGGTCAGTCTTTTTTCCTGATCTTTCGTACTGGAGAGCAGAGTGAAAGAGTGCAGGCAAAAGAGGGCGAGTGACGCCACCAGAGTCTTCTTCAAATTCCACCTCCCTAGATTCCCTCATATCTTGCCCGGGTGTTGGCGGTCGTGTCAACGAGCCGTTTTCAGGAGTTTTCCCATTTGTCGCAGAATCTGGGCCATTATGAGGAGTTTGGTGAGGGACTGTGGAGGACTTCTCGAGCCGTCTGCAAGACCTCTTCGACGCTGATTCTGTCAAAGCAGCGAACATCGATGGGGCATTCCCTCAACAGGCAGGGGCTGCAGCGGACATGTTTGTGGATGACGTGGGCTCGAGTGCTCAGCGGCCCGGTGGCAATTTCATCGGTGGACCCGAAAAGTGCCACCTGAGGGACATCCAAGGCGGCTGCCAGATGCATTGGGCCCGAGTCGTTCGTGATCAGTAGATCGCAGCTGGCAAGCAGTCCCATCAGCGAAGCGAGATTCGTTTTTCCAGTCAGAATGTAGGGGCAACGTCTCATCGAGTTGGCAATTTCATGGGCCAGACCCAGCTCACCCGGCGAGCCGATGATCAGAACCTCGACTTTCTCCGACTCCATCAGCCGGTCGGCAAGCAACCCGTAGCGATCCAGGAACCATCTCTTGGCAGGGCCGAAGATGGCGCCTGGATTGATCAGGACGCGGCGCGAGCCGGCCTGGACCCCGGCCTGCTCGAGAAGGGATTGCGCTGCTCGCATTCCCTCCGGAGAAGGTTTCAGCCGGAGGTCGGGCTGGAAGGAGGCGTCGTTCAAGTAATCGATCCCGGAGAGCCCTGTCTGATGAAGCAAATCCAGATAGTAGTACGTCTGATGCCTCTTGAGTGTCCGGATTCTCGGGGTCGCCCTCCGGGTCAGCAAAAGCCCTCGACCGTCGGTTCGGTAGCCGATTCGCTCGGGAATTCCGGCCATAAATGCGCTCAAAGCCACTTCAAAGGAGTTGGGGAGGAGGACTGCTCGATCAAAGTGCCGGGGCAAGCCGCGGATGGCCATCAGCCGGCGCCGCATTGTTCGGCTCTCCGGCAGTGGTCTGATCTCATCCACCAGTTGCTGGTCCTGGAAGATGGCGGCCACCCACTTTCTGACCAGCAACGTGATCCGGCTTTGAGGATAGAGGCGGCGAAGCTCTCTCAGAGCGGGGAGCGACATCACCGAGTCGCCGACCCAGTTGGTCCCGCGGACGAGGATCTCCTCCCCTTGCTTCTTGCCAGGCGGGAAGGGCCTCGGTCTCGGCTCGGCTTCGCCCGGAGCGTGCCGAGGTTTTTTCCCCTTCATCGGCGCTGTTTCCGCATTCTGCTCATTGGCTGGACCTGCCTGCATGAGGTCAGCGGGGTGAATGCCGGGTGGTGAATATTCTGTTGTTCGGGTCAACATTTGGGACGGTTTCGTCTCAGGACTCAGCCGGTTCACATCCATTGGTCAATGACAGCGTAGCCGAGAGAGGTGACCAGCAGAAAAACGGGCGCCAGCAGTATCCATGCCAACCATTGCCGTCGTCTTGCCAGCGCGTAGGCTGAGCCGAAGTGGGCCAGAGGGAGAAAAGGCCCCATGTAGGCAAACATCGGTGTCATGGTGAGGTAGAGGAAAAAAGGCAAAGCGAGAAGAGCTCCTCCAACCACCAGCCTGGGCGCTTTCCGCACTAAGCCCAGCGTGGAGCACAGTACTGACGCAATCACCGCCGGCCATCCAAAAACCAGCACAGGCCACCATTCCAGCATGGTATCTCCTTCGCCAAGCTTAGCCAAAAATATTTTGAAATCTGTTTCCCAGGTTGAGCAATTCTGCCGCCAAGTCACTGAACCACGAACGTGAGTGAGTGGCCGTCCGGTTTGGCCAGGCGTTGACACTTCGGTTCAGCCTACAGTGTCGCACAAAACCTACTCTCTCTCTTGACTTAGTCTAATACTTAGTTTAATGTCGGACCATGATTCGACTCAATGTTCACGAGGCGAAGACCCACCTGTCGCGCTATCTGGCCTTGCTGGAAGAGGGGGGGGAGACGATCCTGCTGTGCCGGCGCAATGTGCCGGTGGCCGAAATCCGGCCCTTGCCCGAAAGAGGCCGGAGGGTGGCCCCTCTTGGCGTGTGGAAAGGGAAAATCGAGGTTCCAGACGTCTTCTTCGAGCCGCTGCCCGAGAGTCTTCTGGACGCATTCGAAGGGGCGGAGTCGACCGATTGAGGGTTCTTCTCGACACGGCAACATTTCTGTGGGTGGCCATCGACTCGCCTCAGCTCTCCCCCACCGCCAGCGGCGTGGTTACCGATGCTAACAACGAAGTCTTCTTGAGTGCCGTCTCCGCCTGGGAGATCGCGATCAAGCACAGCCTTGAGAAGCTCGTCCTTCCCGCGCGACCTGAGGGCCTGGTGCCGGAGATCAGGAACACGTACGCCATCGAGTCCCTGCCGCTGGACGAGGAATCCACCTTCCAGATCGGTCGCCTGCCAAGACTGCACCGAGATCCCTTCGATCGGATGCTCATCTGCCAGGCCATCGTACACGGCTTGACGATACTGACTCCGGACGAGCTCATTCGTCAGTATCCGGTGCGCACTCTCTGGTAACCTTCTAGATCCGTAGCGAGCAACCTCATAGCGCCGAGCAGAGCAGCCATTGCAGCGATGACTTGGTTGCCTTTACCGCCTTTGTGTCGGCCCTCCGGGCCTGTCGGCGAGGGACATCAGGCCTCCCGGCCCTTACGGGCCGGGCTACTCTAATGTCGGCCCTCCGGGCCTTTGGCAAGGTCGGTTACGCTCACGTTCCCGGCGCCGAAGGCGCCACTCATTACTCAATCTCGAATGGAAGAGTTGTTTGAGGTTTGGAGCTTGGGTCCTTGGGATTTGTTTGAGATTTGAGGCTTGGAGCCTGGGATTTCTAGTTCCATCCCAAAAGCTAAGCTGTTATTTTACAATTATTTGAGAGTTTTGGGATGGGAACTAGCGGCTAGTGGGGTTTGGGCAGGTTCTCGATCTCATCCAGGATGGAGTTCCGGTACTGCTCCGGATCTTCCGGTTTGGCCTCGATCTGGAGGACCAGGATTTGCCCCTTTCCAAAATGCAGCTTCTCGAGGCGGACGCTGTCCTTTTCGGTGGTGATAACGGCCGCGGCTGCCGTTTGGGACAAGCGCTGCAGCACCCGATCCAGCTCTGGCTGGGTGTAGATGTGGTGGTCTCTGAAGAGGAAACGCTCCACCACTTTCAACTGGTAATGGGACAGGTCTCGAAGGAACACGCCGGGATTGCCGATGGCGGCCAGGGCGAGGACCGGTCGGTTGACAAAATCGCGCAGGCGGAAGGACTTGCTGCTCTTCAAATCGAAGAGCGCCACCGCATCGTGATGGAAATAGGAGATGGGCACCCGCTTGTGCCATTTCCGAATCTGGAGCTCAATGAGGTCGTGGTCCAGTGTGAGGTGGGAGCGGGTGATGACCACCAAATCGGCCCGTTGCAACGCGCGCGGGGGCTCCCGCAATCGTCCCGCGGGAAGCAATCGGTTGCCGCCAAAGGGGTCGGTCCCGTCTAGAAGGAGAACGTCGAGATTGCGCTTGAGTTTCAGATGTTGGAAACCATCGTCCAGAATATGAACGACGCGCTCATATTGATCTTCGATCGCTCGGCCGCCCCTGAAACGGTTTCGTCCCACCACCACCGGCACTCCCTCCAGCTTGCGAGCCAGCAGGTAGGGTTCGTCTCCACAATCATTGGGACCGCAAAACAGCTTCCGGCCATCGGTGACGACCAACGTCGACTTCTCGGCTTTTCCTCCATAGCCACGACTCAAGATGATGGGCTGGTATCCGGTTTTTTTCAGAAGTTCGGCCAGGAAGGCGACGTAGGGGGTTTTGCCGGTGCCGCCGACGGTCAGATTGCCGACGCTGATGACCGGGTTGCGAAGCGACCGGGAGGGCAGAATAGCTCTCCCATAGAGAAGGGCCCGGATTCGCACCACGCTCTCATAGAGCTTGGAAAGGAGAAGTCTCATGGGTGCCGCCCGCTTCTCCGTGGCATCCTTTCTCCGACCGCGGTCCATTCACCGCGGCGGGCGCGTCGAGCCTGTCCGACCGGCATTCGTCCAGTATATGCCAGCGCGCGGGTCTGGTGACGCGGCTGACTTTCCGGGGCCCGGACAGGGTGAAGCCTCAGCGCCACCCCGAAAGGGTGCGATAGGGGACCGTTGATGTCGATACCCGATACCGATACCCGATACCGATACCCGATACCGATTCCGATTCCGATTCCCCAAAGATTGCAGACTGTCCGACCCCTCTCCATCATTCCAATGTCAAGTTTCGACCTCTGGAAGGCATTGGCCGAGGATCTCGACGGTTCTCTGAACGGCGCCCTGGTTGGCACGGACCACCGTTCGAGCATTCCTTCCCAGCCACTTGCGGGTATGCGGGTCTCGCAGCAGGTGATGAACACGCTCGGCCAGCTGGGTCGCGGACTCGACCTGGATGGCGGCATAAGCCTGGACAAACGACCGCGCCACCTCCCGGAAGTTTTGCATGTGAGGGCCAAACAGAATCGGCTTGCCGAAATGGGCCGCCTCGATCACGTTCTGTCCTCCCCAGGGAATCAGGCTGCCGCCGATAAAGACCACATCGGCCAACTGGTAGAGAGAGGCCAGTTCTCCAATGCTGTCCAGTATGAGAACATCTGGTGTGGCGAGCGCCGGCCTGGCTTTCGCTCCCTCGCTCCGGCTACCGGCAGGAGCTGAGAGTTGCGACCGTTTGAGGGTCGTGAGACCGCTGCTCCGGACCCGCTTGACGAGGGCGTCGCAGCGGTGCGGGTGGCGGGGCGCCAGCAGCAGTCTCAGCTGGGGAATATCCGAACGCAGCTGCATGAAAATCGGTAACAAGCGCTCTTCTTCACCCTCACGAGTACTCCCGCAAACCCAGAGCAGGTGATCTTCAGAGGGTTTGAGGAGCCGACCCACCCGTTGGACGAGATCAGCCTTGGCGGGATCCTCGGCCAGCTGGTAGTCGTATTTGATGTTGCCCAGCTGGTGAACCCGGTCGCTCGGCGCTCCCAGTGCGATGATTCTTTCCTTGTCCTGCCGGGTGCGCACACACAAGAGCCTGAAACGCTGGAGAAGGGGACGGATGAAAACCCGAATTCTCCGATAGCGACGGAAAGATCGGTCGGAGATCCGGCCATTGACGAGGACGAGTGGAACGCCCCGGGAATGGGCCGCTTGAATGAATCCCGGCCACAACTCCGTTTCAGTGAACAGCACCGCGTCGGGAGCAATGACCTTCAGGTAACGGCGAATGACCCATTTCCAGTCGAGGGGGCAATAGAAGACGGTGGCTTGATCGCCGAAGAGGCTCTTGGCCAGAGCCTGACCGGTAGCGGTTGTGGTGGAAATAAAGAGTTGGCTGGACAGCTTGCTCAAGAGCGGGACCAGCGCTTTGATGACGTTGACCTCGCCCACTGAAACGGCGTGGATCCAGAGTCTCCGCCCGGTTGCCGGAGGCAGGTGCTGAAGAGTGGAAGGGAGTTTGCCGGCGCGCTCCAGCAGCGGTGTCCACGCTTTGCCGCCAAAAATGACGCGGTAGAAATAGAGGGGCAGGTAGGCCACCATCAGGAGCGTATAGAGGACCGGATAGAGAAGGCGACAGAGGGAGAACATTTTGAAGCGGCTTTACCAAAGCAGCCATCGTAATACAGGCGGGCGGAGGTCGCAATCCGAGGTGAGTGGACCAAGTCCCAAGCACCAAGCACCAAATCCCAAGGAAATCCCAAGTCCCAAAACGTCAATCAAAGCAGTATGCGGGGGCAAGAGGACTCTCACGAGCCCGGCCGGAACGATGACCGGTAGGCTGACGAGTCCGGAACAAAAGCTGGATTTCGGGTGAACGCGGTCGGCCATTTCAGGTCCTCCAGTGAATCTACTCCCGAGGTAGGTGAGGAAATAATGGAAAGCGACCTTTCCGATTGCTCGATAAAGGCGTTCTTGTTGCTCCGCACTAACGGTCAGCACTCCGCGAGTTTGGATCTGTCCCGTATTTGTTTCCCTTACTTCAAACCGGGCTCCCTCGCGCACCAATGGAGCGAGGATGCCCTCTATCCATTCTTCCTCGCCATCTCGACAATAGTATTCAGCGAATTTTGCTTGGCCTATCTCAAACTGCTCAAGGTGGCGCTGTAGATGCTACGATGTTCGTATGTTAGATGGAAGCGGTACCAAAACTGGTGTCCCATCAGCCCATCTAAACACAAGCTGTCGGGCAATGTTAACGCCTGACGTCTCTCCTCCCGCTTCGAGAAGGATCTCTTCATCTCGTCCCGGCTCGTTACCCAGCAACCTCATGACAGGTTCGCCATCTCGCATCGTGTAAAACGGCGATCCTTTATCGCTCGCCTTCAATCCAGCAACAGCCTGGAGAACGGCCTCTGGGCTCTCCCTATGCAAAAAGGCGTCCACTTCATGACCCAGATAACTGTTGCAGTGGACACAGATAACGTTGTCCAACAGCCTCCCTCCGGCGAATCGCCCGATGCATTTGGGCAAGGGGTGTTCACGCTTAGCAGGCGGACTATTGCCCGGACACATGTCTCCCGCGGCATCTCGGTAAATGCTTTCGAAATTACCCTACACAGGCCCGAAAAGCCTGTGAGCCTGAAAATCCCCTGGGGAAAGTTAGTCACTAATCGGAGTGAACCCGCGAGCTCGACCCGACCCCCCAGCCCGAAATCCGATGTTGCAGGAAAGAATTCAATTCCTGGGACCACTGCAAGCCCCACAGAACGGACTTCAATTCCACAACACAGTCTGCACAATCGAGCAAAGGGGAAGCCCATCGCTCGTAGAACACGATTCAACAGGCGAGATCCGAAGGTGTTTTCCATAGCTTTACCTCCTTTCTCGGTCTGAGGAATCGGGTCCGACACGGGAGTCGAGATGCGACCACATCGTCTTTAGTTTCAATCAGTTACGAATTCCCGGACGGGAACTAGCCTATACTTTAGACCTCCCTGAAATTGACCGATTTCTGCCGTTTCGCTACGCTACCGGTGTCCTCTAAAATTTCCCCTCATGGTCAAGAAACCGGCAAAACCCAACCTCGGAGTCATTCCGGTCGAGACGATCGAACGGCGGATCTTTCTGATTCGTGGGCAGAAGGTGATGCTGGATTGGGACCTGGCTGCTCTTTATGGCGTGCCCACTAGAGCTCTCAACCAGGCTGTCAGCCGAAACCGGGATCGGTTTCCGGAGGATTTCATGTTCCGCCTTACGCGCAAGGAGGTGGACATCCTGAACCAGTCACAAATTGTGACCGGTTCCCAAAAACACCGCGATCCGCGATATCCGCCCTACACCTTCACCCAAGAGGGTGTCGCCATGCTTTCCAGCGTGTTGCGGAGTGATCGAGCAGTACAGGTGAACATTCTGATTATGAGGGCATTCGTCAGGCTCCGCGAGATCCTGGCCACCCACAAGGACCTGGCAAGGAAACTTCAAGAGATGGAAAAGAAATACGACCGGCAGTTCAAGGTGGTCTTTGAGGCCATCCGTAAACTGATGGAGCCGGGACCCGTTCCTGCCACTTCTGGTGCGACTACTGGGCGGTCAAAGTGGGGACGCTTCAAGCTCTCAATGATCGAATGACACAGTGGTTGGGGGAAGGTCACCCGATGGAAGGGCGAAGAAATCCCCAACGTGATGCTTCTCCTCTGAAGTGGTTGCGATATTTGGAAGCCCGTCTCGACCTGGCGGGCGGAGATTGCGTTGGTGGTGGCTGCTATGCGTTTAGGTGGTCAAGAAACTCTGAAAACTTTTGTCCTCTGGACACTTCGTGTTGAAAGTCTCGGAGCGGATAGATTTCCTCGGTCAAGCCATAAGTGACGACAGCACGCACCTCAATAGTTCTGGTGACTTTTTCTCGATCCGATTCCTCGACCACTTCCTCAACTCGATCCTCTAGCTCTTCGGAGCGTAAGCTCCCTGAGAGAACGCCGGCTACCTTTTCCCCGACGAAAAGTGGCGACCCACTCATGCCTTTCGGGATGGAGAAACTCAGAGCTAAGCGAGATCCTTTTCCGTACGTGATATATCCCTTCAACACACGGATCTCTCTCCCGTTTCCCCAAACCCCGTGATCGGGTATGCCCACAGCGAGCACATCTGTTCCGGGTCTCAAAGCCTGAAAAGAGAGGGGAAGATACCGAACTTGCTGGGGAGTCTTAACCTTGATGATCGCTATATCTAGCCCACCGACAACGGTCGAAGCGGCAACTTGACAGGGTCTAACTTTACGGCCCCACGAAACACCCGCGCAAAGTTCTTTTCCTTCGAGTTTCGACTTGTCAGGGAGACAATGGGCGGCGGCCAGCGCAACGCCGTTCTTCGCCACAAAGAAACCGGTGCCGACGGGCAGGATCTTCTTGATTCTCTTCTTCATTTCGCACCCCCTTCCTCAGAAC
>JBHHYX010000172.1:0-10327 GCA_046757765.1 Acidobacteriota bacterium | reverse complement strand
GCAAGCGACCATTGAAGTGGTGACTTGGTTGCCATTACCGGCTTTGTGTCGGCCCTCCGGGCCTTTGGCAAGGTCGGTCACACTCACGTCTTCAGCCACCGAAGGTGCCGCTGCTGGCCATGAATCGCTCTTTCAGAGTTAGCCCGGACTATGCGCGAGAGGCCGACAAAAAGGTGGGATAGGGACGACGAATATTCGGTATAATAGTTGGAAAGGGGCAGGGCTTTACGGCTGTAAGCATCTGTGGGACTGGGAAGTGCGGGTCTTGGCCGCCCCGGAGAGAATCCAGGAGACAGGATGGTGGGAGTCTTCCGCAAGGCCCGCGGCCACAGGCCATGGTACGCGCGGCCCCTCCGCAATAGTCGTTTTCGACTCGGGCGTCAAGCCTTGGAGAGGAGTCCGATGTGAGCATGAGTTCGGTCGAGGAAGCGGTCCAGGACATCCGCGACGGTAAGATCGTGATTGTCGTGGACGAGGAGGATCGTGAAAACGAAGGCGATCTCACCATGGCGGCGGAAAAAGTGACAGCGGAAGCGATCAACTTCATGGCGACCCACGGCCGGGGACTGATCTGCCTGCCCATGACTTCGGAACGTCTGGAGCAACTGGATATCCCCTTGATGGTGACTGATAACCAGTCTCGCCATGGCACCGCTTTCTGCATCAGCATTGAAGCTGCCAGGAACGTCTCGACCGGGATCTCCGCGGCCGACCGCGCGAGGACAATCTTGACTGCCATAGATCCCTCGACCGGCCCCCGGGATTTGATTCGGCCGGGCCACGTCTTTCCCCTCAAAGCCCGATCGGGAGGAGTGCTGGAGAGAGCGGGACAGACGGAAGCGGCGGTCGACTTGACGCGCATCGCCGGCATGGCTCCGGCGGGAGTCATATGCGAGATCATGAATGATGACGGAACCATGGCCCGCCTTTCCCATTTGAGACGTTTCGCCCAGAAGCATGGCCTGCGGATCATTTCGGTGGTCGACTTGATCAAGTTCCGACTCCGCACTGAGAGATTCGTCAAACCGATCGAGCGTGTCCCTTTTTCTTGTGATTTCGGTCGCTTCGAACTGAGAGTGTTTGAAAACATCTTGGACAGGTGCCTCCATCTGGCCTTGGTGAAGGGGGACATTAGGGGGGACGAGCCCGTTCTGGTCCGCGTCCACACCGAGTCTGTGCTGAACGATCTTTTCCTCAGTTCAGACAGCCATGCCGGCAGGGAGCTGAGAAGCTCTTTGAGCCGACTCGAGTCGGAGGGGCGGGGTGTCCTGGTCTATCTGCGTCTTAAGGACAAAGATGATCTGCTGCTCAGGGAGGTGGAGCGTCACAAGGGAGAGGACGACGACAGCCGGCCCCACGGCAGTTTTCGCGATTACGGTATAGGGGCGCAGATCCTGACCGGACTGGGTTTGACCAAAATCCGACTTCTCACCAACCATCCCAAGAAAATCGTGGGCCTGGAAGGGTTCAATCTGGACATCGTCGAGCAGCTTCCCATTGAAGTGGAAGAGCCGTCCCGTCGCGAGAGCCACGGCGAGAGGGAAAGCAAGTGAGTGCTTCGGGACCGTTTTTGCCCATTCTCCTCTTTCTTTTCGGGCTTATTCCCGACAGTGCTGTGCACAAGGATCCGGCCAGGGAGCGCCTGGAGCAGTTGGCCGAGCGGGAATCTCCTCGGTTGCCAAAGGCAGTAAGGTCCAAGATCGCACAGAGCTACGGGAGACTTCCTCTCAGTTTTGAACCCAACCGGGGACAAAGCGACCCCCGGGTGAAATTCCTCTCCCATGGACGGGGCTACACGCTTTTTCTGACTTCCGATGAGAGCGTGCTGGTTCTTGGCAGTCCCCCGACTGCGGCCTCGACGGCAGAAGGTCTGTCCCGTTCCGACGCCCCCGCGGGGAAGGTCTCCGACGTTTTGCGCATCCAATGGCTCGGCGCCTCGAGCCCCAGCGAGCCCGAAGGTTTGGCGCGACTGCCTGGTGCGAGCCACTATTTCACCGGTCGGGATCCGAACACCTGGCACACCGGAATTTCGACCTATGCCAAAGTGCGGTATGAGAACCTCTACCCTGGAATTGACCTGCTTTACTACGGGAACAGGGAAGGCCAGTTGGAGTTCGATTTGGTGGTTGCTCCTGGAGCGAGACCGCATGCGATCGCACTCCAGTTCGAGGGTGCGGAGAAAATCGAACTGAACTCCGGAGGCGATCTGTTGCTGTACACCTCCAGAGGAGCGCTTCAGTTGCGTAGACCGGCGGTTTACCAGAACGTGGGAGGCGCCCCCAGAGCTGTGGCGGCACGCTATGTGTTGAAAGGAAGAACACAGGTCGGGATCGAAGTGGGGGCCTACGACACAGGCGAATCTCTGGTAGTGGATCCGGTACTGGTCTACTCGACCTACCTGGGCGGCAGTGCGTTTGACACAGGTTGCACGATCACCGTTGACGCGGCAGGGAATGCTTATCTGACGGGGGGGACCCTCTCCACCGACTTTCCGACGGCCAACCCCCTGCAACCTTCCAATGAAGGCAACCGCGACACCTATATCGCCAAGCTGGGTCCCGGAGGCTCAACGCTCCTTTACTCGACCTATCTGGGTGGCAGCGGTCTGGATGAAGGCAAGGGCATAGCGGTGGACGCCATCGGTAACGCCTATGTCACGGGAAACACGTTTTCATCCGATTTTCCTACCCTGAACCCGTTGCAACCGGCTCGAGGCGGCAGCGTGGATGGGTTTGTGGCCAAGGTGAGCCGCACAGGCGCCTCACTCCTTTACTCGACCTACCTGGGGGGAAGAGCCGCGGACCGGGCCCAGGGCATCGACGTGGGCCCCTTGGGCAACGCCTACGTCATCGGTTCGACTTTCTCCGACGATTTCCCAACCGCCAATCCGCTGCAGCCAACTTCTGGAGGCGGGCAGGATGCTTTCCTCTCCAAGCTCAACGGCGACGGTTCGGCTCTCATCTATTCCACCTACCTGGGGGGCAGTGACGGTGAAAACGTTGTCGCCGTACCCGGCATCTCAGTGGATGACGTGGGAAACGCCTATCTGGCGGGCGACACCGCTTCACTTGACTTCCCCACTGCTGCCGCCCTGCAGCCCAGTTCAGGGGGAGGAGTCGATGCCTTCGCCGCCAAGTTGGATCCTTCCGGTTTGGTGTTGATCTACTCGACCTACTTTGGCGGCAGCGGGACTGATGCCGCCAATGGAGTGGCCTTCGATTCCGCCGGCCACGCCTATCTGGCGGGGGTGACCGATTCGGTTGATCTTCCCACCGCCAATCCCATCCAGTCCGCTCTGGCGGGGGGACAGGATGCTTTCGCTGCCAAACTGGATCCTTCCGGGACGTCGCTGGTGTACTCCACCTACCTGGGCGGCGGCGGCGACGATGAGGCGGCGGCCATCGCGGTGGGAGGGGACGGAAGCGCCTACCTGGCCGGCCTCACCGATTCACTGGACTGGCCCACTTCCAGTCCGCTTCAGGCAGAATTGGCCGGGGCGACGGACGCCTTCCTGAGTCAGCTCGATCCAGCCGGTTCGGCCCTGGTCTTTTCGACCTACCTGGGCGGAACAGATCTCGACCGGGCCAGACACGTTGCAGTCGACCCGACGGGCAACATCTACCTGGCGGGGCAGACCAACTCTCTCGACTTTCCCACCCAAAAGGCTTTGCAACCCGCACTCACTGGTGATCACGATGCCTTCGTTGCGGTGGTCGGTTCCCCCTGCACCCTGAACCTGGAGCTGACTCTGACTGGACCGATCTTGAGTATGGATTTTACAGTGGGCACGTTCCAGCCGGCCACGTGGGAGGTCTGGCTGTCGGTCCAGGGCCGTCTGATCAACCTTTTCTCCTTTCCCCTTCCGACCACCTATCCGCCCCGGTCAATCCCTATTTCAATTCCCGGATTCCCGCCCCTCGGCACCATCGGAGTGCTGACCACCTTGAGCACCGAAGCCGACGGGATTCTCTGTCTGGACCTGGAAACGATCGACACTGGCGCCGAGTCGGCGTTGCCTTGATGATGTAAGCCCGCTGCCCTTCCGTCGCCCCGCTTCAAGCCCTCACGCGAAATGCGGGTGGATGGGCATTTATTCCCGCTGCTTCTCGGGTTCGGCTGGATCGACCCCCAGCAAATCGAGAAAGGCCCGTGTGGCGTAGCTGAGTCGGCGCCGGCTGGGGTAAACCAATCTGATGTTCCGGTCCATGGTCAGTTCCCTGACTCGGATTTCACACAAGGTCCTCTGTTGCAGGTCCGGCTCCACGCACATTTTGGGAAGAAAAGCTACTCCTTCATCCTGTTGCACCATTCGCCGGATGGTTTCCACAGTGGGCATCTCCACCTCCATGTGGAGAAGGACTCGATGCTGCTGAAACGTCTGCAGGACGACTCTCCGGTAGGGTGAGGCAACGTTGTGGGCGATGAAATTCTCCTCTCCCAGTTCCTGGATCGAGATCTCTTTGCGGCCGGCCAGCCGGTGTCTGGGGGAAACGACAAAAGAGAGATGGTCCACATAGATGACACTGGAAGCCAGGCGCTGGTCGCCCGGATGGTAACTGATGGCCCCCAACTCGAGATCGCCTCGAATGATCTCGGCAGGAAGCCGGCTGGAGAGCGAACGGCGAATCTCTACGATCACTCCCGGATAGAGTCGCCTGAATTCCTGAATGTGTTTGAGCAGATAAAGCGTCGTGGACTCGTTGGCGCCAACGACCAATCGACCCGCTTTCTTGTCTCGTAGCTCTCCCAGGGCGTTTTCCAGATCGCGATGCAGGTTGTGGAAGCGCCGGGCATATTCCAGGACCAGTTTCCCCGTGTCCGTCAGCACCAGATCGCGCCCCGATCGGTCCAGAAGTTTCTCTCCCACTGCGGCCTCCAGACGCTGAACAGCCAGCGAGACGGCGGGCTGCGTCCGCAGTAGCCGCTCGGCAGCCGCCGAGAAACTTTTTTCCGAGGCGACCGCCAGGAAGACCTTGAGTTCGTAAAGCTGCATCGTGATTGGCTCCTCCCGTCTCATAAATAACATTTATTGAGCCTAGATGCATTATAAATTTGCCTAATCTGCAGGCGCTGGCTGATAATAGCCAGCCTGGAAGCCGCGGGCTCAGGTGAGTGGGCGCGGTGCGGATGGGGAGGAAAATGCAGTGACAGAAAAAGTTCATATCTTCGATACGACCCTTCGAGACGGTGAACAATCGCCAGGGTGCAGCATGACGGTGGAAGAAAAGCTCCGTCTGGCTTGCCAGCTGAGTGATTTGAACGTGGATATTCTGGAGGCGGGATTTCCCATTGCCTCCTCGGGGGATTTTGAATCTGTGCGGGCGGTCAGCAGTGTCATCGACTCCTGCACGGTCGCCGCACTGGCCCGCAGTTGCCGGCAGGACATTGAAGCGGCGGCCAAGGCTTTGGAGCCAGCCAAGAAGCCGCGGATCCACACCTTCATCGCGACCAGCGATATCCACTTACAGTACAAGCTGAGAAAAACGCGCCCGCAGGTGCTGGAGGAAGCGGTCGCCTCAGTCGAACTGGCCCGCAGCTACGTCGATGACGTGGAATGGTCGGCGGAGGACGCGACCCGTACTGATCTGGATTATTTGGAGCAAGTCTGCCGGGCGGTGGCGGAAGCTGGAGCGACCACCATTAATCTACCGGATACGGTCGGATACTCGATTCCTTCGGAGTACTATGAGTTGATCCGCCGTTTCGCGAAGAGCTTGGGCCCCGAGGTCATTGTGAGCGTTCACTGCCACGATGACCTGGGCTTGGCCACGGCCAACTCTCTGGCGGGTGTCGAGGCCGGTGCGCGACAGATCGAATGCACCGTCAACGGCATTGGAGAGCGAGCCGGGAACTGCGCGCTGGAGGAAGTGGTCATGGCCTTGAAGATCAGGCTTGGCCGCCTTCCTTTTGACACGGATGTGGTCACCGAGCAGCTCTATCCCAGCAGTCAGTTGCTCTCACAGATGATCAGTTTTGGGCCCCAGCCGAACAAGGCGATCGTCGGCGCAAATGCTTTCGCTCACGAGGCCGGTATCCACCAGGATGGTTTTCTCAAGGAGCGGACCACGTACGAGATCATGGATCCGGTGACGGTTGGGGTTCCCGAAAGCAAGCTGATCCTGGGCAAGCACAGTGGCCGTCACGCTCTTTCCAAACGGAGCCAGGAACTCGGCTTCAGCCTGAGCAGGGATCAAATCCAACAACTGTACGACTGCTTTCTCGAGCTGGCTGACCGGCAGAAAGGGGTGACCAACGAGGAGATCGCGGCTCTGATTGAGACCGTGCTCGCTCCGGCTCCCCAGGGCGAGGTGCGCCGGGCGATCTCCGTATGAACGGAGAGAGGGACGGTCCATCGCCGGTCCGATACGGCAGAAGTGAAAGCAACGCCCGCTCGACTCCACTGAATCTGAAGGTTCTGGTGCTGCCCGGTGACGGCATCGGCCCGGAAGTGACCCGGGAGGCGGTCCGGGTCTTAGGTCGCGTGGCCGCTCTCTTCGGTCATCACGTCCAGTTGGAAGAGGGCCTGATCGGGGCGGCGGCGATCCAGCAGAGTGACCTCCCGCTTCCTGAAACGACGACCAAAAAGGCGCTGCAAGCAGACGCCGTTCTCCTGGGGGCCGTCGGTTTGCCGGAATTTGATGAAGCCCCTCCCTCGCAACGGCCGGAGCAGGGACTCTTGGGTCTCAGACAGACCCTGAGCGTCTATGCCAACCTGCGCCCGGTCCGCTCCTATGCTCCCTTGCTGGGAGTCTCGCCTCTGAAGGAGCGTCACGTCTCGGGGACAGACTTCGTGGTGGTGCGGGAACTGACTGGCGGGCTCTACTATGGAACTCCCCGAGGGCTCGTCGATGAGAAGGGCGAATCTCGTGCTTTCAATACGATGTCCTATACTCGAAGTGAAATTGAGCGGATCGCCACAATGGCCTTTGAACTGGCAATGGGGCGCAGACGCCGGCTGACCAGCGTCGACAAATCGAACGTCCTGGAAACCTCGCAGCTCTGGCGCCGGGTGGTGACAGGCATGGCCGGCTCCTATCCGGAGATCGCGCTGGACCATATGCTGGTGGATAATTGTGCCATGCAGTTGATCCTCAACCCGCAGCGGTTTGACGTTCTTCTGACGCCAAACCTCTTCGGAGATATCCTGAGCGATGAAGCGGCTATGCTGTGCGGCTCGATTGGGATGCTCGCATCGGCTTCGTTGGGCCAGCGAAAAGCCTCGGGGATCAGGGCGGGTCTCTACGAACCGGTGCACGGGTCTGCCCCCGACATTCGTGGACAGGGCAGAGCCAATCCTTTGGGCGCCATTGGGTCCGTCTCCGCCCTGTTCGAGTTTGGCTTGGGCCGGAGAAGGGAAGCCGAGGCGATCAGCCACGCCATCGAGACTGTGTTGGAAGAGGGAAAGGGGACTTCCGATCTGGCCTTGAGGGAAACCCTGACAACCGCCCAGATGGGGCAAGCCGTCTGCGAGGCGATCCACCCATGAAAGCAAAGGATCAGAGTCTCAAAACTCTGTTCGAAAAGGTGTGGAACGCTCATTTGGTGAGCCAACCCGAAGGCCAACCGGCCACCCTTTTCGTAGACTTGCATCTGGTGCACGAAGTGACTTCGCCTCAGGCTTTCTCGGGGCTCGGCAAAAGGGGTCTTGGGGTGAGGCGGCCGGATCTGACCCTGGCCACTGCGGATCACAGTGTCCCTTCCAGCGACCGTTCCCTGCCCATCGTCGATGCGGTGGCCGCCAGACAAGTGGCCCAACTGGAGGAGAATTGTAAGAAGTTCGGAATCCCCTACTACGGACTGGACAGCGAACGGCAAGGCATTGTCCATGTCATCGCTCCCGAACTGGGACTCACCCAGCCGGGAATGACGGTGGTTTGCGGTGACAGCCATACTGCCACTCATGGTGCTTTCGGCGCCTTGGCCTTTGGCATCGGCACCAGCGAGGTGGAGCACGTTCTGGCCACCCAGTGTCTCCTCCAGTGCCAACCGAAACCGTTTCAGGTCCAGGTGGAAGGAACCCTGAACTCCGGTGTCTCGGCCAAAGATGTCATCCTCGCCTTGATTTCCAAGATCGGAGTGGCCGGTGGCACCGGCTCAGTCTTCGAGTATCGCGGCAGCACAATTCGAAGGCTGTCGATGGAAGAAAGAATGACCATCTGTAACATGTCCATCGAAGCGGGCGCGCGAGCGGGAATGATCGCACCCGACGAGACCACGCTGGAGTACCTCGCCGGCCGGCCTTTCGCCCCCCGTGGAGCGGAGTGGGAGCAGGCGTTGCTTCGCTGGCGCCGGCTCCGCACGGATGAAGGAGCCGCTTTCGAAAAACAGGTTTGGCTGGACGCGGATCGGCTGGAACCGATGATTACATTTGGCACCCATCCCGGCATGGCCCTGCCCATCAGCAATCCCGTCCCGGATCCGGCCGCCTGCCCTGATCAGCAGCTTCGGCAAAGCTATGCCAAGGCCCTGGCCTACATGGCCTTGCCTCCTGGAAAGCCCTTGATCGGACATGCTATCGATGTCGTTTTTCTGGGCAGCTGCACGAATTCGAGAATCTCCGATCTACGACAGGCAGCTTCCATCCTGAGGGGTCGCAAGGTAGCGGATAACGTCCGCATGCTGGTCGTTGCAGGTTCCCGGCAGGTGAAGCGTCACGCCGAGGCGGAAGGTCTGGATGAAGTCTTTCGCCGCGCCGGAGCCGAGTGGCGGGAGGCGGGCTGCTCCATGTGCATCGCCATGAATGGAGACCAGCTGGAGCGGGGTCAGTACAGCGTTTCCACAAGCAACCGAAATTTTGAGGGGCGCCAGGGCCCGGGCGGTCGAACCTTTCTGGCCAGCCCCATGACTGCCGCCGCCTCGGCTGTCAAGGGCTGTATCGCCGACGTCAGGGAGCTGGAAGGGAGGAAGCCTTGAAGCCTTTTCTTGCCTTAACCAGCCGAGTCGTTCCGCTACCGGTGGAGGATGTCGACACGGACCAGATCATCCCCGCTCGGTTCCTCAAAGCCACTTCCAGGGAAGGGCTGGGCGAACAGCTCTTCTATGACTGGCGTTATGACAGCCGGGGGGCGCCCCGACCTGATTTCATCTTGAACAGGCGAGGTCTGAGGGACGCCGCAATCCTCGCAGCCGGCAGGAACTTTGGCTGCGGAAGCTCCCGGGAACATGCTCCCTGGGCCTTGCTCCAGTTTGGATTTCGAGCGGTTGTCAGCAGCGCTTTTGGGGATATTTTCCGTCAGAATGCTTTGAAAAACGGCCTTCTTCCCGTTCAAGTCTCCACTTCAGAGCTGACCAAACTCTTCCAGGCGGTGGACCGGCAACCGGACTTGCGCGTCACCATCAACCTGCCCCAGCAGTGCCTCTCGGCCGGCGACCTGGAGTTCTTCTTCCCGATCGATGCCTTCTCCAGGACCTGTTTGCTCAAAGGTCTCGACCAGCTGGAGTTCATCCTGGCTCAAGAGGAAGCCATCAGCCGCTTCGAACAAGAAAATCCTCCAGCTGTCCGCACCACGGCTTTCTCCTGATTTGCGCCCGCCGAGGAGATCAAAGACAACCCCCGGGACCGACAGAGGACGGAGATTTTTCGATTAGATTAAACTTTTGGGCCTCTTTCATCGTCTAAGAAGTTAGTAGCAGCTTGAGAGAAGCAGCCTGGGCCTGGAAAACGGAAGGTGTGTTTATGGGGGAGCCGCTTTTGAGGTCCCACGAATCGCAGCCGGTGATTCGAGAGGAACTATTCGAAGAAATAGTGGAGAGTTTGAAGCTCCTGCCTGCGATGTTGCGGCGGGTTTTTGTCCAGAGCCACTATCAGGGCAAAAGTGTGTCGGAAATCGCCCAGGATACGGGTCTTGCCGAGGCCCCGGTTCGTTCAATGCTGAGAGACGCCAACCACATTTTCTACGAGAACCTGCATCGCTTCCACAACTGCGCTGTCGACAGCACGGGAGACGCCACGCCAGCAGAGTCGCTGGACTAGCCTGCATTTTCCATAAACTGACTACTCCATCGGGTGTTGAAATTCCCAAGTCCCAAGCACCAATTCCCAAACCAGACTGCAAGTACGAAGTCTCAAATGCGAGACCTGTTGAGATTTGAGCTCTGGTTGTTGCCACCTACCTGGGGCCTTGGAGTCTTTGGATTTCGAGTTCCCATCCCAACCGCCAAGCTTGTTTTTTGCACTTATTAGAAAGTCTTGGGATGGGAACTAGCCTGGGGAATTCCTAGTCCGAGGGCAAGTTCACAAAGTGGTCAAGTTGCGCGTTGGATAACAATTCACGCTACAAACAATCGCTATGCTGGCCATCAATCGCTCCTTCAGAGCTGCCGGGCT
>JBHHYX010000171.1:0-10342 GCA_046757765.1 Acidobacteriota bacterium | reverse complement strand
CAACGCAGTCAGCGCGGATGATAACGGCGCCGCAGCAGAAAGCTGGTGAATAGTCTGGGCTAGACAGCCGCTGGGCTCTCTCCGCGTTGACGTGGACTCCAACGCCGGGGACAATACTGAGATGAATGAAGAGAGGCTGATTATTGAATGCCGGGCGGCGCCGCCCTTCATGAAGAATGGCTACGTGCTGGCTTGTGAGGGGACGGGGAAGGGAATCTACATTGATCCGGGTGACGAAGTCGAACTGCTGCTCGACCTGTTGGTCAAAAGGGAAATCGACCTTATCGCCGTGGTGAACACTCATGCTCACATGGATCACATCTGTGGGATCGGAAAGGTGAAGGAAAAGTGGGATGTTCCCGTCTATCTCCACCCTGAGGACCAGGAACTCTATGACGGCTTGCCTTTTCAGGGCCAGTGGTTTGGAGTGCAGTATTCCCCCGCGCCGGCTGTGGATGAGCCCCTTTCCGAGGGGCAGAAATTAGAGGTCGGAAATCTGGTCGTTGAAGTGCACCACACCCCGGGGCACTCTCCCGGTCACGTCTGCCTGGTGGTGGAGAACCATGTCTTCTGCGGCGACACCGTGATGGCCGGGTCTATTGGACGCACCGACTTGCCCGGAGGATCGTTGGATCTGTTGATGCGGTCTATCCGCGACCGCATTCTGCCGCTGGGGGATGACAAAATCCTTCACCCTGGACACGGTCCGGAAACGACCATTGGACGTGAGCGCAAAGAGAATCCCTTCTTGGTGGATTGAAGTGGGAGAGCTAGGAGCTTGTGAGGTGGTGGAGATGCGCGTGCAAGAAGGGTGTCGCCAGCGAGGGCTCCGCGCAGTCACACTGGAGCAACACGCTGAGGAGCCCAGCGCAGCGCAGTAGACGCCCAGCCTATCCGCAGGTGGAGTAGATTGCGTGTAAGGAATGCGGACTCAGGACTCTCCGCTGCAAACGATCTTCTTTGATGCTGTGGGGACGCTTTTTCGGGTGCGGGGGAGCGTGGGTCAGATTTACGCTCAACTGGCAGCCGAATTTGGCTTTCCGACCCAGTCCGCGTGCGGGCCGGGTCGGATCAACAGGGCCTTCTCCAAGGCCCTTCGGGAAAGAACACCGATCGCCTTCGGCGATATCTCTGCTGAGCGGCTGAATCGTCTGGAACGCGCCTGGTGGCTGGCACTGGTGCGGGCGACTTTCGCTCCACTGGGGCCCTTCCCCCGGCTGGAGGAGTTCTTCGATCGAGCCTACGCGTTCTTTGCCGGCTCCGAAGCCTGGGTGTTGGAGCCCGGTTGCCCGCAAATGCTGGAGGAGTTGAAGCGCCGGGGACTGCGGATGGGAGTGATCTCCAACTTCGATTCTCGCCTGGTTCAAGTTTTGAAGGGGCTGGGAATCGCTTCCTTTTTTGATGGCGTCACGGTCTCCAGCCGTTCCCCGGCGGCCAAGCCCAATCCTCTGATTTTCCAGGAGGCATTGGCCATCACAGGAGCCGAGGCCCGCACCTCGCTGCACATCGGAGATGACTGGGAAGATGATTTTCAAGGCGCCAGGCATGCCGGCTTGAGGGCGTTGCTCTATGATCCAGAGGATTGTTTTCCGGCCCTCGGAGGGGATCGAATCAGAAGGCTCGACGATGTCACCAGGCTTCCAGCATGGACGACGATCTCAGGAATTCAGCCAGGCGGCGCCTCCGACCGGCAAGTGGTGGAGTAGCCGGGTCTTCATCGGTATCGGAATCGGGTGTCGGTCATCGCTATTGACCTGGATTGCGAGGGCGCATGATGTCGGTTACCGATAGCGATTGTGTAACGGATCGGCGTGGCCGCCGTGCAGAGAACTTCAATTTGGAGTATAGTTCCTACCTGAGTTGAGCGATTCTTGCGGATGAGAAGCGCGAGATGTTGTGCTCCCGCGAGTTGCGGAGACCGCGGGCCTTCCCGCCGGGTCTGTCGGGGATCGACAAGTCCCGCGGGGCGCGACAGATGTGTGCTTATGGCCGTCCGGAATCGCTCAATTTTGGTTCTACTCTCTCCAGAAACGGGTGCATGGGAATTTGCGGTTCCGTTCTTCCTCCAGGGCATGAGAATCCAGGCAGGGAGGTGGACTCCCCAGGCGTCATTCCGGGGTGAGCGAGTCAATGAATCAAACACTGTTGTGACGCCCAAGTCGAGTGCCCCCCGGGGAAAGGGCCAGGACATTGTGCTCCAAGAGAGTGGGCCAACCCTCAGCTAGCCCGCATTTCTCGTCAGGGGTTGTAGCAAGGCGCTGGAAGCGCCGCGTTGACAAGGCGTTGCGGTCGAGTGCCGCCGCGGTTGTACTAGACGGTGCGTGGAGGAGGCCGAGGCCGGACAACGCACTCAGCGCGGATGATCCCGGAGCCACAGTAGACGCCTCATGAGAATGCGGGCTGAAGCCAGGTCGACTGCCCGGATCATCTCTCGCTTGCGGGTGACAACCATTCTTTTTGGAGTGAACAGTTCTGATGCAGAAGGAGACAGTGAGAATCGCCCACAGCCCGGACAGCGATGACGCTTTCATGTTTTACGCTCTGGCAACGGATAAGATCGAGAGCAACGATTTCAGGTTTGTTCACGAGCTGCGTGACATCGAGTCGCTCAACCGGCTGGCTTTGAATGGCGAGTACGAGATCACGGCGGTGAGTATCCACGCTTACGCCTACTTGCACAAGGGCTATGCTTTGCTCAACAGTGGTGCCAGCATGGGCGACGGCTACGGTCCTCGAGTCGTAAGCCGAGCCTCTTTCGGACCCGAGGAATTGAGGGGTAAACGGGTGGCTGTGCCAGGGGAGCGAACGTCCGCTTTCCTGGCCTTGAAGCTGCTGCAGCCGGACATCGAATCCCTGGTTGTACCCTTCGATGAAATCATCGCCTGCGTGAAGGCGGGAACCGTCGATGCCGGAGTGGTCATTCACGAGGGACAATTGACCTATCGTGACCACGACCTGCACAAAGTGGTGGATCTGGGCGAGTGGTGGAAGCAGGAGACAGGACTTCCGCTGCCATTGGGCGGAAACGCGATTCGCCGGGATTTGGGGGCGGAGAAAATTCAGCGACTCGCCGGCCGGCTGGAGGCGAGTATCCGTTTTGCCCTGGACAATCGCGAAGAGGCGCTCAACTATGCACTCCAGTTTGGTCGCGGTCTGGACTCCGAGAATGCGGACCGGTTTATCAGCATGTATGTCAATGATCGAACCCTCGATTACGGAGAAGAAGGCCGCCAGGCCGTTCAGCTTTTCCTGGATCGCGGTTATGAAGCCGGCCTCATCCCCGATCGGGTGAAGGTCGACTTTGTTAGACCTGAATTGAGCGATTGTCGACGGCGGTAAGCACCAATCTGTTGCGCCCGGCGGGTCTTGTCGATCCTCGACGTACTGTGGCGGGTATGCCTGCGGTCTTCGCAACCCGCGGGAACACAACATCTTGGCGCTTCCCGCCAGACTCGCTCAACTCAGGTTAGAGTTTGACACTCAGGGCCCTGTGCCGTAGTCTCTAGTCATTCACAGGAATCGAGAATGGAAAGAAGGCCGGCGCGGGTGTCGCGGCCCGCGGCAGACCTTCCATCAGTGGGACAGACCGCCTTCATGAGAGAGGGATTCGAGATGGGGCTCAAAACTCATCCAAAGTATGACTAACAGTGGTTAAAACAGCTGCCGAACAAGGAAAAAGTGTTCTTCATAAGATCGGGAATACACCTCTCGTTCAGGTCAGGCGAATCTTCCATTCGGAGCGCATTCGCATCTTTGCCAAACTGGAGTGGTTCAATCCCGGGGGCTCGATCAAGGATCGCCCGGCCGCCAACATGATGCTGGAGGGCGAGCAAAGCGGCCAACTGACGCCCGCGAAGACGCTGATTGACGCCACCAGCGGAAACACTGGAATCGCCTACGCGATGATTGGGGCCGCCCGGGGCTACCGGGTTCTCCTGGCACTTCCCAGCAATGTCAGTCCAGAGCGAAAGAAGATTCTGAGAAGTTACGGGGCGGAACTCCTGCTGACTGATCCTCTCGAGGGCTCCGACGGGGCCGTCCTGACCATTCGTGAACTCTATCAGCGGTCGCCTGAGCGCTATTTCTATCCCGACCAGTATGGCAATGAGGCTAACTGGAAGGCGCACTACAACACCACGGCGTTGGAGATCTGGCGGGAACTGAAGGGAGAAGTGACCCACTTCGTCGCCGGCCTGGGCACCAGTGGTACCTTCGTCGGCACACTTCGGCGGCTGAAGGAGTTGGACCCGGCAATCAGAGGGGTTTCCTTTATTCCCAACTCGCCTCTGCATGGCCTGGAGGGTCTCAAACACATGCCGACGGCTCTGGTCCCGGCCATCTATGATGCGGATCTGGCCGACGAGAATGTGGAGATCGCCACCGAAACGGCGCAGAGAATGGTGATTCGTCTGGCTCGTGAAGAAGGGCTTCTGGTCGGCTTATCCTCAGGCGCAGCGATGGCTGCGGCGCTGGAGCTGGCGGCCAACATCGAGCGGGGAACGATCGTGACGATTTTCCCCGACGGAGGACAGAAGTATCTCTCCGAAGACTTCTGGGATACGGCCTAGCTGCCAGTTCCCATCCCAAAACAGTTCAATAGTTGTTCAATCCTAGCTTGGCGTTTGGGATGGGAACTGGAAATCCTAAGACTCCAAGGACCCAAGCTTCAAACCTCAACAACTCTTGCATTGTGGTCTAATAGACTATGCTCCAGATTGAAGAGTCACAGCTGGATCGGATTCGCAGAATCGCTGAGGACGCGTATCCTCATGAGTGCTGTGGCATCCTGGCGGGCCGGGTGGAAGGGAGTGTGAAGGTCGTGGAGACTCTGATCGACGCCCGCAACCAACGGACCGATCGACCCGAGAATCGGTATTTGATCTCGGCTGAACTGGTCCATGAGGTGGAGAAGAAGCTGCGGGAAACGGGACGCTCCATTGTCGGCTTTTTTCACAGCCACCCGGATGTGGCGGCCCGCCCTTCCGCCTATGACCGGGAACAGGCGTGGCCCTGGTATTCGTATTTGATCGTCTCGGTGAAAAAGGGAGAAGCAGGATCGCTGCTCTGCTGGAGACTGCGCGACGACCGCTCCGCGTTTGACTCCGAGGAGTTGAACAGCCAGGCGTAGTGCTGCGGCTGGCCGGAGAACAAGTGCACAAGACGCTCAGGCTGCGAGCTTGGCAACAATGTACACTATGAAGTAACGGAGCCCCGACCGTGAGGAAGGGGAATCCCGGAGCCCCGACCGTGAGGGAGGGGAGTGCCACGGCTCAAACTCGCCGTCCCCCTCCGGTCGCTGACGCTCCCAGCTCCGTTTTCGTTGTTTCTTCGTACCCGCTTCTCGGCGGCATGAGGTCGCTGGCTAATTGTCCTTGGTCACCTGGAGGATAGATATGGCGGCAAAAGTCTACATCCCGACTGCATTGCGAACTTACGTGAACAACCAGGAATGGGTCGAATTGGAAGGCTCCTCAGTGGAGGAGATCCTGGCCGGCCTGACTGGTCACTATCCCTCTTTGAAGCCCCATCTCTTCACTGAGGAAGGGAGGCTGAGGAACTTTGTCAATGTCTACAAGAACGATGAGGATATTCGCTACCTGGAGCGGGAAAAGACTCCCGTCGCGGATGGAGACATCCTTAGCATCGTGCCCTCCATTGCCGGCGGCGCTTTCCAGGCCCAGCTTCCGGTTGAAGAACTCACTCCCGATGAGATCCAACGCTACAGCCGGCATCTGATCATGCCCGAGGTGGGCATGGCGGGCCAGAAAAAACTGAAGGCCGCCAGTGTCCTCTGCATCGGGGCCGGGGGCCTCGGGTCGCCTTTGGCCCTCTATCTCACGGCGGCGGGAGTGGGCCGCCTGGGAATGGTCGACTTCGACGTGGTGGATTTCAGCAACCTGCAGAGGCAGCTGCTCCATTCCACCCAGGACGTGGGACGGCCCAAGCTGGAATCGGCGCGGGAAAAGCTGGAGGCGATCAATCCCCACGTACGGCTGGAGACCCATGAGACGCGGCTCACCTCCGAGAATGCCCTGGATCTGCTCAGCCGCTACGACATCATTGCCGACGGGACCGATAATTTCCCCACCCGCTATCTGGTCAACGACGCCTGCGTCTTGAGCCGTAGGCCCAACGTCTATGGCAGCATCTTCCGTTTCGAGGGGCAGGCGTCGGTCTTTGCCACCGAGGAGGGCCCCTGTTACCGCTGCCTCTATCCGGAACCGCCTCCACCGGGACTGGTCCCCTCCTGCGCCGAAGGCGGCGTACTCGGTATCCTGCCGGGTCTGGTGGGGATGATCCAGGCCACGGAGGTGGTCAAGCTGATCCTGAACAAGGGCAATTCTCTGGCCGGTCGACTGCTGCTCTTTGACGCCCTGGACATGAAGTTCCGCGAGCTCAAGCTGCGCAGGGATCCGGCTTGCCCTCTCTGCGGGGAGAATCCCAGCATTCACGAACTGGTCGACTACGAGCAGTTTTGCGGGGTAGCGGATCAGCAGGAACGGGATGGGGCGTCTGTGCCGGAGATCACGGCCACCGAGCTGAAGGAGGAACTGGAGAGTGGCCAGGACCTTTTCATTCTGGACGTCCGCAACCCTCCCGAACTGGACATCTGCCGGCTGGAGGGTGCCTCCCTGATACCATTGGGTGAGCTGGTGGAGCGGGTCCACGAACTGGACAGTGCTCGCGAGACGGTCGTCTACTGCAGATCGGGTCAGCGCAGCGCCCAGGCCATCCGGCTGCTGCAGGCCATGGGTTTCAGAAAACTGCGCAATCTGCGAGGGGGAATCCTGGCCTGGGCCGACCAGGTCGATCCCACCATGCCACGCTACTAGCCGACCTCGTCCACCACTTGGCAACTTGGACCTCAAGAACACCCCTCCCTGACGGTCGGGGCTCCGAAGGGGCTATGATCGCCGCATCGTTGGGGTCGACAAAGACCCGCACGGAGCCGGGAGCGTCAGGGACCGGAACGTCCGGCTCAGGACTTCTTGGGTTTGAGCACTTTGATCTCGACGACTTCCTTGTTGAACTCGTGAAACTTGACTTTTACCCGGTGGCCAACCTGGAGGTCGCTCCAGGAAATCTGTTTCTTGCCCAGGACTTTCTTGTTGCCTTTGAACTTGGTCTTCTCGCCCAGGGCGAAATTCCAGCTTCGTCCCGTCTTCTCATCGACGACCAGGAAGGTCTTGCCCTCATCGTTCAACTGCCGCAGTGTCCCGGTCACGGTTGTCGTGACGGCATAGGGATCCGGGGCATTGTAGCCGGCGGGGGCGGCAGTGGAACCGCTTCCCTGGGCATAAAGCCCTCCTCCGATGACACTCGAGCTAAGCAGCAGGAGAAAGAGTTTTTGCATCCGACGCATGTTTAAAAGTCTCCTTTCTGGAAAAATAATCCAAAGTCACAAGGGTCAATAGGCTCCCGTATTCGAGAGCAAGCACCCAGGGTCGTTCCACTCCATCATACATGATGAGGAAGGCCAGGAACACGATCCCGGAGAAAGCCAGCCAGACTCGGTCGCCAATCAGACAGGCAATGGGCAGCAGCCAGGTGATGTACCAGGGGTCCACTACCGGACTCAGAACGATGGCGGCGGCCAACACCCAGAGCGCCGATCGAAGCAACTGCTCGGGTCCCGCTCCGTTCCCTTTCCGCAAAGCGTAAAGAAGGGCCAAAAGGAAGAGCAGATAACACCCCAGCGCCACCGCCGAACCCAAGGTGGACTCGAGAAGTTGATAAGGGCCGGAGTTGAATCGCCAACCACCTGCAAAGGTGGAAATGGTGGAGATCATGGAGCCCAGCCCTCCTCCCACAAAGGGCAGGTAGCCCAGCGCGATCACGCCCAGCAGCAGGACCACCCCCGACCACAGGAGCGGCGCCAGCAGAAAGACCAGGACCAGGGGGACGAACTTGGCCAAGGCGGCCATCCCCAGGGAAGCGTAAGCGAGAAGGGGTATGCCGCGCGCCACGCCGTAAGCGAAGATCGATAGAGACAGCAGCAGCAGCGCGTCGTAATGTCCGCTGCCGGCAAAGGACTTGACCAGAAGCGGATTCCAGGCGAAAAGAAGCAAGCCCGGCGCCACCGGACGTCCCAACTGCCGGAGAGAAAGGACGAGCAGGAGCCCGGAGAGGCATTCCAGAAGGATCACCCAACTCTTCCAACCCACAACGCTGCCAGGAAAGGTCGCGTGTGAAAGTCGAAAAACGCCCTGCGCCAGGGGAGGATAAAGGGCCGCGATCCGAGGATAGCTGACCCGGTCTCGGACCTCGGCCCACACCTCCTGACGGGGCCCTTTCTCCACCGTGGCATCCAGAACCGGGTCCGCCGGGGCGTGCAGATAGGGGTTGAAACCGGCCTCCCAGACGTGCCCTTCCCACAGATAGCGCCAGATGTCCTGGTCGTAGAGGAGAAAAGTCTTGAAGTTGAGCGAAGCGCCCCGAAGGTCTTCCTGTAGACTCTGAAGTAAAGGCAAGTCCTGGCGGAGTCCCGCCGGCACGAGAGTCAAACGAAACAGCAGTCCAAAAGCGGCAATCAGCCAAACCTTTCGGCGAGGATTCTTCAGCCCCTGAGTGGAGAGCGCCCATGCGCTCAGGCCATAGAGAAGGAATAAAGCCAGAAAGAGGAGAAGAAAACGGAGGACTGCCGGGCCGTTGACAGCTGGGAAATAGACCAGTCGGAGGTAAAGGATCTCGGAGAGGCCGGCCGCCGTCAATAACAGAATGAGCGGGTGAGAGCGAATGAACTTCTTGGGCCGACTGAACATGGGCACTTTTCCAACGACGTCTTCTCCAACCGCAAGTTCCCCAACTTTTGTCGGAAAACGAACAAGGAGGGGCGCAGCCACCCCCGGGGAGTGAGATGTCCCCGGCGTTGAAAGGTCCCGATTAATCAGTCACTCGACCCAGGCTTTTGAGGCTCCCACCTCGGTATCGCAATTGCTATCGGTGATCGACAGAGGCTCATTGCTCCCCGCCATCGAAATCGACGGCGATAGCGATTGCGAACCCGATTCCGATACCGATGAAGACCCGGCTGCCGCACCACTTTTTCTGGCCCCTTGAGTCAGGTTGCGTAATGAGCAACACATCACACCGTTAAGCAATGCTCCTCAAGCTACGCCCGGCCATGTCGGATATCAGCGCCTTGCTCGGACCTTCTCCAATTCACGCGAAGACGCGAAGCTCGCGAAGTGGGTTGTTCACGAGGCTACGAAAGCACGAGGCTAACGAAAGATGGTGCCGCCTTACTCCTCACGGTCTTCTTTCTTCCTTCGCGTCTTCGCGCCAGACCGGTGCTTCGCCACTACACACCTCGTCGCTCTGAGGCGGAGCCTCGCTAACCACAGCTATGTATCCAACCGGCCGGAATTCATTCCTCCACCAGCAGTTCGCCGGCTCGCTGGGTGGCTTTGACCACCGCCTTGATGAGAGTCACCCGCAGCTTACCCTCCTCCAGCTCCAGAATGCCGTCAATGGTGCATCCCGCCGGTGTGGTGACGGCATCCTTGAGCAGGGCCGGATGGTGGCCGGATTCCAGCACCACCTTGGAAGCGCCCAGTGTCGTTTGAGCGGCCAGAAGAGTGGCCACTTCGCGGGGAAGTCCCACCTTGACTCCGGCTTCCGCCAGGGATTCGAGGATGATGTAGACGAAGGCCGGCCCGCTGGCCGAGAGCCCCGTGACGGCGTTCATATGCTTGTCGTCGACAATGACCGTCTTCCCGACCGTCTCGAACAGGAGCCGCGTCGTCTCCAGGTGGGAGGGGTCGGCAAAGCGACCCTTGGAGAGGCCCGTCATGCCGCAGCCGACCGCGCACGGCGTGTTGGGCATGGCGCGAACCACCGGGATTCCTTCTGGAAGGGCTTGTTCAATGAAGCGGGTGGGCACGGAAGCCACGGCTGAAATCACGAGCTTGTCCCGGTTCAGACTGGGGCCGATCTCTCCACACACCTGACGGATGTTGTGCGGTTTGACGCAGATCAGGATCACGTCACCCTGCTCGGCGGCTGCGCCGTTGTCGGTGGTCACGGAGAGGTGAAACTGCCGGGCCCGCCTGGCCGCTGTCTCCTCGTGTCCCGTCGTGGCGACGGCTCGCGCAAGGGGCAAAAGCCCCTGACGGGTGAAGGCATTCAAGAGAATTCCCCCCAGCTTCCCCAAACCCAGCACGGCCAGTCGTTTCTCGAATTGAGGTGGTGTCATGACCGGAAGATGGTGACGAATGAGGAGTGTGGAGTCAACGGAAGTTCACAAAACGATCAACTTGTGCGCCTGGCAACAATGGGACACTGCCAAGTAACGGAGCCCCGACCGTGAGAGGGTGTCGCAAAAGTCTCTTGAGGCCCTGCG
>JBHHYX010000170.1:0-10461 GCA_046757765.1 Acidobacteriota bacterium | reverse complement strand
CGGCCCGCTTCGCGGGCTGCAGGTGATCGCCAAGCCGTTAGGCATACCGAGAATGAGTGATAGACGAGTGAAAGAGAATCAATCAGCAGGCAAGATCGTTGGGATTGGGCTTGTAATGGGCATGAGTTTTGGCGCTGCTTTCGGCGCGGCCTTCGGTAATGTAGGGTTGGGAGTTGCGCTCGGCACTGTGGCCGGCATTGTCATCGGTACAGCACTGAGTCGTCGTTCAAAAGACAACGATGGTGGTGACGATGCCTAACAAGGCAATGCAGCCGGACGCGGCTTCGCCGCGCCGCTGATCGCCGAGACGTTAGGCTGCGCGGACCGGTAGCGTTAAGGATGAAGACTACCGCCTACTTCCGGTACGTGAAGGAGCGCCCCGATCGCTCATCTATCCGAGATGAGTGGATTCGTTCGGCCATGGAGAGACCGATACGAGAATACATTCAGGACGATGGTAGAATCCGACGGTGGTGCTACGTCGAATCGGAATCCAAATATCTTCGAGTAATCCTGCTCGAGGATGGTGAAACCGTGCACAATGCATTTTTTGATCGAGGATTCGTTCCGTGAGAGTCAAATATTTTGCTGAGACAGATACGGCGCTCTTGGAGTTCGCCGACTTGCCGGTAGACGTGACGCGGGAGATTAGCGAAAACATCTACGTGGACTTGGATGAGCACGGCAATCTCGTAAGCATGACTATTGAGCATGCGAAACGTCACGCCAGACTCCCCGAGGTCATCGTCCAAGAGATCGGGCACGGGGCGGCCTAACGGCAGCCGTTAGGCGTATTGCGAGTGCTCTCAGTATTGGAGGTCTGATTTGAAGTTAGAGCGAGAAAGGGACAGGTCATTTCTTTGAACTGGAAGATCGGCGGGCCCAATGGGACAAGGCGCGCCGGGCCATCTTCACGCATCTGATCCGACAAGGACCGGAACCTATTACTTGCAGAAAGTCTCATTTCTGCTGAAGCACTACTGAAACTCGATGGCTACGTATCGGTTGATGGGAAGGGCGACACCAAGCGTATTCGTGCGGTGAACTGGTTCCCGATTTTGTCCCGGAGAGTCAAGTCCTAGTAATACGGGCGAAAAGCGGACCCGTAGTGGTCACTGGGTGCGCGCACGCAGGCCTAATCAATTCTCTCGAGTACTCGAAAGCAAGGATTTCGGAACTACCGCCGAGGGCAGCCATTGGTGGTTTCCACCTGTATGCTGCGTGGGATGAAGGCATGGCTTGGACGTCGAAGCGAATCTTGGATCTGCAGGTGAGTTACCTCGTCGGAGCGCACTGCACGGGCATAGGCCGCGTATTCACGATTCGTGAGCTGGCAAAGATGGACCACTCGCGAATTCGAGTAGGTGCGGTCGGCACTCGATGGCTGGCTCCTTTTCGGGCTCATCGCCGGGCTGGGACTCCAGAACAAGTTATCGATGGGCTTCTTTGGTCTGGGGCTCTGCGTGGCCCTGGTCCTCACCAGTAATCGCAAATACATCGTGTCGAAGGTAGAGGGCAAGTTCCGCCCCGGACTGTACCTGTGGGCAGGCGGGACCTTGGCCATGTTGATTTTCCTCCCCCATCTTATCTGGCAGATCCTCAACGGTTGGCCGACGATCGAGTTTATGCGCAATTCCATCGCTCTTCATGGTGACTCGCCGCTCGGGTTTTTGCTCTTCCAGGCCTTTGGAATGCACCCCTTCAACTTGCCGATTTGGCTCGCGGGCCTCTACTTCTACCTGTTCAGCCGGGCAAGTAATGGAGGTTTGTCTATAATGGTGGACTGTGTCGGAAAGCGGTGGACTCACCTATTCTGGAATCTCCTACGGCAGGGCGCTGTCCGCCTCGAGCAAGTTCAAGCTGGAGAGCCGTTTCGAGCCCAGCCGGGACCAGAGACAGGCGATTGAAGCATTGGTGGCCGGAGTGGAAGCCGGAAACCAGGACCAGGTCTTGTTGGGAGTCACTGGCTCAGGCAAGACCTTCTCCATGGCCAAGGTGATTGAACGCCTCAATCGTCCCACACTGGTCCTCAGCCACAACAAGACCCTGGCCGCCCAACTGTACCAGGAGTTCCGCAATTTTTTTCCCGCCAATGCCGTCGAGTATTTTGTCAGCTATTATGACTATTACCAGCCGGAGGCCTACATCGCCTCGACTGACACCTACATCGAAAAGGAAGCGCTGATCAATGACGAAATCGATCGGCTTCGTCATTCAGCGACTCGCTCCCTCTTCGAGCGCTGTGATTGCATCATCGTTTCCAGTGTCAGCTGCATCTATGGACTGGGATCTCCTGAAGCCTACTACGGCATGCTTCTGATGCTCAGCGCCGGAGAGCGAATCTCTCGCAAACAAATTCTGCGGCGCCTGGTCGACATCCAATACGATCGCAACGACTTTGATCTGGTGCGGGGGACTTTTCGCGTGCGAGGGGATGTCATCGAAGTGGTTCCCTCCTACCAAGACTATGCCATTCGAATCGAGTTGTTCGGGGACGAAATCGATGCCATCTACCAGGTCGACACGCTGAGTGGGGAAATCTTGAAACAGCACGATCGAATTCCCATCTATCCCAAGTCGCATTATGTGATTCCGCCCGAGCGATGGGAAGTGGCGGTAAAGAGCATCAAGGAAGAGCTGGTCGAGTTTCGAAGTCGGCTGGAGGCCGAAGGCCGCTTGGTGGAAGCTCAACGGGTTCATCAGCGAACCCTGTTCGACCTGGAAATGATCAAGACAGTCGGCTACTGCCGGGGAATTGAGAACTACTCCCGCCATTTGACCGGTCGTAGTCCCGGGGAGCCACCGCCCACCCTACTCGACTATTTTCCGAGGCAATCCCTTCTCTTTGTCGACGAAAGCCACACCACCGTTCCTCAGGTCCGCGGCATGTACCAGGGCGACCGGTCGAGAAAGCTCAATCTCGTCCGTTACGGATTTCGTTTGCCATCGGCCCTCGACAACCGACCTTTGAATTTCGCTGAGTTTGAAGCTCGGGTCCCCCAGACCATCTATGTGTCGGCGACACCGGCTCCATACGAGCTCCAGAAAACCAGGGGCGAAGTTGTGGAACAGATTATTCGGCCCACCGGACTGATGGATCCAGAAATCGAAATTCGTCCGGTCAAAGGGCAGATCGATGACCTACTCGAAGAAATTCGGACCCGAGTGGCGCGCAAAGAACGCGTCCTGGTCACGACACTGACCAAACGAATGGCGGAAGAGCTGAGCGAATATTACACCGAGATAGGCGTCTCGGTGCGTTATCTCCACTCCGAAATCGACACACTCGAGCGGGTCAAGATTCTGCGCGATCTGCGTTTGGGCCGCTTCGACGTCCTGGTGGGAGTCAATCTTCTTCGGGAAGGTCTGGACTTGCCTGAAGTCTCTCTGGTGGCCATCCTGGATGCGGATAAGGAGGGCTTTCTTCGCAGCGCCACTTCCCTGATTCAAACGGTGGGCCGGGCCGCCCGCAATTTGCACGGCAAGGCGGTTCTCTATGCGGACCGTATGACCCGTTCCATGCAGCGGGCCATCGACGAGACTTCCCGCCGGCGGGAGGTCCAGCGGCGCTACAACCAAGAGCATGGGATCACGCCCGAAACGATTCTCAAACCCATCGATGCAACCCTTCTGGAAATGGCCGAACTGGACTACTACGACGTACCTTTGGTCTCGGACCGGCTCGCCGACTATGGCTCTGCTGCCGAAATAGAAGAAGAAATTGAAAGGTCGCGGGAGCAAATGAAAGAAGCGGCCCAGGAGCTCAAATTCGAAAAGGCCGCTGAGTACCGGGATCGCATGAAGCAACTGCAAGAGCTCGTGCTGGAGTTTGCTGGAGGGGGAGGCAGCCCGGCGCCAGAATGAGAATCGAACCTGCTTCCCATCTCCGCGGCACGTTGCGACTCCCCGGAGACAAATCTATCTCCCATCGTTACGCCATTCTCGGAGCCATGGCTCACGGCGCCACCCATGTCACCAATTACTCTCCCAGCCAGGACTGCGAGTCGACCCTGACGTGCTTGAGGATGCTGGGCTGCAAGCCGGAGTTTCAGAATGGTGAGCTGGTGATTGAAAGCGATGGATGGGAGCACTTTGAGCCCCCCGTCGCCATGCTGGATGCGGGCAACAGTGGCACCACAATCCGACTGATGTCGGGAGTGCTGGCGGCGCAGCCTTTCACTTCTGCCATTGGAGGAGACGACTCGCTCAATCGACGCCCAATGAAGCGGATCGTCGACCCTTTGGCCGCCATGGGCGCCTCGATCGAGGCGCGCCCCGGCAGCTACCCACCCTTGACTATCCACGGCCGCCGACTCAAGGGGATTCGTTACACCACACCGGTGGCGAGTGCTCAGGTCAAGTCTTGTCTCCTTCTGGCTGGAGTAGCTGCGTCCGGGACCACCACCGTGATCGAGAAGACGCAGTCCCGGGACCACACCGAGCGGGCCCTTCCGATCTTTGGAGTCGAGGCAAGGCGGGAAGGTCTCCAGTGCAGAGTCCTGGGGGGGACTCGTCTCTTTGCCGCCCGAGTGCAGGTCCCGGGAGACTTTTCAGCAGCAGTCTACTTTATCCTGGCAGCCCTCCTCGTGCCGGGGTCTGAGATCCTGATCCCGGGCGTCGGCCTGAATCCCACTCGGACTCGCCTCCTGACACTCCTGGAGGGGGCAGGGGCAGGGATTGAGGTCCGCCATGATCGACTTGTTCAGGGGGAACCCGTGGGCGACCTTCGCGTGACCTTCAGTGAGGAAGTGGGCCAACGATTCCCGCCGGTCATTTCGGGCCGATGGATACCGAACCTGATCGACGAGATTCCGTCACTCGCCGTCCTGGGCACACAATTGGCCAAAGGTTTCACCGTGAAAGATGCGACTGAGCTTCGCAAGAAGGAATCGGACCGGATCGGATCGATCGCTTTCAATCTGAGAGAGCTGGGCCTGGAGGTGGAGGAGTCAGCGGATGGTTTTCACATCCCGGCAGGGCAGACCCTGCAGGGTGGAAGAGTCAGGACCTTTGGAGACCATCGCATCGCGATGGCGTTCTCGTTGGCCGGGCTGATCGCGCCAGAGGGCATCGAGTTGGATGATCCGGATTGCGTGGCCATCTCCTTTCCCGGGTTTTTTCAAGAGCTTGCCCGCCTGGGAGGAGGCCGGGAATCAGAGGCCTCGCCGATTGGTAAGCGGCACGTTTTTCTGGTCGGGTTCATGGCCAGCGGCAAATCCACGGTTGGCCGGCGGCTTGGGAAACGCATGGGACTCCCCTTCCTGGATCTCGACTCCCTGATCGAGGAAGAGCAGGGAACGTCCATTAACGACCTTTTCAGCACCCGCGGAGAGGCCTTCTTCCGCCACTTGGAAACCAGGATGCTGGCGCGTGCGGTCGCCGGGCCTCCTTGCCTGCTTGCCCTTGGAGGGGGTGCCTTCAGCAGCGATCTCAATCGAGAGATGGTGTTGAAGAGCGGGGTGTCGGTCTGGCTCAAGGTCCCTCTCGAGCTTGCCAGACAACGCTGTCTGGGGGACAGGCACCGGCCACACGCTCAGGACCCGGCGCAGTTGGAGAGGCTTTTTCGCCAAAGGCAGAAGGACTATGGGCAGGCCCACCTTCACATCGAAGTGGAACGGAAATCCCCACGGGCCATTTCAGCCGAGATTGTGCGCAAAATCCAGGAGGTCCTCAATGGCATGGATCAGAATCATTGACGAAGGAGACGCTCGAGGAGCGTTGAAACGCCAGTATGACGCCGCTGTAAGACGGGCGGGGAAAGTGTACAACGTGGTGAAAATCTCCAGTCTCAAGCCCGAAATGGTGCGAGCTTCCATGTCTTTCTACAGGACGCTCATGCATTCAAAAGGGGGATTGAGCCGGGCTCAGAAGGAGATGATTGCGGTAGTGGTTTCCCGAGCCAACAACTGCTTCTACTGAATCGAAGCTCATGGAGAGGATCTCCAGTCCGAAGTTGAGAATTCCACCCTCGTCGAAGCTCTCAAGGCCGACTACACAAAAGCCGACTTGAATCCCGCCGATCGAGCCATGCTCGATTTTTCCGTTAAACTCACTCGACATCCCGACCGAATGAATGATCGGGATGTGGAACGCCTGAGGGCCCACGGTTTCGCTGACGAGGAGATCCTGGAGATTGTACACATTATCGGATATTTTAACTATATCAACCGCGTGGCGGATGCTCTCGGGGTGGACCCCGAACCGGAGTGGCCGTCCTGACCGGCCCCTCGACGCCGGCGAGAGTATTCCCGCGCGCCGCGCGGCACCAGTTTGGAGTGTTCAGGGGGTCCTGTTCGGGGTGAGGGGCTCTTTCACACCCTGTGGATACGATCCATGCGGATGTCGACTAAAATCTTTCGCTTGTTGGTTCTGATTCTTCCCATCTCCTTTGCGCTGGGAGCGGAATTCAAATTGGAGCAGATCTCCAGGCACTTCCCGGCCCAGGGCTTTGAGAACCAGATCCGTTTCTGGCGCAACGTGTTCACCGTTTACGGTGAGCGGGATGTGCTGCTGCACGACCGAAAAGACGTCCGCATCATCTACGAGGTGGTGCACTTCAAAGAAGGGGTGAAGGGGAATCCGCGGGAAGCCAGACGCCAGCAAAAGCAGCTGCAGCGGAAGGAAAAACACCTCATCAGCCTGCTCAATGAGCTGAGGCGCGGCAAGGACCCCGTCCGATTGTCACCGGAGCATCAGAAAATCGTGGCACGGCTTCGGTCTTTGGGTTATCAGCCCTCAGCCTCACTCTACCGCAAACTGAGCCGCGCCATTCGCCAGCAGCGGGGGATCAAGGAGAAGTTTCGGGAAGGGATCGTCCGCTCAGGAAGATATATCGAGCGACTGGAGGAGATCTTTCGTCTCCGCGGCCTGCCGGAAGAGTTGGCATTGCTGCCCCACGTGGAATCGTCTTTCAGCTATGGCGCCCGCTCCAAAGCGGGAGCGGTTGGCCTCTGGCAATTCGTTCGAAGCACTGGACGCCACTACCTGAGGATTAACCGATATGTTGATGAGCGTCTGGATCCGCTCCGTTCGACCGAGGGTGCGGCCCAACTTTTGGGAGAGAACTTTGAGACCCTGGGGACATGGCCATTGGCTGTCACAGCGTACAACCATGGCCGAAACGGTATCCTTCGGGCGAAGAAGAGACATGGAAGCGACATCCGCACGATCAGCCGAAAATACAATTCAAGACTCTTCGGGTTTGCCGGTCGAAACTTCTATCCAGAGTTTCTGGCGGCCGTGGAAGTCGTCAAGAATTACGAAAAACACTTCGGCCCTTTGGAATTGATGCCTCCCCTGAGGTTTGAGAGTCTTGTGCTCCGCAAGAGCTTTAAGACCAGCTACCTGACAAGGGTGCAAGGACTAAGCGAAGAGGTGCTCAAGGAGTACAATCCCTATTTGACCAGACGGGTCTGGCGCCGGAAGGTCCTTCCCGCCGGGATCACGCTTCGGCTTCCCGTGGGAACGGCAGGGCAGGTCGCGGGGATCCTGAAAAAAGCCCGACCTGAGGCGGCATCCGTCAAAGTCCTCGCCGATGGGTCCGTTCTCTATCGGGTCCGATGGGGGGACACGCTCGGTGGCATCGCCAGCCGCTTGGGAACCTCCGTCCGCTACCTGCAGCAGGCCAACCATATCAGGAATCGCAACCGGATCTACCCGGGCCAGACTCTGGTGATCCAAAGAGGGTCGAAGAAGCGTCCCCTCCAATATCGGGTCCAAAGCGGAGACACTCTGGCGGCCATCGCCAGGCGGTTCCGCACTTCCATCACCGCTCTGAGAGACAGCAACCGGATCCGCAATCCCAATCAAATCTTCCTGGGTCAGGTGTTGATCATACCCTGACTGGAAATCCCAAGACTCCAAGGCCCCAAGTCCCAAAGTGAGTGGCAATAACCAGAGCTCAAATCCCAACAGATCTTGCATTTGAGATTTCGTACTTGCAGTCTGGTTTGGGAATGGGTGCTTGGGATTTGGGAATTTCCACTGGGCGTCGATGATAACTTTGGGCAGTGGCCACACTCCGAGGAAGGAGCTGAGATGTCTTTGAGAAGACCTCTATTCTGGAGCCTGTTCGCTCTCTTGGCCCTCGTCTGCACGGTTTTTGCCATCCAGTATTTCCCTCGAGCCTTCCCGTTGGTCAATCTGGACATACGAATGGATCGGGGTGGGGCCCTCCAGGAGGCTCGCCTGCTGGCGGAGAAGCTCCAACTGGGACCGCCGGAATTTGAGCAGGCGGCTTCCTTTGGGCTGGATGGAGAGGTCCAAAACTTCGTTGAACTCGAGGGCGGGGGGAAGGAAGCCTTTAATCGGCTGCTGGGTCAGGAACTCTACTCTCCCTACACCTGGCGTGTGCGCCACTACCGCGAAAAGGAGACCGACGAGTCCCTGCTCCTTTTCACTCCCGCCGGCCGACCTTACGGGTTTGTAGAGAAGATCCCAGAAGATGAACCGGGCGCCGCCCTTCCTTCGGACCAAGCTCGAACGATCGCGGAAGCGGCGGCCCTCCGGGAATGGAAGATCGATGTGGGCAGCTACGATCGCGTCGAGGACTCCCGCCAGGTCCGCCCCGGCGGACGAGTGGATCATACCTTTGTCTACGAGCATCCGCGCCGTGACATCGGAGGAGGGCGCTACCGCCTTCGGCTGACAGTCAGCGGGGACAAGCCGACGGAGGTCACCCGATTCATCAAGATTCCCGAAGGATTTCAGCGCCGCTACCAGGAGATGCGCTCTGCCAATCAGACCATCGGGACGGCCGCCAGTTTGGCCATGGCGGTGCTCTACATCCTGGGTGGCTGCGTGATCGGATTGTTCCTCCTGCTCCGAAAAGGTTGGGTGCTGTGGCGGCAGGCGGTCGTCCTGGGAGTATCCCTCTCCCTGCTCCAGGCCCTGGCTGCGATCAACGAGTGGCCGCTGGCCTGGATGGATTATGATACGGCTCTCTCGATTCGTGGCTTTGTGCTGCAGCAGACCACCTCGGTCCTGGTGCGGTTCGGCGGGTTGGCCATTCTGCTGAGCCTCTCCTTTATGGCGGCCGAGAGCCTCACTCGCCGGGCCTTTCCAGGACAGATCCAATTCTGGAAGATAGGGTCCCCTGGCGTTGCCAATTCACCGGCGGTGCTGGGACGGACGGTGGCCGGCTATCTCTTGGTTCCTCTCTTTTTCGGCTATGAAGTGACTCTTTATCTGTTTGCAAACAGGGCTCTCGGCTGGTGGTCTCCCTCCAACATCCTGTTCCATCCGGATGTGCTGGCCACCTATTTCCCCTGGCTCTCGGCGATCGCCCCGTCCTTGCAGGCCGGTTTCTGGGAAGAGTGTCTTTTTCGGGCCGTGCCTCTGGCGGGAGCGGCACTCATTGGAGAGAAGATGGGCCGGCGCCGGGCCTGGATTGTGGGCGCCCTGGTGGTGCAAGCGCTGATCTTCGGGGCTGGACATGCCGCCTACCCCAACCAACCTGCCTTGGCGCGTGTAGTGGAGTTGATCGTTCCCTCGCTCTGTTTCGGAGGCCTCTATCTTTCTTTCGGGCTACTGCCCTCCATCATCCTGCACTTTGCTTTCGACACCGTCTGGTTTGCGATGCCCTTGTTTGTCGCCTCGGCGCCAGGACTTGGATTGGACAAAGTCCTCCTGGTTGTGTTGAGCCTGACACCCCTTTGGATCGTCTTGGCTGCCAGAATTCGCGCCGGGAGATGGAACGATGCGATCGACAAGCAACTCAATGGGGAGTGGACTCCACCCCTGAAACCCCCGCCTGAAGTCGAGACACCACCTCCTTGGCAAGCGCCCTCCAGGTCAGCGAGGCTTTCACCCGTTACCAGGAGAGTGCTTCAGACCGGCGGCCTGATCGGCATTGCGACATGGGCGTTGTGGGGAAACTTCCAGAATGATGCCCCGCCATTGCCCCTCACCCGCCAACAGGCACTTGAAGTCGCACGAGGCGCGCTTTCCCGGCAAAGCGGTGCCACTCTCGAGTCCTGGACGGAGCTGGCTTTTGTACAGGCCAACCCAGACCAACAACACCAGTTCATCTGGCAGACGGCAGGAGACGAGACCTACCGCAGTCTCCTCGGCTCCTATCTGTCGCCTCCTCTCTGGGTCGTTCGGTTTGCCAAGTTCGATCAAGGGGACACAGAGGAACGGGCGGAAGAGTTTCGGGTCTACATTCGTCCAGACGGGCAGGTTTGGAGATTCCTGCACCAACTGCCCGAGGCCAGATCCGGGGCATCCTTTTCAGAGCAAGATGCCAGGGAACTTGCCCTTTCGGCGGTGAGTGCGAAATACAAGCTGCAACCCTCTCAGCTCAAAGAAATCTCCGCCCAGCCGGCAAAGTTACCTGACCGTTTGGACTGGACCTTTACCTTTTCCGATAAAACCCAACCTCTCCCTCGAGGCGAGACCAGGATCGGAGTCGGGATAGGCGGCGCCAAGGTTGTCGATCTCTATCGTCACGTTCATGTCCCT
>JBHHYX010000169.1:0-10503 GCA_046757765.1 Acidobacteriota bacterium | reverse complement strand
TCCCACCGGCTGACCACTCCTTTTACGACACCCTCGTGAGGGAGGGGTACCAGGGTTGACGCTCGCCGTTGCTCCGGTCGCTGACGCTCCCGGCTCCGTTTTCGTTGTCGCTTCGTATACCTGCTTCTCGGCGGTATGAGGTCGCTCGCTACAACTAGATACAGGTCAGAATGCACCTCGAGGCGGGAGGGTCAACATCTCCGCCGTCAAAGCCCGGTTCAGCCACTTCCTCGGGCGGGTTCGCTCCGGGGAAGAGGTCACGACTAGCCTGCCGGCTTCCTACTCGAAAAGACGAATGTCGACCAGCTTTTCCGGATCGGCGATCAGAAACTGGCGGGCTTCGACGGTCAGGGCGCCCTCATTCTGCAGGTTGCTCAGCACCCGGGTGGCTGATTCTCGAGCGATGCCGGTCATAGCGGCCAACTCGTTGTGAGTGAGCTGCAGATTGATGCGCACTCCTCGCGTCGTCTGCACCCCCTTCTTTTGGCAAAGCTGGTAAAGGGCGGTTCGAATTCTAGCGTCGGCATTGTGGAAGGTGAGCACTTCGATCTGGCTCCAGGCTTCCCGGCAGCGCGCACACAACATCTTGAGAAGCGCCCGGTTGATCTCCTTATTGTCGAGAAGCTTCCGAAAATCCCGCCGGGTGGTGAAGGCAACGACGCTGGGGACAACCGCCGTCACCGTGGCGGGAGAGGTTCCGCCGTCGAGCAGCGACATCTCCCCGAAATACTCGCCCGGTTCGCGAAAGGCCAGAATCATCTCCTTCCCGTTTGGCAGCCAACGGGACACTTTGACTCGTCCCGCTTTGACGATGTACATGTAGTTGCCCGTGTCCTCTTCGAAGAAGACGATGTCATTTCTCTTGTAGTGACGCTCCCTGAACAAGTTGGCGACGAGTTGCAGTTCCTCCTCGGTCAGCTCTTCAAAGAGGGCCACCTTGCGCAGGAAATCGGGTTCGAGTTTCATCGATCTTTCAGGTGGTTCAACTGCCGCTCCAGGCTCTCGACCTGATAGCGCTCTTCCAGCGTCGACAGTGTCTCTCGGATGTTCTCCAGCTGGTCCATGTTTTCCTGGACGCTGTCGATGAGTGCTTCCTTCTCAAAGGAGGCCTCCACTCTTTGAGCCTTTCGAGCGCCTTCCCGCGCCAGGTAGTGGCCCAAGGCGCGGACGGCAGGATAATAAAAAAACACATTCGGACCGGGCAACCAAAAAAGCGCCCCTCCCGGGGCGGCAGCCAGGAGATCCAGCCACAGCCACCGATTGTGCTTACTATATCTGAATTGAAGGAAATCTCGCAGCCTTTTCTCCGCCTCCCCTGCTGTCAGCCGGGAGCAGTGATAGACACTCAAGCGGTTTGCGTGTCGAAGATTGCCGCACAGGCGCTCGCAATGATCGAAGCTTTCCTTGAATTTCTGGTAGTAATCGTTGATCCGGCCCCTGAGCTGGCGCCACCTGTGGAAGGCATGGGGAATCTCTTCCCCGCTTGCTGCCTGACGCTGCAAGACCGGCAGGGTGGTTCCGAGTCGGGTTTGAAAGAGAAGTAAGTTCATCAAAAGGGCTGGCTACTTCTTTTCTCTTTCTCGCTGAAGGGCTATCTTGAGACAGAAAGCGAAGCCGCCCCAAACGATGCTGAGGACAAGAACCATGGTGAGAACGGCGGTTGGGTTCAATGTCTCAAGGTCCTTTCAGCGATGAAGCGATTGGCGGCAACGAAGATCGCGATGACCAGCGCCCACTGGAGGACGCATGTTCCGACGGTCTCAACCGAGAATGGGTTCCACCAGTTCCCCGGATCGGCCTCGATGACCTGCGCAAACCACCAGGCGACCAGCGCCACCACTTCCACAGGAAGTATAAACTTGAGGAGAGTGTTGTACCATCTGCCCACCCGAAGATCGCTGCCCCGGGAGTTGACCAGCTCACTACGAAAGCGGTCGACTCCGTAGCGCATGGCCAGCAAGGCGATGAAAAAACCGCTCAGCATGAGGCCCATTCCCCAGGTCCAGTCCTGATTCAAGAAAAAGTCAACGCTCAAGGCCGATGGAATCCCCAACAGCGCCGTCACGACATAGACGACTCTCAGAGCAGTCCTGCGGCTCATCTTCAAATCGATGAGAATGCGAGCGGCCAGCTCGATCATGGCGATAAGAGAGCTCAAGGCGGCAAAGGTCAGCGCCAGAAAGAAAAAGGCACAGAAAAGAGCGCCGCCCGGCAGCCTGGAGAAAAGCTGAGGGATCCAGATGAAGGTCAGCCCGGTGTTGGCGGGCCCCGACGTCTTGATGACTTCCACGGCCCGATCCGGCAGCACCGCGAACACGGTGGAGAATACGGTGATGGCCGCCAGAAGCGAGACAGAATTGTTACCCAGCCCGATCAATGCCGCGTTCAGTGGAACGTCTTCTTTCTTTCGCATATAGACGGCGTAAGTCAGGATCAAACCCCATCCAGCGCCGGTATCCCAGGCGTTCTGAGTCAACGCCTGCAGCCAGACACTTGCCTTCCCCAGAGCCGGCAGATCGGGTGTGAAGAGATACTCCAGCCCCTTCATGGCCCCGGGGAGTGTGACGGCCCGGATGGCTGAGACCACGATCAGAACCAGGAGCACGGGGATGAGCACGCGGTTGGCTCTCTCGATGCCCTTGACGACTCCCCGCTGGACGATAAGAACGCCGGCCGTAATGGCCGCAAGGTGGAACAGAACGGGCTGCCAGCCGCTGTTGACGAAGTTCTCCCAGTGGGCTGCATGGTCGGTCACACCGAGCAGTTGTCCGGTGGCGGAGAGGAGGAAGTAGCGCAGGCACCATCCAGCCACAACCGAGTAGTAGAACATGATCGCCACGGCCACGAACCCGACAAAGGAGCCCATCCAGGCAAAGCGTTTGCCCATCAACAAAGCGAAGGAGCCGACGGTCCCCAAGCGCGACTTCTTGCCTATGGCAAACTCGGCCATGATCAAGGGGATGCTCCAGACGAAAAGGAAGAGGACCCAGGGGAAGAGGAAAGATCCCCCCCCGTTGGCCGCCGCAATGCGGGGAAACCTCCAGATATTGCCGGTGCCGACCGCAATTCCGATGACCGAGAGGAGGAGACCCCAGCGGGAGGAGAAATGTTCGTTGTCGCTCATTTCAGCACTGCCTCCGCCTGCTTCAGATACTGACGAACACGCCCGGCCGGGTCGGGATCGTTCACGATGTCCGAAATGACTGCCGCCGAGTCCGCCCCTGATCTCCACACGTTCGCGACGTTGCCCAGATTGATTCCGCCAATGGCGACGAGAGGATGACAGCTTTTCGCCCTCAACTCCAGAAGCAGGGTGCTGCCCAGGGGCGCGTATCCGGTCTCTTTGGTGGCGGTGGGATAGATAGGTCCCACGGCGATGTAGTCCACCCGCTCCCCTTGGGCGCTCTCAAACTGGGCGCGGTTGTGTGTCGAGAGACCAATAATCGCCCCCGGCCCCAGGATGCGCCGCGCCGCTTCCACTGGCAGATCATTTTGGCCCAGGTGAACTCCATCGGCTCCCGACGCCAATGCCAGGTCCACTCGGTCATTGACAATGAACCGGGCTCCGGCCAAGCGGCATACCTCCCTGATCCGCACCAACTGCCTGTAGAGATCGGCGTCGGCCGAGACCTTTTCTCGGATCTGTACCCACCGCGCCCCCCCCCCGCAGGAATTGCCGAGTGAGATCGACATGGTCGAAGCCATGCCGGTTGCCGGCATCGCTGATGGGATAAACCTTATCCAATTGGAACCCGGACTTGCCCTTCATGACAAAATCTCGTGAGAAGCGCGTGTCAGAAGAGGGCGCCCAGCAACGGGCCCAGGACGGGAAGGGCACTCGTGACCAGGACAATCGCGATCAGAACCGGACAGATGAATCGTATGAAAAACGGCCACATCCGGGAGAACAGACCGTCGTCGACCCCGCTGTAGCCGTCGCGCATCTCCCGCAGCGCGCGCTCAGTCTTCCAGCAGTACCCCAGGAAGAGGCAGATCATCAGCCCCCCCAGGGGCAGCCCAATATTGTTGAAAATGTTGAGCAGGACGGCGATGAGAGACGTCTTGTAGGAAATCACCAGCGAAAGCAGACCAATGGCGAGTCCGATGCCCACGGCGGCCCGCCTGCGGCTGACGCCATGCTCATCGATGAAGTACGAGACCGGAACCTCGAGGAGAGAAATAGTCGATGTCAGGGCGGCAATGCCCAGCAACAGAAAGAACAAAACCCCGGCAAGGACTCCCAGAACGGTGCCCAGGGTGTGAAAAAGGTGGGGCAGGACGTTAAAAACCAGGCCTGTGCTCGAAACGAGAGCCCCCTGTGCGTCCAAAATCTCGATCCCCTGGTTTTGAGCCACGAACATGGCCGGCATGATCAGGAAACCTGCCAGGAAGGCGATCGACAGATCGGCAAGGGTCACGTAGGCGGCCGCAGCGGGGAGATTCTGGTCACGCCCCAGATAGGATCCATAGGTGATCATCGCGCCCATGCCCAGGGAGAGCGAAAAAAAGGCCTGGCCCATGGCGCTGAAGACCAGCTGAGTGTCGATCCTGGAGAAGTCGGGGCGAAGGTAGACCGTCAAGCCTTCGCTGCTCCCCGGCAGGGTCAACACGTAGCCTATCATGACGAGCAGGATCCCGATCAGCGTCGGCATCATCGTCTTGGTGGCTCTTTCGATCCCGCCACTGACCCCGCCCACCACAATTCCCACGGTGGCGGACATGAACAAAACAGAGAAGAAGGCATTCTTGTGACCGTTGCTCAGATCCGCCAAGAGCCCAGTCAGACGGTCACTCCCGAGGAAATGGAAGATCTCTTCAAAAACGTAGCCGAGAGTCCAGCCGGCCACAACGTTATAGAAGGCCAGAATCATGACGCCGCAAAGGACGCCCCAAAAGCCGATCAGAGGCATCAACCGGCTGCCCCCGCTCAACTCCCTGAAGGCTCCCACCGGGTCCTTGCGGGTCCTGCGCCCGATCGACAACTCGGCCACCATGACCGGAAATCCGACCACAAAGCAGCAAAGAATATAAACGAAGAGAAAAGCGGCTCCCCCATTCTGAGCCACCTGATTGGGAAAAGCCCAGATGTTGCCCAGACCGACGGCGGAGCCCGCGGCGGCCAGGACAAAGCCCAATTTTGAGGTCCAGTTTCCTCGCTCCGAGGGGCTCTTCAAAGTCAAGATCTGCTCCAGCTGTTGAGGTGCTCGTTCGGGTTTTCGGCCTCTTGCCGCCCCTCTGAGTTTTGACTAGGTCTCCATTCGGCTCAAGAAGGAAGTGCCGAAATGGCCGGCTGCGAAGTCCGGATGATTGATGATCTTCCTGTGCAACGAGATGGTGGTCTCAATCCCCTCCACAACAAACATCTCCAAGGCCCTGTTCGCTCGCTGAATCGACTCCTCGCGGTCGCTGCCGTGGGCGATCAGTTTGGCAATCAGCGAATCGTAATGAGGCGAAACCACACTGCCCGCATAGCCCAGAGAGTCGACTCGAATTCCCGGTCCTCCGGGAGCATGATAGGCAACGATCACGCCGGGCGAAGGCGCAAAGGTCTGCGGAGACTCGGCATTGATTCGACACTCGATGCTGTGTCCTCGAAACTCGATTTCTTGTTGGGAAAACCTCAGAGGTTTTCCGGCCGCGATCCGGATCTGCTCTTTGATGATATCCACACCGGTCACCATTTCCGTGACCGGATGCTCGACCTGGACACGGGTGTTCATTTCGATAAAGTAGTAGTTCCCGTCCTGATCAAATAAGAACTCGACAGTCCCGGCGTTGATGTAATGAATCGACTGAATGGCCGCACAGACACGCCGGCCCAATTCTTCCCTCAGCTCACTCGAGACAGCGGTGCTGGGCGACTCCTCCACCAGCTTCTGATGACGGCGTTGAATGGAGCACTCCCGTTCCCCCAGGTGAACGGCGTGACCCTGTTCGTCGGCCAGTACCTGAAATTCAATATGACGAGGATTGTCCAGAAATCGCTCCATGTAAAGGTCGGAACTGTTGAAGGCGCTTTGGGCTTCCGACTGGGCAGTGTCCAGGGCCTGCTTCAACTGCTCCGGGGCCTCAACCACTCTCATCCCCCGCCCGCCTCCGCCGGCCACGGCCTTGATGATCAAGGGAAAACCAATTCCGGCCGCTGCGCTCTTCAGCTCCTCCTCGGATCCCGTCAAAATACCGGTTCCGGGAATGATGGGCAGCCCCGCCTCCCGCATGGTCCGGCGAGCTCGGTCCTTGTCTCCCATTAAATTGATGGATTCCGGCGTGGGCCCGACGAACTTGATTCCGCAAGTCTCGCAGACTTCGGCAAAATAGGCACTCTCGGCCAGATACCCATAGCCGGGGTGAATGGCGTCGACATTGGTGATCTCCGCGGCGCTGATGATACTGGGCGTGTTGAGATAGCTTTCGTAGCTCTTGGCCGGGCCAATGCACACGGCCTCGTCGGCGAAGCGCACATGAAGGGAGTCGCGATCGGCTTCCGAATAGACCGCCACTGTGGGAATCGCCAGCTCCTTGCAGGCGCAAATGATCCGAAGCGCGATTTCACCTCGGTTGGCGACGAGAAGTTTCTTGAACATGGCCTAGGCGTTGACGCGGATCTCGAAGAGAGCCTCACCGTATTCGACGGGTTGACCGTTTTCAACCAGGACCTTGACAATCTCGCCTTCCACGTCGGACTCGATTTGATTGAAGATCTTCATGGCTTCAATGATGCAAAGGACCGTGCCCGGCGCAACCTGGTCTCCAACCTTCACGAACGCTTCAGCGTCCGGCTTGGGAGTGAGATAGAAGGTTCCCACTATGGGGGCTTTGAACGTATCGATGAGGTCGTCTTCTTTTTCCGGCTCAGCCGGCTGGACGGGCGGGGCCAACTCCCTTGGCTGGAGCGAAGAACCCTCGGAAACTCCCACATTACTGGTCTGTGCTCCCGTGGTTCCGCCTCCCCCCTTCTTCACCCTGATGCGGACACCCGACCGTTCCAACTCGAATTCTTCAATGGCTGATCGTTCTAGGAGTTGGATCAACTCCGCAATTTCTTTGATTTGCATTGAATCTCCCGGAATACAGAGGAAAACGTTCATTTTCCTCGCTCAATGGGGAATAGTCAATAGAAGCCGATCCGAGAGGGCAAATGCACAACCCGGTCCACGATGCTACGATCGAGTGTGAGAAATCCGGGTTAGGGAATGTGAAGCCACGGGTTGAACCCTTTGCCGCCTTTGTCAGACCGGCGGTTGATCCGCCACCTTGGGCGGGAATCAACCCGGCTAGTTCGAGTTGGACTGATACTGACCTACACGAACGCTGGCCGGCCGCAGCAGTCGTTCTCCACACCGGTATCCTCTTTGAAGTACCTCCACAACCTGATGGTCCTGCTCAGGGTTGTTCACCGGCATGACGCCGATTGCCTCGGACTGGGTCGGATCGAAGGGCTTGCCCAGGACGTCTATAGGCTCAATGCCGGCTGACTGTTTGAGCTTATTCAGCAGTAGCTGGAGATTGAGCCGGACCCCCTCCCGAAGAGCTTCCGGAGTGCTGTTGTCCGCCGATTCAAGGGCCCGCTCGAGATTGTCGATGACCTCCAGAAAATCTCTGAACAGGCGCATCTTGTCCTGTTCCATCCGTTTCTCGATCTCTCCCCTGATGCGGCGCCGAAAAGCCTCGTTCTCTTTTTCGAGTTGCTCCAGCTTTTGCCGCAACCTCTGCTCAGCCAACTCGGTGCGCGCCTTCAACTCCTCGACGTAAGAAGGGTGTCGCTGCTCGGGCACCGCGGCCTTGTCGACCATCGACTCATCCTGAATCCAGAAGCGGCGATCCGTGACTTGAAAATGTGGTTCTTCCTTTCTGTCTTTCATGGATGACCGCCAAAGTTTACCACGGTATTCCCTTCCGCCAAACGGAGGACGCCTCCTGCTCGCTGCTTGCCGCCGAAGTCTGAGAACTCTATTCTCAGATGCGCTGCCTCGACGGCGCATGCCCCCTCGCCGCCGCCTTGCCTTTTGGTCAGAGCCTGGCTGGCGGTAGCCAAGGGACCGCAGTCGAGTGGCCGGTCATGGGCCGGGCCAGGCAGGCCACACCTCTTTACCAATGTCGTGGTGGGGCGGTCGGGCTTCCCCACCCCGGTGTCGCTCCGGGGGGGACAGCCCGATATAAGGGGAGTTTCGGCCCTGACGGACCCGTCACCACCTCTTCAGTATGAGAAGTTCAGGTTCGCCCGGACGCCTTTCCTTAAGGCAGGAGCCCGACGGCGCCAAAGGCGTCGATGCGTCCAAAGCCGTAGATGGCGTTGGGATACTGATTGAAGCTTCGGCCGCCGCAGCTGGTGGGCGCGGGCGGCGTCCCCAACCCTCTGAAGGCGGACAAATAAAGCGCGATGATGTAATTTCTCAGCCCCGCCGTCGGATTCTTTGTCATCATCAGGGCGAAGGTGCCGCCCACATGGGGAGCCGCCATCGATGTGCCCGAGAGGAATCCGTAGGAAGTGTCGCTGCTGGCAATTGAGGATCGAACGCTCGAGCCCGGCGCCACCACGTTCGGCTTCAGAAAACTGAATGCCCCGGGACCCTTGCTGCTGAAGCTGGCCAGTACATCGGAGCTGGTGGTGGCACCCACGGCGATGACGTTTCGGTAGTCCCCCGGAGAGCCGACTGTGGAGCAACTCGGACCGCTGTTACCGGCGGAGAAGACGGGCATGATCCCGGCCGCCAGCCAGGAATTCACAGCGCCCTGAAAGAAGGTGTCACCACTGCCGCCTCCCCAGGAGTTGTTGACCACGTCTGGCGCCTTGGTGCAGTCCGGAGCGCTCCCGTCGGTCCGAGTCGGGCAGGCCATGAACTGTCCGCAGGCGAGCAGTGACGCTTCCGTACAGGAACTGCTTTCGCACCCCTTGCAGGCGATCCACTGGGCTCCCGGGGCGACCCCGATGTCGTTGCTGAAAGGGCCGGGTCCGTCGCCACCCACCATGGTGCCCATGGTGTGGGAACCGTGGTTGTTGTTGTCGCAGGGAACCGGACCACAGATACCGGTGGGGTCGAACCAGTTGTAGTTGTGATCGAAGGAACCCCCGCCCAGATTACCCCGGTAGGAGCCCACCAGCGCCTCATGGGTATAGCGTACGCCGGTGTCAATGTTGGCCACTACCGCGTCCTGTCCCGTGTTGCCGATGGCCCACACATCCGGGGCGCTGATCTGTTCGATGTTCCACTCCACGGCTTGAGTGCCCGTATCCGGCTCGAAAACGACCGGGTCCAAAGGCCGCTCATGATTTCCTCTCACGTAGGCTACGTCGGCCCGCCGGGCGAGCTCCTGCACCAGGGCTCGGTCGGCACCCTTCACGAAAAGACTGTTGTTAATCCAAAAGACCTTGTATCCGAAACCCCGGCTGCTCAGCAGGCTGCGCACACCCTGCTGGGTCCTGTCCGCCTGAGCCACCAGGGTATCGTGGACGTACTGGCGTCGCGCCCCCAGATTCTGGATCGAGAGGGCGGCATCGAGTGAGGCGTCCTTCGCCATTTTCACAAAAATGTCGGCTTTGCCGCGAGCCGCCAACTGGTCCAGCACCAACTGGTCGATGGGCCCGCCCAGCGCTGTCACCGGAACGACTGCCACCAGCAGAACCAGAGTTGCCAAGAAAGAGACAGACAGCTTCATCCTCGCATTCCTTAACATAAAAGACTCCTTTCGTGATTTTTCCAATGAACGAACTTTTCTTAGTTTAGCAGACGAATAGGGGAGTTGAAAACCGGCCCAACTCGGCCCAACAAATATTTCCCACCGGCTCCGGTCGGGTTCCCACGCCGGGATTCCCCCCCTATCGGTTTCCCGAGCAACAACTTCGGGGGGGGGCCTGCTTGTACGATTTGATATTTCATCGTTCATAGCGTGAGCACTCATGACAATAAAGTACACCATGGTATAAATTGCACTCCCGTTGTCTGTGGATCGAAGACGTTCCCATCCGGAAAAGAGCAAGTCGGTGGAAAAAATACGTTACCAGATTGGGATGAGAACTCGAGATTCCCAAGTTCCAATTCCCAAAGTTGATTGCAAATTATTGCAAATACGAAGACTATTACGAGACCGTAAATGTAAAAATTGTTGAGGTTTAGGGTCCCATTCTGGGATGGGTGAACCCCCTCGCCTTCAGGAGGCTTGCCGAGTTCGTTGTGAGGATGTGACCAGTCCTCTATGAGAGGTTCTCCAGCAGATCGAAACCGAATGTCGAGTCCCGCCAGGAGAAACTGCTGAGCCGTCGGGTTTGGGGGGACGGCAAGGGCTTCAGGCGACTTCAGTCGCCCATGACTCCACCGCCTTCGTACGTGTTTAGCGCGGGACAAGGGAATCCCACGGGCCTGGTGGCGTCAATCCCGAAGGGATTGTGTCTTCCAGCCCAGGGTTTCCGAACCCTGGGACGTAGGACCAGCAATGAATCGACCCTGAAGGGTCGTGTCAGAATGATCCCGGTTACGAGTGAGAGGGATTGCACTGGATACCGAC
>JBHHYX010000168.1:0-10551 GCA_046757765.1 Acidobacteriota bacterium | reverse complement strand
GATGTCTCCCGCCAACAGGCCCGGCGGGCCGACACAAATGCGGTAATGGCAACCTCAATGGGCTCTCGGCGGTATGAGGTCGCTCGCTACCTCTAGGGAATTTCTAGTCGGGATTCGGTTCCTTCATAACATTGAAGGTCAGATGAGAGGCCTGTTCAGGAGTGTGGCAGACGTGCTGGGTGGCCTTCTGAAAATCTTTGGCCTGGGCCTGGTAGACATCTTCGAACCTTTGAGGGTTCAGGTCGATCATGGGAAACCACGTGCTTTGGATCTGCACCATGATCCGGTGCCCCTTTTCGAATGAGTGGAAAACATCCTGAAGCTCGAACTCGACCGGGGTGACGTGGTTGGACACAAAAGGTTCCGGATCAATCAGGCTGTTTCGGAACTTCCCGCGCAGCACGTCCCCTCGGACCAGCATCTCGTAGCCCCCTAACTTCACTTGACGGGGGTTGGGTGTCGGATCCGGCGTATCATCGGGAAATACGTCGATGAGCTTCACCACCCAGTCGGAATCCGTGCCGGAAGTGGAGACATAAAGCTGGGCCCGGATAGGTCCGGCCAGGGTCACTGTCCCAGTGAGCGCCTCGCTCTCATAGGTCAGCACGTCGGGACGCCTCTCGGCAAAGCGCTGATCCTGCAACATGAAAGAGGGGTTGTACCAGTGGGTGATCTCTGACGTGTAGGGCACGGGGTGGGACGGGTCACTGACGTACTCATCACAGCCGGCATCCTCTGGTGCTGGAGGAGCAAAAGCCAGCTTGCCACCGGCGCGCAGATAAAGACTCTTTGATTCCACCACCTCGGGAGGCCAGGCCTGCAAAAACCTCCACTGCCGAACTCCCGTGTCAAAGACGGTTGCCTCAGAGAGATCCAGATCGCCCTGATTCTTCAGATAATAATTGAAAAAGGGCACTTCGACGTGTTCGGTGTAGAAGTCCGAGGTCCGGGAGCCAAAATCGACGGCACCCAGAAGCCTGCCGTCCTTCCTGGCCCATTCTCCGTGCGACCAGGGTCCCATGACCAGCATGTTGGTCGCGCCGGGATTCTGTTTCTCGATGGCCCCATAGGTGTGAAGCGCTCCGAAGAGGTTTTCAGTGTCGAACCACCCGCCCACCACCAGGACGGCCGGTCGGATATGGGTGAGGTGGGGAAGAATGTTGCGCCTGGCCCAGAACTCGTCCCACTTGCCGTGCCGCATCAGTTCCTCCCAGAACGCCACCCGGTGTTTCATATACTTCCTTTCCGCATTGGGCAGCGAGCCCATCTCCAGAAAAAACTTGTATCCGTCTGGAGTGCCGTGGTCAAACTTGGAGTCAGGAGTGGTTTTCGGGTCGGGTCGAGGCTGCCCAAAGCGGATGTAAAAGTCAAAAGCGTGGGGAAGAAGGAAGGCGCCGTTGTGAAAGAAATCGTCTCCGGCCATCCATTTGGAAACGGGAGCCTGTGGGGAGACAGCTTTGACGGCCGGGTGGGCGTCAATGGCGGCCATCGATGTGTAGAATCCCGGATAGGAAATGCCGCTGATGCCGACTCGCCCGTTGTTACCAGGTATATTCTTGACCAGCCACTCGACGGTGTCGTAGGTGTCGGTCGTCTCGTCGATATCCCGGTCACTTTGCTTGTCCGGCCGGTAGGGCCGAACGTTGACGAACAGCCCTTCCGACATATAGCGGCCACGGACGTCCTGATAGGCAACGATATAGCCTTCCTGAAAGTAACGCCTCCTTTGATTTCCGGCAGCGTCAAGGTATTCGTCCGGTCCATAAGGGGCCACGCTGTAAGGCGTTCGTGTCAAGAGGATGGGGTAGGCGCGCGACTTGTCCTTGGGCACGTAGACGGACGTAAACAGCTTCACTCCATCCCGCATCGGGATGCGATACTCGAACTTCGTGTAGTGCTCTCGGATATAGGTGGAGTCCTGGGCCGGACTGAAGACCCCCAGACCGAGAATCAGAAGGGAGGTGAGGGCAAAAAAGGGAACTTGGGGCGAGTGCATGGGCTGCTTCACAGGTGGAGTCCTTTCGGGAAGAAAAGCCAGAAAGACCGACGAGACTCTGCCTCACCGGGGCAAACCGATCTGGCCGCTGCTCTGGGCCAGGAGAGAATGATTGCATCCAGTGCTTGGAATGTGCAACAAATCGCCGCATGATTGACGATTGAAATACGACTGGATTGTGTAAGGTCCTGGGAGGCGGGCGCTTCCCTGGCGGCGCCGCGACCCGGGTCGCCCCAATGCCTTCCCGCCCACTTGCAATGGGAGCAAAGGGGAGGTCCGGACGGACCCGGTGCCAACGGAGGTCAGATGGAAAAAAGAACACTTGGAAAGCTGTCAGCTGCGATCTTGGCTCTCTTTTTTCTTTCCTCCCTGATCCAGGCCCCGTCTCACCCCGACGCCACCCAGGGCGTCCCTCATTGGAGGGTGGGACCGATCGCCGCCAGTCCCCCGGGCGTGCTCTCGGGAGATCCTCCCCACTACCTGGTCATGGTCAACAGCCTGATCGAAGATCACGATTTCGACCTGTCCAATAACTACCGACAGGCCCTGGATGGCGACTGGGATGCCGGCGCCCGCTTTCGAAGAATGCCGATCGATCGGCACGTGGATCGCGATGCCAAAGGGAGGCTGCTGCCGACCCACTCCCCTTTTTTTGCCCTCTTGCTGGCATTCCCGGCCTGGCCCTTTGCGGGAACTCTGTGGGTGGAACCGGTTTGCATCTGGTTCACCATGATGGCGAGCCTTCTGGGGCTGGCCCTGTTCTTCAAGCACCTTCCCTCACGCCAAAACCGGGAGTCCTGGTTACTGGCGCTGGCGCTGGCGACGCCCCTCTGGTGTTACTCGAGAGACCTCTGGACCGAGCCCTGGATCCTGGCGATCTGGGTGGCAATGCTGACTTCCAGGTCGGTTTGGCTGGTGGCGGCGCTGGGGCTGGCGGGCACGCTGATCAAGTATCCGTTTGCAGTGGTGCCTCTGACGATGGGGCTGCTGGCGTTGCGCGGAAGGGAGAGGAGATGGGGCTATTCGTTGCTGGCTTCGGGAGTTCTGGGACTTGCCTTCAGCGTCGCATTCATCCAGTGGCTTTTTCGAGATGTGGAGCATTTCAGCCTGTTCCATTCCGGCATCCATGGCGGCTTCAGCTGGCCTATGGTGGGTGTGGTGGGGCTTCTCCTGGGTCCGGAGAACGGGATTCTCTGCTATTTTCCCTTCTTGGCATGGGGGCTGTGGGAGTTCCGCAAGGGTGGCGACCGCTATCTCCCCGCCGTAGTGTTCTTCCTGGTTCACGCAGCCTACCAGGACTGGATGGGTGGAGCCGGCTTTTCGTCGCGTTACCTGGTTCCGGTCCTTCCAGTGATGGTCTGGGGGGTCATGAAGGCCAGACCCCGAGGCTGGTTCTTCAAGGCCGCGCTCACCTACAGCATCTTCTGGGGTTTTGTAGGAGGCTTTTTTCCGGCTCTGGTGTACGATCGAACTCCTTGGGGCGCCGTCTCCCACACTCTAGAACGACTGGCCCGCCTCCTCGTCGGGAATTGACCTTTGGCAATGTGCGTCTTCCGCGCCCCACGAAGGGTTTGCGGCTCCGCCGGTTGGGGTTCGAACCCTGCTCTTCGCAGCCTCGGGAAAAAGGACGTTTTGGCACTTCCCATCCTTCCGGGAAAGTCAGAAAAGGTTGTCGGGGTCGGCGGCTGTTTCGGTTGAGCCGTCTCCGCTCAGGGCGGAATCGATGGAATCCGGATCTTCTCCCGCCTCCAAGCGATCGACCACTTCGCCGAACTCGGGACCGAGGTCTTCTCCCATTTCGTTTCCCAGCTTTCGCATCATCCGGGCCATCGCCCTGGGGTCATTTTCATCGCAGCCACTCCACTGGGCCGGATCCGCCAGATTTTCCATCCGGCTCTCCTCCGAGCGCAACATGGCCACGCGGGAGACCTGCTGCTCCAAATGGGTGCTGCCACAGCGGCAGGATGCCCCTTCCGCGTCTGAAATTCGCCAGAAAAAGCGGGAAAAGCGGCGCCCGCAAGCCTGGCACACGTATTCATAGACTGGCATGTCGTCATTATATCAACATCTCTTCTTTTCGCTCTTCCCAGGCCCAGAGTTTCCGTACCTTTTGAGCTGCTTGCCGCCGAATTGTGAGAATTTTGCCCTCAGATGCGTCGCATTGACGACGTGCGCCTCGTTGCCCCGCTCCGTAAACTGAACCGAAGCGTCAGCGCCCGGCCAATCCGGATGGCCACTCACTGAGGTTCGTGGTTCAGTGACTTGGCGCCAGATTCGCTTAACCTGTGCAATCAATAATTCCAAATATCTTTGCTTAGCTTTAGCCCCTCGTCCTCCCCAGCGGCCCGCGTCTAATCTGAGCCCCGGCAGGGGCGACAGGCCCCTCCGGGGCCGCCCAGGAATCGACTGCCCGTCATCCTCTCCGGCCCGCATCCTTTCACCCCCTCAACAGCACTAGACACGTACGGGTTTCCCAACCCTGGCCTGGAGGGCGAAATCGCGACGGATCGGCGCCCGTGGCGGTGGAGAATCTCTCCATTCAGGTGATACAATTGGGGGGTAGAAGGGGCAGTCACCGGGCAACAGGTCGTCTTTCTCCGGTCGTTGCCTGAGGGCGAGGCTTCTCCTCGAGGCGGTCCGGACAGATTCGAATGCTTGCAACGGCGCGGCAGAGGCGACCGGAGTTGCTGCCGCCGTAGTGGGTTCCCTGGCTCCCAAACAGCCACCGAAAGCCGTTATCCTCCTGAAGATGATATGTTGCGATTTGCCGGCCGCACCTTGCTGAAAGCGATCCTGACAGCGCTGCTGCTGGCTTGGCTGGTCTCCCAGATCGACTTGGGCCGGTTGGCGGCGGCAATTGGCTCCACCCATCTATCCTTCCTGCTGGCGGCCGTTCTGGTGCAGCTCTTCTCCATCCTGCTGTCCGTAGTGCGCTGGAGAACCATTCTCGCAAGCTTCAGGATCCACATTTCTCTGAAAGCGCTGGCCAAGATCACTTTCATCGGAAGTTTCTTCAGTCTCGTTCTTCCCTCCGGAATCGGAGGCGACTTCTTTCGCGCCTACTATCTGGCGAAACGTGAGAAAAGAGGTATGTCGACCACTTTGACGACGACGGTGCTGGAGAGAAGCGGCGGGCTCTGTGCCCTGCTGGCCATTGGAGTCGTGGCGGCCGCCGTTTCTCAAATTGAGGTGCGAGGGGCCCGTCTGGTAGGCGTTTTTCTGGCCTTGTTTGCCTTCTACCTGGCAGCCGTCCTGGCGCTCTTCAATCGCCGCGTACATGCAGTCGTGACTTGGTTTCTTCAGAAATTGCGGCTTCCCGACATCGAGTCCAGGATGGAGCTGGTGTACCAGGGGCTGAGGAAGCTTCGCGGCAATCTCGGGGCGGTTGCGGTGGTGCTGCTCCTTTCCCTGATCGTGCAGTTCTCTTCCGTGGTCATCGTCTGGATCGTTGCCCTCGGGCTGGAGGTTCAGGCACCCTTTCCCGTCTTCCTTGTCTTCATTCCCCTCATCAATCTGAGCATCCTGGTCCCCCTGACCATCAACGGCTTCGGACTTCGGGAAAGCCTGTATCTGCTCCTCTTCACACAAGTCGGGATGGGCCAGGAAAGGGCCGTGGCCCTCTCGCTCCTGAGTACCTTGGCCATTGCCGTTGCGGCTCTACCCGGTGGCCTGATTTATTCCCTCTACAAGAAAGAAGAACAGTTCGACCAGATTCTTCACCGGGTGGAAGAAGGGTAGCTGGAGAATTCCCAAGGCTCCAAGGCCCCAAGTCCCAAACGGTTTTCCTGGATGGGTGGCGGGGCTGGAGTGAGTCGCTCCGCGGCCAGGATAGAGGCGTTCTCAGCGGATCTCGAACACCAGCAGTCTGTTGGACTTCTCGCTGGTCACATAGGCGTAGCGGTTATCAGGGGAGAGGTGAATGTCGACCGGTTTCTTGCCCGCCTTGAAGGTTGCCAGCTTCTCGAAGGTGGGACTGAGCACACTCACGGTGTTGCCGCCGGTTTCCACCACGAAGATCCTTCCATCCCGGCTGACCGCCAGCGAAAAGGGCTTGGTTCCCACCCGGACACGGCGCTTCTCCTCCAGATCCAGCAAATCCACAACCGACAAATCGTTGGTGCGACTGTTCGAGACGTAGAGCGTCATCCCGTCGGGTGAGAGAGCGAGGCCGTCGGGGCTCAGGCCGACCGGCAATTGCTTGATGACCTTGTGCCTGTTGGCGTCAATCACGTAAAGATCGTTGGAGCCGCTGCAAACCACATAGACCTGATCTCCAAGTGGCGCTACTACAGCCGCCAGAGGACGCACGCCGACCTTGACTTCGGCTATGATTCGATGGGTGGCCGTATCGACGAAGTCGACCTTGCCAAACTTGCCGCGGCCATAGTTGGTCACGACAGCCTGCAACCCGTTGGGGGCCACCACGATATTGCTGGGCTTGCCACCCACCTTGATGTCGTCCAGAATCTCATAACTCCGGGCGTCGATTGCCTTCACCAGTCCATTGCTGTAGTTGGTGACGAAGATTTTGTCACCGGAAGAAGACACAGCGATTCCCAGGGGTTCATAGCCGGCGTAGAACTCCCCGGCGGTCCGGTTGGTTCGGGTGTCGACCACCCGCACTTCGTCGGAAGCGAAGTTGGTCACGAACAGGTAGTGACCGTCGGCACTCAGGTCGACGAAAGTCGGGGCTTTACCCATCTTCAACTTGTGCACCTGGGTCACAGAGAGGGGAGAGTGAGCGCTCGTCAACGCCACCACAGACCAAAGAAGAAGGCTTTTCATCGCAACCTCTCACTAAGGGCTCGCGCAAGAATAACTTCACATTTTGGCATCTCATCTTCACACCATCTTCGGCCGCTCCTCAATCGCGAAATCCTCAACGTAGGCCCGGCTACGCCTCCGGTTTCGCTCAATCGTTCGCGGCCAAACCTGAGCGCCAACTCTGCCAATCTATTCTTGCGCAAACCCTGAGGGGAGACCCCGATTGCTCAGGGCGACCCCACCGCGCGGCCCGATCCGAGCCGTCTCATCCGGCAGGCCAGCACGGTGTTCTTCATCAACTGGGCAATGGTCAGAGGACCCACTCCTCCCGGCACAGGAGTCACGGCGGCGGCAATTCCAATTGATTGCCTGGGGTGCACATCGCCCACCAGAGTGTAGCCCCTTTCATCGAATCTGGGTAGCCGAGGGGAGTTTTCCCCGAAAAGCTCGACGGCCCGGCGGCGACTTTCAATCCGATTCATGCCGACGTCGACCACCACCACTCCCGGCTTCAGGTACTCTCCCGTCACCAGGGCCGGGCGACCGATCGCCACCACCAGAAGATCGGCCCTTCGACAGACGGCGGCGAGATCCCGGGTCCGAGAGTGGCAGAGGGTCACGGTGCAGTGCTGCTGGAGCAGCAACTGGGCCATCGGTTTGCCCACAATGTTACTCCGTCCGACCACAACCGCCTCAGCACCCTTGAGGCGAATACCCTCCCTTTTCAGCATTTCCAGAATCCCCACGGGGGTGCAGGGAACCAGCCCGGGGCGTCCGCTGCAGAGCTTCCCCACGTTGAGGGGGTGAAAGCCGTCCACGTCCTTGGCTGGGTGAACAGCCTGCAGCACCCTCTCCTCATCGACGTGCCCGGGCAGGGGCAGTTGCACCAGGATGCCGTCGATTTCATCGGCCCGGTTCAAACGACCAATCACCTGCAGCAATTCCTCTGTCGTGGTCCCATCCGGCAGTTCGATGGGCTCAGAGTGCATCCCCAGTTCGGCACAGGTGCGCGTCTTGCTCCTGACGTAGAGACGGGAGGCCGGGTGCTCTCCCACCAACACCGCCGCCAGTCCCGGGACCAGATCCATTCTTTTCAGATCCGCGATCTCATCGGCCACCTCCGACTTGATCTGGTCGGCAATCTTCTTCCCTCTGAGCAGTCGTGTTTCCATGGAAACGCCTCCAATCCCCAATTGTTTACTCCCGAGCTGGCCCGTTGCTCGGGAAAGCTACCCACGGCAAAGGCGCGGATGGGGATTTCGGCTCTTCAGGACCCAACCCTGCGAGTTGTCCTGGTCCGGCCGTCCGCCTTCTGAAGCGAGCCAAGCGGGATAAGCCTTCTTCTCCGCGGCGATCGCTGGTCCCCTTTTCCCACAATAGCATTTCAAAGAAAACTGGTTGCACAGCCGGGTCCACTCGGCCCATGATAACGAACGTCACACAAGTTTGTAATCGAAAAGACCGCCTGGCTCTAAATCGGAGCGAAGGATGAATTGCCCACTTTGTGGCTTGGAACGTCCGCCTTCGGCCTCGCGCTGCGATTGTGGTTATGAGTTTGAGAAGGGGCAGGTCGAGCCAGGGCAAAAGCCTGAAGAGCGAGGAGAGGAGGAGATCTCACATCAGAGCCTGAGCCAACAGGCAAAGGCAATAAGCGAAGAGTACAAGGCGAGGGACGTGGTCCTGAAAACTACGGAGGAGCACACAAGACACACTGAACAACCCGTAAGACAACTGCTCTTGATTGCCAAGCTCAAAGCCGGCCTTTTGGCATTGAGGCGCGACGGTCAGGTTCGCCTGGCGGAATACAGGCGACTAGGTGATGCTTTGGAAAGGCTCAATTTCGACACGGTTTCCAGGCTCCCGAGTGAGCCCTTGGGCGACCTGGTCAGGGCGGCGCAAGAGATCGACCTGAAGTTGGATTTATCTGCCTTCAAAGCAGCGCTCCACCAGGAGCGCAAGGCTGCCATCCTGGAAAAACGGCGCACAGCCCTGGCTGCTGGCGCGCCCTTTCTGGATATCGGTGAGCTCCATGACGGCATCACACGCATTCCGCTGAAATGGTTTTCCTGGCAAGAGGTCCTCTCGCGGTTCGAAGACCTGCCGGCCGTGCTCGAGGACCCCTCCTCTTCGCTGCAACGGCTGAGGGGAGCCTGCCATTTTGAAACAATACCGGGCTCTAACGTCAACCTTGGGGCGCTGGGATTAGTTAATGGTCGCCCCCTCGGAGCAGGCGGCATGGGGGGCAGACAGTTAAATTTCATTTCAATTACTGCGCAAAGATTAGGTTACCGCTTGTGGCAGCCAGTCCTAAGATGTGAGGGCGGTCGGATCGACGAGCTCAAAAAAGCCGAGTGGTTGAAAGTCCTTAATGTTGCGTGTGTAGAATCTCTGGACTCCGTTGGCCTTCAAGGTCACTGCCAGTATCAAGTCAAAGATGAGCCCGGGTCTAAAGTCAGCTCTCGCCAGCCAGCCTAGCACTTCATTCCAAAAGCTGCCCTCGTAAGAGCAGTGCAGAGAACCCGCCTCATCGCGCAGAAATCGAATCTGATCGGCCGCTCCTTCCGCCGAAAGGGGGTTTTCGAGGATGCGGGGACTGCGCAGAGCCCGATAGAACTCAAAGAGGACCTGATCCGCAATGATCCACCGCAGCGGGTCCTTCAGAAGGCGCTCATAGATTTCCTTGGCCGCCAGATGCTCCGGACAATTCTCATTGGTGGCGTAAATCAGTATGTTGGTGTCGAGACTATTCATGTTGGCGGCAGCATCTATGGCGGCTTGAGTGCTCGATAACGGCCCGGGTGAGTCAGCCTTCACTCGGTCGCGGGTCACGGTCTTGAGTTGGCGGATAATCTTGTTCGGGGTCTCTTGCGTAAATGGCCGCTTTCATGCTCTCAGCTGAAAGCAAGACTCTTCCTCCGGGAAAAACGGGAACTCTGGGTCGCGCCCGCCCCGCCTCCCCACCGGGCAGCCGAAGCAGCCATGCTTCTGTGGCCCTCCGGATCAGTTCGCTCACCGGACGGTCTTCCTGGCTTGAGATCTGCTTGAGCTGCCTCAGCATCGGCTCCGGAAAAAGAACCTGAATCTTTCGCATGGATACATTATAACCATGGAAGTATGGACCTTTCAACCCACCTGCCAGGCTGGATTTCTCACATGCACACGCTCTGGCAGGACGTCTGGGCACCTGAGGGAGTGGCTTTCTGGTCAATGAGGAGGTGGAGCGGCTGCGGGAACAGAACTACAAGATAGAGCTTCCGGCGACGGAAGCAACTGGTGCCCGCATCATTCAGGGTCTTTTGCAGGCAGTCTGCCTGAGATTTCGCTGAGGGAAGGAGCATGCCCCTGGCATCGCAGTTGGCGCCGTATCCCAAGATCTCACCGCAGATTGGCGCCCCGCGGTTAAGGGCGCGACTGCGCTCCTCCAACACCAGCATGGCAGCTCCTTCGCCAAGAACAAGACCGGTGCGATTCCTGCTGAAAGGACGGCAAGCACGTGCCGGCGAAGCATTCTCATTGGCCAGAGCTCGCAACTGATCCCAGGCATGGAGATGGCCAGGCGAAACTGGACACTCGGTACCCCCGGCCAGGCAGGTGTGCAGCATTTCGTGGGAGATCATTCGGAAAGCCCAGCCGATCGCATGGCTGGAAGAAGAACAAGCTGTGGAGATCGCGTAATTCGGGCCACGAACCCCCAATTCGATGGCCAGAAGGGAAGAAGCGGCACCAAGCATGGTTCTCGGAACCGTAGATGGCAGGACTCGGCGTCGCCCCGTGACAAAAAAGTTTTCATA